>NZ_JAYMNS010000014.1:0-104226 GCF_036941035.1 Candidatus Merdisoma sp. JLR.KK006 | reverse complement strand
AACACTTGACACTTCCTAGCTAAGTTTCTGGTCGAATATCTCTCGATAAATACCTGGAGCCAGCCCTAAGAATTGATTGAAATAATTCGTAAAATGGCTCTGATCGGAAAATCCTGTCCGCATAGCGGCCTCCACAGGCGCAATTCCCTCTGCCAGCAGCTTTTTGGCTTCATTAATGCGGATCGTCTCAAGATAGCGATAGGGCGTAATCCCCTTTGACTTTGTAAATGCACGCAGCAGTGTTGATTTGCTGAGCCCCGCATGGCGGCAGATCTGATCCAGATAAATGTGCTCCATAAAATGCTGCTCTATGTATTCACAGGCTTTCTCAATCTCCTGCCTGCACTCGGGAATACAGCTTTCAAAGGGCTGCCCATGCTTCCGAATCAGCAGAGAAATCATAAAAAGCAGCATTTCCTCTTTTCCAAAATCCCCGGTCCCTTTCATAACCATCTCATGAAGCGGACGCAGGTAGCAGGCAGCCTCCTGATCAGAAATAACATTCTCCGAAAAGCCCGGAAGCTCTCTTTTTCCGGTAATCTCCTCTGCCAGAACAAGCATGGTTTCTTTGGGGATATTAAAACCACGATAATCAAAAGTCCCGCCGTCACTCTGGGCACAGGCATGATTGTCCCCCGGATTAAAAAGCACGATGCTGCCCTTTTCTATGGAATATTCCTGATTTCTGCAGGAAAGCCTGCGCATGCCGTCCTCCACAAATCCTATGACATAATGCTCATGGAAATGGTTGGGAAAAGGCTGTACAATTCCCTCAAAACGGTATGCTTCAAGCCTCAGCTCGTCATCATAGACCACTGTCCTAATCTCTTTTTTCATGTAAATCTCCATTCCAGTTCCGTATCAGCCGGTCACTGCAGCCTGCATTTGTAAATTCTTCTATAAGCTGACTGGATGTTACTGCTTATTACAGTTATTTTACCTCTTATTTTTTACTTCGTCTTGTAAAATATCTTCATTTTACATCTTGACAATTGCTGGATTTTGTTTCATTATATAGCTTGCTATGTATTTAAGATGAATACCTTGCACGATGAAGTCAAATGGACATGCCAGCATGTCCTCTTGGCTCGTTGCCCGCAGGAATAAAATGTTGTCTCAAAAAATTCATTATCAATTAGCAGTCGGATTTCATAAGATGCGAAAGCACCTCCATTTTTCTTTGCAAGAGCTTTAACGTCCTGCGGATTTGATACCCGGTTGTACTTCGGCAGCGCCCGTACATTTTCCCGATTTCCTGTTGTGTGTAATCTCCGAAAAAGTAAAGGAAAATCATTTCCCGGTTTCTCTCTGGCAGAGATAACAGGGCAGCGGCAAGCTCCCCATTGGTGAGGATAACTGTCTGACCGCATATCGTAACGGGGTATTCTTCATAGGGTGCTTCAAAATATTCGTCTGTTGTGCCTAAAGGGTAAAACTTTTCTTCTGTGAGGTATTCAAGGGATATTTCCTTTTGCCGCCGTCTGCTCCTGTCACGCCATGCGTTGATAGCCGCAAAGCGTATGACGGTCTTGCAATAACCATTGAAAGTATACATGATGTGTTCTCTGTATGCTTCTGTGCAAGGCATAAATGATTCCCCCTTTCTCCCACATAGGGCGTTGCATGGTTTACTGTTACTTTTTTATAATTCAGAGGGGCAATAGCACTCAAGCTGTCGCCCCCGCTAAACTCTAAACTCAAAAATTTATAATTTAATTTTATAAATATCTGCTACTTCATTTTCAAAAGAAAAGCTCCGTTCATACACGCCGCCATTTTTTTGTATAACTTTTATTGACGCTGCATTTTCTTTTTCAACAGATATATGAAGTTCTTTCATTTCTGCTTCTTTAGCCACTTGGAGAAGTTGATATAGCATTTCTGTCGCATATCCCTTTTTTCTTTCAGATGGACGTACACTATACCCACAATTCCCTAAATCTTTCAAAAATTCATTCAGCGTATGTCTTAAATCAATAATTCCGATTATCTTGTCATCACTTTTTCTTAAAGCAAAAAAAGTATCCGTAACTACCCAATTTTCATTTACCGTTTTGGGATTCGTGTTTAGCGTTACAGAGGATAGCCATTCCTCGTAACTTTCTGTCTTGTCAAAAAGCTCACTTCCGTAGATAATTTCTTCTCCATGTTGAAAATGTTCCTTTCGATAATCAAGTGCTTTTTCTTTTAGCCCTAAAGTTGGTCTTACCAAAACAATATCATTTTTCATGCTGAACCTCCTCCGGCAATAATAGCCGCTTTATTTCATTTATTATTTGATTGGGAATATCTTTATCCATTTTCATCAACTTGCTATACATTCGTACTCCTTGATATGCAAAAATAATTACATTGAAAATTGATTCCGGGTTCACGGAATTAAATTCTTTCGTATCAATTCCGTAGTTGATAAGCTCTATCCATGTTGATTTTGAAATTTTGTACTGTTTTTTCACTGAATTATCTTCTTTAGAAACCGCTGGATTACTATAAAATTCGTAAATAGCAAGGCTTAGAGAATTTTCGTAATCAATCATTTCTGTTGCATATCTTGAAAGAAGTTCCTCTAATATCGTGGTAGCTGGAACGTGCTGCTCAATTTTAGTAAATACTTCACTTTTTTGCTTATTGGAAAAAGCATTAACTATCTCCAAAAATATCTGCTCGGTACTTTCATAATGGCGGTATAGTCCTCCACGGCTAAGTCCCGTAAACTCGCAAATATCTTTCATAGTTACATCTTTAAATCCCTTTTCCGCAAACAGTTGATATGCCTTTTCTCGAATGTCCTGTTTTGTCTTATCTCCTTTCAAGCTCACATTATCACCTCTTTTCTTTTGCAACACTTGTGTCGCTTTCTATTATGCGTCATTTGTGTCGCTTTGTCAAGAATAAGTATAGAACAAATTGTAAAAATAAGTATGAATGATGGGGATTCCATAGTAGTCGGCACTGTGCGTAATGTGCATAACTTGCTGTCTTATGGAGTTGTGGGAAAGTCTGTTTGCAGAATGTGGGAAAGCTGCACTTTAGCTTTTCCATGTTCTGTGAACGGACTTTTCCATGACGGAATAGCAAGTTATACACATTTCCACGGTGCTTGCCTTTTAGTCTTTAGCTTCTTTGGTTGGAATAGTGTGGTGCTGGCGGTCTATCTCTTGTTTTCGGTTGCTTACTTCTTTACCGTACATGAGCATTTACTTATGGCATGTCATTTGCCCGTATCTATATCTACTCCGGACCTGCAATGGGCCTGCTGTTTGTATTTATCAACGCCATCCAGTCTACCGGGGCCGCACTTCCGGCGCTGATTCTCTCCGTCAGCCGTCAGGGAATCATTTATCTTCCGGTTCTGTTTCTATTCCGGAACATTTTTGATTCCGCAAGGATGCTGGCGGCGGCTCAGCCCATTACGGACTATCTGTCCACGGCCCTTGCGATTATACTGTTTGTATTTACTTATCGCAAATATTTTCCAAAATCAGCGGAGCTTCAGCCTGATTAACGCATACACTTACACGTTTTTCTTACCGCTGATTCGGAATACTTTTCCGGTTAAAAATTTTTCATAAAAACCATTTTGGGGAATAATGATACGTTTGATATATGATTATCCCTGCTGAATCCTATGCTCAAACACGCAGAGCACCAGCACACTGACAATACATCCTGCCATTACGAAAATTTCCATCCTCTCTCCTCCTTTTCTCCTGCTCTTTCATCATCCAAAATTCTTTTTCCGTCAGAGTCTCCAGCTTATCCGGGTACATGGCCCCATATAACCGCAGCGCCTCATACAATTCAGATTTCATGGCTATGCCCCTTTCCGCTTTACATCTCTTGTTGTTTGTAATATAATTATAATCAAAATTATTGCTTAATTATATCTATATAGGGACAAATTATATAACTATATAGACATCAATAATATTAAGATATAATTAAGGAGTTATACGATGAAGATCCGAATCCGAGAGAATCAGGCAGAAGAAATCGAGGGGCTTTCTTCGGAATATCCTTTTGTCCTCCATCATGTCACCCTGCCAGAAACCTCTGTTCCCTGGCACTGGCATGAGGAATTTGAATTCGATTATATCCTAAGGGGCACCATGGAGCTTACAACCTCCGCCGGAACCTACACTTTCCATGAAAATGAAGCCGTTTTCCTCAATTCCAATGTTCTGTGCACCATGGGATGTGCCGGGGGACAGGGGGCTGTTACCGTAGACTCCTTTCTCTTTCATCCCATTTTACTGGGTGGCCATTTTAAAAGCATCTTTGAAACCAAATATATCCAGCCAGTGTCCCAAAACAAAAAGCTCCGGATTCTGGAGCTTCGGGGCAAAACAAAACAGCAGCAATTGATTCTGTCCAAATTAAGAAGATTATCTGAGCTGCAAAAAAATGAGAATACGGAGCTTCAGACAAGGAATCTCCTGTCTGAAATCTGGCTTTTGCTTTTGGATGAGATTCAGGAGCAAAAGCTGCCGGATCTCCCGGTCAGTTCCATTCAGCAGGACCGCATCCGGACTATGATGTCCTATATCCATGAGCATTATCAGGAAAAGATTTCACTGGAGGATATTGCCCGGTCTGCAGCCGTGGGCAGACGGGAGTGCCTGCGCTGTTTTCAAAGCCTTATCCACAAATCGCCTTTTGAATACCTCTTGGATTACCGGGTTGAAACCGCCCAAAGGCTCCTGCGCACTTCCAGTCTTCCGATTCTTGATATTGCTTTGCAGACCGGATTTTCCAATGAAGCTTATTTTTGTAAAGTTTTTAAGCGGATCTCCGGAAAAACCCCCAACACTTACCGCAAGGCGCACCGGCGCCAGATTTGATTTCATATAAGGAGTTTATCTGCACCAATTTGTTTCCATTTGTCAGTATAATAAGTTCTTTATTGCGTGATAACCTATCTCATGCATCTTGAACAAAATAGGCTCCTGTGGTAGAATCAGGGAAAAAAATGGAATCTATGATGAGGAAATTTATGAGAAAACTATATTTACACTGTAAAATTTTCAATTATATATTAATCACTTCACTTTTGGCTTTGATGGGTTGTTCCAATGAAAACACTCCCCTGACTGATACACAGCAAGACGAAATACAGACACCAAAAGAGCCAATGCAAACAGAGGAAGAAGCCGAAAACCCAACAGCAAATGACATTCAGGAAAAACCCCCGGAACCGATTATCACAGAAATCGATTGGTCAGACTATTTTGACGGAATCAATGGTTCCGCTGTTATTTACGATTCTGCCGGGAACTGCTGTCAAATATATAACCAGGAATTAGCCCTTACCCGTCGTTCACCATGCTCTACTTTTAAAATCATTTCTTCCTTAATTGCTCTGGAGCATGGAATCATTGTACCGGACAATTCTACACATACATGGAGCGGGGAAATATTCTGGAATGAGGATTGGAACCAGAATATTGATTTTCCCCAAGCGTTTCGTGCTTCTTGTGTCTGGTACTTTCGGGAAGTAGTTGATGCCATTGGAAAAGATACGATGCAGGAGGAATTAGACAGGCTTTCCTATGGTAATTGTGATATTTCCGATTGGCAGGGACAAGTAAATACCAATAATAACAACCCTGCTTTAACCGGATTCTGGATTGAATCCTCTTTGCTGATTTCTCCCAGGGAACAGGTAGAGGTATTGGAACGCATCTTTGGCGAGCATTCCGATTATTCTAAAGAAACCCAAAATCAATTAAAGCAGGTTATGCTGCTGTCAGATCCAGGCGAAGCCAATATTCCCATTTATGGAAAAACGGGAATGGGAATGGCTCATGGCATTGTTGTAGACGCATGGTTTACAGGCTTTGCGGACGCTGCTGACAAAAGAATTTACTTTTGCGTGTATTTGGGTGAGACAGACAATCAAAACGTGTCCAGCGCCAAGGCAAGGGAAATAGCTGTAGAAATCGTTTCTGATTATGCGGCCTGTATTCCGGCCTCACTGTCTTCCAGCACCAGGCAATTTTCCGGGGGCTCCTTGGCGTATTCACAGGCTTTCAGAAAAATATCCGGATTCGGCTTACTCTTTTTTACCTCAGTGGCAAATACCATGTAGTCAAAATAAGCGGTTACTTCATTTTGATCTAAAATGCCCAGGGCACGTTCTCCGGTGCTGGAGGTAGCCAGTATCATTTTGTATTGATTGTTTTTTAGATAGGTCAATAATTCCCTTGCCCCTTGTTTTAAAGCAACGAGCTCTTTCAGATATTCCTTTTCCTTAAGGGCTACAAAGGCCATGCCCTCTTCCACAGAGATTGGGAGGTTAAACTCTTCTATTAAGGTGCTTATGTTATGAATTTCTGTTTTTCCGCTGTAATTCTGAGCATATGTCTCCATAGAAATATGCTGTTGACAGTCCTCTGTCAAATCCTGGCAGATCCGGCAGCTGACAAGTTCACTGTCAATCAACAGACCATCCAGATCAAAAATAATTGTATTTTTCGTGGTTGTTAATTCAGACATATCTTTCTCCTTTCACTTTAACGCAAAGTACGCCGCCGGCGTAAGGCCGAATGCCAGGAATGCCTGCATCATAGCCATTATTCCACTGTCGTCAGATAGCTGCTTACACAGTACAGCGTCTGCCCGTTATATTCCACCCGTGACCATCCGTAATCCGTATTAATTCCTGTCCGCAGGAAGACCTCGCCCGCCTTGACTGTGGCTGCCACTACGGCATCCGGATTAGTGACGCTTGGAAGCATCCGCAGATTGATTTCTATCTTTGGCGTTACATTTTCGGAAACCTTTTGGAACTTGGTTTTCAGGCCGTCATCAGCCTCCTTGACCGGGGGCGTATAAGACAGATCCGCAGTCAGATAATTGGACACTGCATAATAGCGTTCTCCGTCTATGATAAGCCTGGACCAGCCGCTGTCACTGATACCGGTTCTTCTGGCTGTCTCCTGATTATTAAGCTGCTTTAAAACCGTGCTGTCTGTTCCCTGGCTTGGAATGTCACGGAGATTTACGGTCTCCTTTGCCGTAACGGTTTCGTCCACTTCCTTAAAGTTCATCAGTGCCTCCACATCAGCCTCCGCCGTCTCCGGAGCGACCTGGTTCCGTGCATCCGCACTGTCCTCATAACCGAAATATGCCACATTTACATCCACGGGCCTTGAGATGCCTGCAATGCTGCCATTGTTTGTATACTGCCACATGGCATGAGCGCCGCTATAGCTGGAAGCCGCAGTCTGAGGATAGGGCAGATCCGGATATTGGGAGACCCATATTTTAAACTGGTTCTCCAAACGGGAGGTTTCCCACTTTGTACCATACTCCAGTTCACTTTTGGATGCGTAAAACATGGGAGTATATCCCTGCTCGTAGATCTCTTTCAAAAAGGCGGCTGCACAGTCTGTGCGCTCTGACACGGTCAGTTCATACTGCCGGTTTTCCGGATTCTCAAAGCCCTCACAGTTATACGCCACCGGGTAGGTTACTGCATACTGAGAGATATAATTAGCTGTCCACAGGGCTTCCTCCACCGCTTCCTCTTTTGTAACTGCCGTGGAAAAGAAGTAGGCGCCTATCTGAATTCCGTTGGCTGTGGCCTCCTGCATATTGTATCTTGCATTGGTATCCTCACGGATCTCGCCGCTGCTCTGGGTACGGTAGCCTACTCGAATTATAGCAAATTCAATCCCGGCATCCCCTACGGCTTTCCAATCTATGGTTCCCTGAAATTTTGATACATCGATCCCCAATGTCACCTTGTCTGTCTCCGCCGCATTCTGGGAAATCAGGATCTGTGTAATCTCTGTTTTCGCCCCCTCTTCTGCTGCCGTTCTGTTTTCCTCGCTTTGAGGGTCTTCTTTTTCTTCCTGTTCCGCCTCCGGATTTTCAGTTCCCTGTTCTTTTGCCGTCACGTTATCTTCCTGTGAAACCGACTCGGTATCCGCCGCATCCCCTCCACCGCTTTTTCCGGAAGAGAGCAAATAGAATACTGCAATGGAAAAGGCCAGAATCCACACCCCAATCAAAACGCCTCCTATTATCCGGCGATTGTCTATTCTGTTTTTCTTATGCTTTTTTCTGCTCATAATCTCTCCTTAAACCTACATGCGTCTCATTGCTCTTTTCGCCATATTCAACTCATCTTCCATTTTAGAATAAAGCATCATTACTCTATCCCAATCCGTATTCCAATCGGTATTTCCAAGAAATCCTATTCCCTGTAAAAGGCCTGCTTTTCTTTCATCATTTTCCGCTGCAAGTCTCTGCTTATCAAGGAAAATATTTCCCCAATCTTTCATCACGGCATTTTCAACCTGCTTATCCATCCGGGCAAAAAATGCATGAAAAAATTCTGTCACTGATGAAACAAACTCGTTATATGGCATCTCATAGCAGCCCTCCGGAGCTGTCCATATACTATTTCCATTATCAAGCTTAAAGCTGCTTTTCCATATAATTTTAATTTTTTCTCCACATCTGAAGCAGCCAATATGCGGTCCTCCTACAAGATGCCCGGAATCAAATAATCTATTTGAATACCACTCACCTAACTCGCAATACTCATTAAAATAAAACCGGTCAAATACTTCATCTTCTTCCTCTATGTGACAATCTCTCCATTTTTCTGTTTTAACATTAAATTGTTCAAGAATGCTATACAATTCTTTTGGTACAGATTCTCCGACATATCTGAATATACCAAAAAAATCTTCTAAGAAACGAGCTATTTGATAATCATTGTATTTTATATCACTTCCAAAATACGCCTGTGCTGCTTCACTATATTCATATATTGTTTGTGTTCCGGCATCAATCCAAAGTAAGCCGTCTGTTAGAGCAAACCAATGAAGCCTTTCCCCAAAAGGCATGACTTTATCCAATTCCTGTAATTGAAAGTTGATTTTAAAACGATTCATTAAAAACACATCCTTACCAGATATGAGCCTTGGCACAAATTCCCATTTAACTCCCGCTTTTTCTTGTCACTTTACAAGAAACTTCATATCAAACAGAATCCCTTTCTCTACCCCGTCTGGAAGCTTTTCTCTATTTTCCTCTAGAGCCGAAAGAATCTTTTTAGCCAATTCCTTCGTAAGACTTCCGTACATGGATCGGCAGCGGATTCCTGACAATACCCGTTTTTTTCCTCTTCAGGCATATTTCCTCCATACAAATAATTCCACAAAAGCTCCTTGTCCGTAAAATCCTCCTGACTTCCCTGCGCCAACAACGTATATTTTACAATTTTCCCCTCCGTCCTTTCCAGACATTTTAAATATTCCTGTACATTTCCATTCCGGCTGAATTCAGACAGTTCAGATTTAGAAATCAATATAGACTTGCGCAGTCAAACGAAATTAAAGCGTCCCAATTAATAACGCTGCCCCTTTCCGCCCAGATATCTTTATTTCCCCCTTTGAAATTCCTTTTGTTCCAATGGAAAAAAGCCCTCTCCTCTGAAAAAAACTGCTTTGTGTCTATCTTCGCCGGTTAGTGAAATAATAATTTCTCTATTCTGCTTCCAAGAAGAAAATCATAGGTAATAATCATGCCGTATTGTCCTTTTCTACTTCAATTTACTGTAATTATAATCAATTATAAGCAGAAGCACAATTCTAAAAAAGAACTTTTCTATCTTCTTTATACCAAAAAGGGACATTCCAAAAGTCTCCCTTTGAAATGCCCCCATTCTTAAATCTATTGTAGCTGTTCATCCTTTTCGCAGTTACAATCTATTCTATGTCTATCTTTATACCAATTATACAAATCACTAGTTATCCAGCAGCTTATCCTCGCCATTCCAGCTATACAGCTTCCGGATCTCCTTGCCGATCTTCTCTGAGGGATGCTCAGCCGCCAGCTTACGCATAGCCTTGAAGTGCGCCTGTCCGCCTGCGGAGGACATATCCAACAGAAATTCCTTTGCAAAAGAACCATCCTGAATCTCTTTCAGGATCTTCTTCATGGTCTTCTTGGTCTCCTCGGTAATCAGCTTTGGTCCGGTTACATAGTCGCCGTACTCTGCCGTATTGGAGATGGAATAACGCATTCCCTCAAAGCCGGACTGATAAATGAGATCTACAATCAGCTTCATCTCATGAATACACTCAAAGTAAGCATTTCTCGGATCATAGCCTGCCTCGATCAGAGTCTCATATCCGGCCTGCATCAGAGCACATACGCCGCCGCAGAGAACAGCCTGCTCACCAAAGAGGTCAGTCTCAGTCTCTGTTCTAAAGGTAGTCTCCAGAACGCCTGCTCTTGCGCCGCCGATAGCCAGTGCATAAGCCAAAGCTTTCTCCAAAGCCTTTCCGGTAGCATCCTGATGTACGGCTACCAGACAGGGAACGCCCTTGCCTGCCTGATATTCGCTTCTTACGGTATGTCCCGGTCCTTTAGGAGCAATCATGGTAACATCCACATTCTTGGGAGGTACAATCTGATTGAAATGAATATTAAAGCCGTGAGCGAACATCAGCATATTGCCCTCTTCCAGATTCGGCTCAACATCTTTCTTATACATAGCTGCCTGCAGCTCGTCATTAATAAGAATCATAATAACATCCGCTTTCTTTGCAGCCTCGGCAGCCGTATACACCTCAAACCCCTGTGCCTCCGCACGAGCCCAGGACTTACTTCCCTCATAAAGTCCGATGATCACGTTGCAGCCGGATTCCTTTGCATTCAGCGCATGTGCGTGGCCCTGGCTTCCGTAACCAATCACTGCAATCGTCTTACCCTCCAGCAGGGAAAGGTTGCAGTCTTCCTGATAATAAATCTTTGCCATTTTTTCATTCCTCCTATTTTAAGTTCCGCAATGTCCTTTCCCGGACCGCCTTCTTAGAAGCATTTCCAGCCGCTTAAAGCATGCGTCTGTAAATCCTTCTGGTCCACTCGGGACATTGCTGTTTTAAGTTCCGCAATGTCCTTTCCCGGACCGCCTTCTTAGAAGCATTTCCAGCCGCTTAAAGCATGCGTCTGTAAATCCTTCTGGTCCACTCGGGACATTGCTGTTTTTATAGCTGCGAGCAGGATGTAGGCCACCCTGCGGACTATACCATCAAACACATTCCAAATCAGCTGAAATCATAATCCATCAGCTGTCCATCCTCATCATACATCTTCACATCAAAGACGCCCCTGGACAAGCCCGTGATTCCAGTCCTTGCAAGCTCCAGAATCTCATAGCCGTGCAGGAGATCGATAAAAGCCTCAATCTTAGACTGATTGCCCGTCAGCTCAATGAGCAGGGATTCCTTTGACACATCCACAATCTTCGCCCGGAAAATATTCGCCACAGAGATAACGGACTGCCGGTTCTCCTCATTCACTTTCAGCTTAATCATAATCAGCTCCCGGCAAATAGAGCTCTCCGGCTCCAGACGCTTAATATCAATCACATCCACCAGCTTGTTAAGCTGCTTCTCAATCTGCTCTAAAATAATCCGATCACCTTTGGCCACAACCGTCGCTCTGGAATATCGGGGATCCGCCGTCACGCCTACGGTCAGGCTGTCAATATTATAGCCTCGCCGGCTGAACAGCCCGGCAATCCGGCTCAAAACACCGGAGGTATTGTCCACCAGCATAGAAAAAACTACTTTTCTCATAATTACTCACCTTTCTGCATTTTCCGCTTTTTCAATTTTAGCAACTTCCCCTGTCCTTGTCAATCCAATGAAGTCCAAAACCAAATAATCTGCTTAACACGCACATAAGGAACCTGCAAACTGCCGCTTCTCAATGCCGGCCGCCAAATAAAAACAATAGTTCCCGGCAGATGTGTCAGCAAAGCGGATGCAGACATAAACTATTGTTTCTGTCTGAAGGGCGTCCGCATAATCATATCCTTTAAGTAAGCATCATCCGATCATTTGCAAAAGCTCCGCCGCTGGCCTGCTCAAACTTGGCAAGCAGATCCGCAACCTTAAGCTTCTTCTTCTCTTCTCCGGACACATCATAAATAACGTTTCCCTCATACATCATTATCAACCGATTTCCGTGAGCAATGGCATCCTTCATATTATGTGTAATCATAAGGGTGGTCAGATTATCCCGTCCCACAATCCGCTCCGTAGCATCCAGTACCTTCGCCGCTGTCTTCGGGTCAAGGGCCGCCGTATGCTCATCCAAAAGCAGCAGCTTCGGCTTCTTCAAGGTAGCCATCAAAAGCGTCAAAGCCTGACGCTGTCCGCCGGAAAGGAGACCCACCTTACTGGTCATCCGATCCTCAAGACCCAGATCCAAAACCTTAAGTTTTTCCTGATAATCCTCCCGTTCCTCCCTGGTAATTCCGGACTTCAAAAACCGAAAAGAGCCTCTCCTTAAAGCCAGAGCCAGATTCTCCTGAATCTGCATATTCGCCGCTGTCCCCGTCATGGGATCCTGGAATACCCGCCCCAGGTAAGCCGCACGCTTATGCTCCGGAAGCTTCGTCACGTCAATATCATCAATAAAAATCTTTCCCTCATCTACCGGCCAAACCCCGGCCACCGCATTGAGCATCGTAGACTTTCCTGCTCCGTTTCCGCCGATAACCGTTACAAAATCTCCCTCGTTCAGTTCCAGCGACAAATCCTTAAGAGCCGTCTTCTCATTTACCGTACCAACATTAAAGGTCTTCCAAATGTGTTCAATCCTAAGCATTGGATGCACCTCCTCTTTTCACCGGTTTTGCAAAATATTTTCCTTTCAGGTAAGGAATCGCCAGGAAAATCGCAACCACAACTGCTGCCAGCAGTTTCAAATCATTCGGTTCGAGCCCCATCTTCAGCACAACCTGAAGTACCAGGTAGTAAATAATGGATCCGAACACCACCGACAAAAGCTTAAAGGCAAAATTCCCTCGAATCTTTCCAAATACCACTTGCCCGATAATTACAGCCGCCAGACCGATTACAATAGCGCCACGGCCCGCATTCACATCCGCAAACCCCTGATACTGGGCAAACAGTCCGCTTGAAAAAGCCACAATGCCGTTTGAAAGCACCAAGCCCAAAATCTTGCTGATATCCGTATTAATTCCCTGAGCACGGGACATACTTGCATTGCAGCCCGTAGCCCGGATGGAACATCCAAGCTCCGTTCCAAAGAACCAGTAGAGAACCGCAATCAGAAGAATTACAAAAATTCCAACCACAAAGATAGGATTTTTATAAAAAGGCACATCCTTTACCCAACGCAGAGAAACCCACAATTCATACTGATCCACGCCAATGGACTGGTTCGCTCTTCCTCCCATAATCCGCAGATTGACGGAATAAAGTCCAAGCTGTGTCAAAATGCCTGCCAAAATCGCAGGAATTCCCATTACCGTATGTAAAATTCCTGTTGTCAGTCCCGCAAGCATTCCTGCACCCGTTGCAATCAGCAGAGAAAAACCGGCGGAATGTCCCTGCAGCATCAGCATGACACAGACCGCCCCTCCGGTCGCCATAGTTCCGTCCACCGTCAGATCCGCCAAATCCAAAACCTTGTAGGTAATATAGACTCCAATCGCCATAATCCCCCAGATAAGGCCCTGGGCACAGGCTCCTGGCAGAGCATTTAAAAGCTTCAAAATCTCCATAACCATTCCTCCTCTATTCCAGTTCCGTAATATTCTTCCGATACACCTTTATCTAAATCAATTCCCAGCCGCAAGGCTATGCGTCTGCAAATTGATTTGCGTACCGGCAGAATATTACTGACTCCAGTTCCATGTCCCATCAAAAGGCACACAGCTTTCATAAGTATAACAAAAAGCGGCAAAAAAGGAAAGTCTTTTTTTGCCGCTTTCTATATAATTTTCTCAAGGAGAACCAAGTCTTTTAACCGCAGTTTCCTAAAAACTGCTTCTTTGCTTACTCTATAGCCTCATATCCCTCCGGAATGGTAATGCCAAGGGAATCACAGATCTCCGCATTATACTTCTTAGTGAACTGCGGAGCATATTCGATGGGCATAGTTGAGATATCGGACTCACCCGTCAAAATCTTTGCTGCCATCTTACCGGTAGCAACACCCAGATCATAGTAGCTGATGGACAGTGTAGCAACACCGCAGCCTGCGCAGATGCCTTCCTCTCCTACTACAACAGGCATTTTAGCCGGCTCGCAGATATTCCGGATAACTTCCGTATTGTTTGCGGCCGTATTATCCGTAGGGATGTAGAGAACATCATTTTCATCTACGGCTGTCTGCGTTACGGATGACAAATCATTGGAATCCGCAAAGGAATACTGCTTACAAGTATATCCAAGTTCCTCTAAGAAGCCCTGAACCGTATCAACCTGGTACTGGGAATTGGCCTCTGCGGAACAATATACAAGTCCTACATTCTTTGCATCCGGGAAAAGCTCCTTCACCATCTGTGCCTGTTGGTCCAGGGGAGCCAGGTCGGATGTGCCGGAGATATTGCCTCCCACGGTTCCGTCAAAATCGCTGATATTCAGAGCCACGCCGTACTCGGTTACAGAGGTTCCCAGAATCGGAATCGTTCCGGTTCCTGCCTGCGCTGCCTGGAGCGCCGGAGTTGCATTCGCAAGGATCAGATCCACTTCATCCGATACAAACTGATTTACAATCGTAGAACAGGTTGCCGGATCACCGGATGCATTCTGCTCATCAAAGCTTACCTGATCGCCCAGTTCTTCCTTCAGGGCGTCCATAAAGCCCTTTGTAGCAGCATCCAGAGCGTCATGCTGTACCAGCTGGCAGATACCTACCACATATTCTCCATCTCCTGCCGGAGCCGCTGCTTCGGTCTCACCTTCCGCTTCCTCACCGGAAGCCTCTTCCCCTGATTCTGATGGGGCTGACGCCGGATCTTCACTCTTACTGCCGCATGCCGCCATGGATACTGCCATAGTCAGCACCAGCATCATTGCCAATAACTTTTTCATACTTTTTTCCTCCTGCTTACAATTTACAGCGGTTTCCACTTTTTCGCCACAACGCTGTAGCGCGTTAAAGTGTTAACCCACCTTAAAGATTGTATAACAAAGAGACTTTTTTGTCAATCCATCCATGAAAAAAATTTATATCCAAAAATCACCTTGATAAGTGAACCAATGTCATTAAGTTAAGCACCTAAAAGCTTGTGAAGGCTTCGGGCAAGAACCGCCACCCCTGGCCGGGGCGGCCCTCCTCCCCTACGCCGAACATTTGTTGAAGCTTAACTTAATGACATTGTAAGTGAACAGTGACATCACCTTTCGTTTAAAACAATCTCCAACTCTATCTGCTTCTCATCCCAAGTCGGCTGATAACTGGCACGAACCATGTCTACGCCTTCTTGTACCTCTATATAACAGACAACCTCCGTATCTCTTTTCCCCGGAAGCCCGGAATCTGCTGCCGCAGAAAATCCGGTCTGGCTGTAGTCCTTATTGGACGGCAGTATCACCGTCCTCACCTCCCGAGCATCCCTGCCCCTGTCTATATCAAGCAAATACACAATCTCCCCGTAATGGGGCTGGCTGCTTAGATTCTCAGCCTTAAAGGCTATTTTATAAAATCCGTACCCCTCTATGGCAGTATGCTCCTCACCGTCTATCACTGTATTCTGCCCCAGATATTCACAATCTGCCTGCTCCAGCCGTATATAAGACCGCAGACCGTAAACCGCATCCTCTTTTGCATCTGCCACTACAAGACAAATCCCCAAAAAATAAAAGGCCGATATTCCCAGTAAAATGGTTCCAATTATAATTTTAATGATTCTGCTCATCTGCCTGCCCTCCGTCTAGATGAATATCAATAGAATGAATCGTTTGAATAAATATAAGATTTTCATCCACCCGTTCCTCCAGGCACAGGGTAAATTCCTGTGCGCTTTCATCCAGGCAAAATACCAGGCACCCTTCGCTTTCTGCAGCGCCGCAGAGATCATACCGCTCAAACTGCCGGATTCCATACTGTTCCGTATATTCACGAAATTCATAGGCCGGAATCTGCCAGTAAAAGCGGCCATCACAGTGAATATAAGCATTTGACAGCTGATTTCTATCTGCCCATTCCCCGTCACTTTTTCCGGAAAGCCTCACTGCCACCAGCTTTTCTCCTTCCAAAAGCTCCGGATTCGTCTCCCAGTCTGCATCCAGCGTCCACGCCTCATCTACGGTCAGCTCCATGCCCTGAAAAGAAAATGTCACTCCCAGCACATGTTCCTCCCAGTCTGCCGGAGCCTCCACAACCTCCATTTGAAGCTTCCTCACCTGGCTTTTGCTGTAAAACACGCTCATAGACGTTCCGCCGAAGGAAATCAAAACGCAAATCACAATCGATACAATCAGAAAAATGGTGCTTCCTCTGCCGCTTTTCTTTTTTTCCTCTGTCGGTCGTGCATAGACAGAGCCGGTAAAATCATCGAATGTCCCATAGGAGTGAGTCTCCTGAGTATTCTCCTGCTGCTCATAGCTGGAATATGTATGCTCCAAATGCTGATAGCCTCCGTCATAAGCATCGTGATACCTCTGATGCTGTTCCTGGGCCGTCTCCGTCTTGTTAAAGCTTCCGCATTTGGGACAGATTCCGTAATATTTTTCGTAGTCAAAATTTTTACCGCAATTGAAACACTTCATCCTTCATTCCTCCACTGCTTATATCTTACCATAGCAGCAGTAATATTCCTACCGAAATATGAAAATGACAGTTTGAAAGTTCTATTTCAAAGCTTTCATTTTATTTCCATATATGAATTATAGAGCACTGCACTTTATAACAATATACAAATTATTTTTAAGCTTGCACAATTATCCTGAAAACGATATAGTAAAATGCAGGAAAGGAATGAGCATTTATGCAAATCACTTACATTGGACACAGCAGTTTTCTGGTGGAGCTTAAAGAAACTCTGCTGCTATTTGACTATTACGAAGGCTCACTGCCCAAATTTCCTCATGGAAAAAGGCTTTATGTATTTGCAAGCCACCGCCATCCGGATCATTTTAATCCGGAAATTTTTTCTCTGTCACAGGAGACAGAAAGTATTTTCTTTATTCTGTCCGATGATATCTGGGAATGCCGGGTTCCAAAGGAACTGCGGGCCCATACTGTACGACTGAAGCCAAATGAAAGCTATTCTCCCGAAAATATAACCGTTCGGACGTTCAAATCCACGGATGAGGGCGTGGCTTTTCTGGTGGAATGTGAGGGAAAAACCATTTACCATGCCGGGGATTTGAATGATTGGCGTTGGATGGGGGAGCCTGAGAATTGGAACCGGCAGATGGCGGAGAATTATCGAAGCTATATTGAGCCTCTTCGAGATATGCAGATAGACGCCGCCTTTATCCCTCTGGACCCAAGACAGGAGGATTATTACGCTTTGGGAATGGATTATTTTCTGTCTTTGAATACCAGCAGAGGGGAATATGAACGGATCTATCCCATGCACTGCTGGGAGGATTACAGCATTATTGACCGCTGGCTCAGGGAACATCCCGAACATCCGGATCGGGATAGAATTGTACGGATTCAGGGACGTGGAGAGATGTTCAGACAATAGAAGTCCAGCTAAGAAATGTCAAGTGCTTAAAAGAAATACTTTCCGCTGGACGGTAAAGTTGCGAAAGCGCATGAGAGAAACTTTCATGAGTGTACTTTCGAATGAAAGTTTCTCTCATAGGTGTGTGCTGAAGTAACTTTACCCTTTAGTACCGTTGCGCAGCAACTTAAAAAGGAGAAATAACCATGAATTTTCAATTTGCACACTACAACTACAATGTTATCAATCTGGAGAAATCCTTACGCTTCTATGAGAAAGCCTTAGGGCTTAAGGAAGCACGGAGAAAGGAGGCCGGGGACGGCAGCTTTATCCTTTCTTACCTTACGGACGGCCAGACCGGCTTTCAGCTGGAGCTTACCTGGCTTCGTGATTGGGAGGCGGATCACTATAATCTGGGTGACAATGAGATCCACTTGGCCTTTACCACGGACGATATGGATGCCGCCCACAAAAAACATCAGGATATGGACTGCATCTGTTATGAAAATCCGGATATGGGGATCTATTTTATCGAAGATCCGGACGGCTATTGGATAGAGATTATTCCGGCCAAATAAGCGGATCATTTGATAAATCGCAGCCGGTTCTGTCATACTGCCGGTTCAAAACATGCAAAACAAGGATCGGGGATTTGGGTTGCCGTCAGCCCTCATCCCCTTTCTTTTTACTACGAAGAATAATAAAATCACTCCAAACTTGAGGTTAGGAATGTCAATCCGTCATACAGGCATAAGAATCACTCACCAAATCAACCCGCTTTTTTATTTCTGATTCCTGTCAAACCCGTATTCCTTAATATTTTTAAAATCATTATTTAAAGCATAATAAACCCGATTCTCTTCCACAGAATATACAAAAGAAACCCGTGTTGCCCAAAGTCCCTCCTGCCTTACTGCGTTCAATATGCCAAACGCATCAGCAGCTGAAAAATGATCATTCTGCTTTTTTAACTGTTCATCAGCCCGCTCAAATCTGTCATCTCCGGATACAATGTAGGGTCTGGTTATTTCGGGATTCAATATCGAATAGTTGGTAATCAGTGAATACTTTGTATGCTCCAAACGGTATCCTATCCCCGGTTCAATAATAAGGACACGTCCGTTCTTATCAGAAAGCATCGTCTGCATGGCAGCGTCTTTTGCATATACAATTTTTTTGTTTTGGACAATATTGAGCGCATCATCGAATAAAATTTCACCCTTAATGTAGCTCTCTGTCAAATCAGCAACTGTAATACATCCCTCACCGTCACAATATTCACCGTTCTTATTTCCATGTACATAAAGCAAAGTCCCGACATTTCCGTTTCTGTTGATTCCATGAAAAGAGTGATATTTATTATCCGGCATTTTAATGCCAATAAAAAATCTGTCCTTTTCTGCAATAACCGTATGTGTCCATACGGAAAGGTCAATGTCAAAATTAAATCCGACAACGGTATTGTCTCCGTTATATACAAATCTCGTGCACATATTTAATCCTCCATAAGCTCTTTGATATTTCCCGACCGTATTGCCGCTATATTTCGGGAGATTTTTTCACTTGACCAGTCCCACCATTTGATACGAAGCAAATCAGAAATAGTATCTTCATCAAACCGTTTTTTAATTGGCTTTGCCGGAATGCCTCCTACAATGGTATATGGCGGCACATCTTTTGTGACAACGGCATGGGTGCCGATGATTGCCCCATCGCCAATGGTAACTCCTGCTAAGATAACAGCTTCAAAGCCAATCCATACATCATTGCCGATTATAATGTCGCCTTTATTATCCCAGCTCTCTGCCACGTTCTTTTTTTCCAGCCCCCATTCTTCAAAAAAGAGCGGAAAGGGATATGTACTTAGTGAAGACAACGTATGATTGGCACTATTGAAAAGAAATTTCGCTTTGCAGGCAATTGAACAGAACTTTCCGATTATAAGCTTGTCATGATTGATTGGATAATGATACAATACATTATTTTCTTCAAACCCTGCAGGGTCATTTGTAAAATCGTTGTACATTGTATAATCGCCGACTTCAATATTGGGTTTTGTAATCACATTTTTAAGATAAACTGTCTGCGTATCTCCTGTACGTGGGTATATTTTCTTTGAATCAGCCATTTTTTCCCTCCTGTTGTTCGTGTATAACACAATTTTATTCATCTGCTGCGGTATTTTCCATACACCAAACATTACAGACGTAATGTGTATAAAAAGAGAGAGCCACTTTTTTAAGCAGCTCCCTATAATTATCTTTGATATATTATTTTTCGAATGGCATAAACCGAAAGATGGTAATATTCAGCAAGCTCCTCCATAGATACCCCTTGCTTATATTCTGAAATAATCTTTTTATTACGCTTTTCAAGCTCTTTCCGGTAGCCGGATAATTCTCCCCAAGATTTATGTTGTTCAGTTTTTGCAGGAATATAGATATAACCTGCCTGCATATACCTTTGCAATTCTTCAACCAGCCAGGCAGGGAGAATCTCATTTGCATTCATGTATTTCATATGCGGCTTTCTCCTTGATTGATTTAGTCAAGCAGCAAAGCCAGCAATATATGTCAGCGACTAATATTTACTCCATGCAAGCGTCGCTTATACTGGCTTTGCATGGAGCCAGGCTTTATTCTTTCTTTTCTTGTTTATACACATAAATCTCACCACCAGAATATCTTTCTATTGAAAGTATAGCACTATATTTTGAGCAATTCAAGCAGGGAAGAGGATACTGTTTTGTGTTTGTGCTTTGTGTAACAGGGCCTTAGAATTCGGATAATCGAATTCAGTGCCTGGCGTAAACTCATTCCAGATACGGATCTACCCGATTACTCCCATGGGCGTAGAGGGTATCATACCAAAACTGCCCTGTTTCCGCTGTCTGGGCGTCCGCCGGAATGGTTCCCTTTGTCTGCATAAGCTCCTCACATATAAGAGCCATTATCTTCCCTTCCAAGCCTGTTTCATTTCCCTGCCGAAAACGGTTCAGGCAATAACGGAGGGTGTACTCTCCATAATACAAAAGCTCCCGGTATTCTATAAAATGAGCCTCCATATAGTCCCGGGGATTGGAGGAAGCATTTGGCCCCGAACAAATGGCGTCCAATAATCTTTCAATCACTTTATCCGTGTCAAGGCCGGAAAATTCCACTGCCTGTCTGTAGCAGCTTTGGATCTGTGAAATGCCGAATTTCTGACTGTCAATTCCGTCTTCCGCAATTTCCGCCGGAAATTTGCTGCGGATATCAGAGACAAAATAGCTTCCCTCACGGGGCTTCCAGTATTCCTTTAATTCATAGTTTCCGTCCTTTTCTTCAAAGGTCAATACAACCGGAATATGGCTGCCGCCTACGTCCTTTATTCCCTCATTGGTAATCTGATATTCCTGATACAAGGCCCAGCCATAGTGGGCAACAATGCTGCTTTTTGTATCTTCTGCCGCAGGCCCCATAACCTCTGTTGCCAATGCAAGGAAATCACAGCATGCCAAATCATACGTATCGCCGTAGGAGGAAGCATTTTCCTCAAGAATTGCCTTTTGAATGGCTTCGTTTAGAGGATCTCCATTTGCATCCTCCGTCTTTGCCGGCAGATCAGATTCATTTCCGGTATAAATTAAATCATATAGATCAGAGGGGACAGCACTTACAGCCATCTGCTCTTCTTTGGTAAGACCGTTATACCAATAAAGCCACTCTATGGTTTCCTTGGACAAATCACCCTGACTGTACCACTGATCCCCATAGCGAATCAGGCTTCCATCCCCGCTGCGGTATTCAAAAATCACCCATTTTCCATCTATATGAACTTCAATGGTATCATCCTCTCCCCATTGATAGCCATATCCTGTGCCAAAATTGGACTGATTATTTTCCGTTGGCTTTTGGGAGCCGTCTACGGCGGAAGTGATCTCTCCATCCATTTCCGTACTGTGCTCTGTCTTGCTGCTCGTCCGGCCGGTATCATAATAATATTTGCCATTTACCATAACCATGGGGATGATATCATATGTTACATTATCCTCTATGCCGGAAGCAATCCGTATCTTTATGCCCTCTGCCTTTACATACACATCCTTCTCTTCCGTGGAGGGATTGCTCACGTTTACGCCGATACGGTACCATACGTCTTTTGCAGCTTCCATACTCACAGGCATTCCCGGCGTCATATAAACAGGCACCGGAGCCCACTCTCCGTCGGAATTCAATGGCATCAGGACAACCTCTGTGTCGCTTAAGCCCTCCCCTGCCCAGAGCGTAATCTTATTTCCATAGGGTGAAATCTCTGCATCTGAATAGTAGATTTCTCCCTCGCTGCCTGCGGGAATTACAATCCTCACCTCGTAGGTGTCTTTTCTGGGATTGGTTAAAAAGCATACGGCAACTATAACACAGGCAAAAATGGCGGCAAGTATCACCCAGAAAGCAGGTTTTTGATAATGTAAAACTGCCTTTACCCGTTTTTTTACCCCAACCTCGCCAAAGGCCACTGGGCAGACCATAACGGTCCTCTTTGACACACTGCATGTAACCAGGGCATGAGAATAAGCTTTTTTCCCTTCAATATCCAGCCCTTTAATCACCCTTTCATCACAGGCAAGCTCCATGTCACGGCAAAACAGAATGTAAGCTGCCCACACAAGGGGATGAAACCAGTATATTGCCGCCAGAAAGTAGCCCAGGAACTTCCACCAGTGATCCTTCCTCTTCAAATGCGCATGCTCATGGGCCAGAACATACTTCATTTCCTCTTCCTTAATGCCGGATGGCAGATAAATCCTCGGACGCACAATTCCCAGAATAAACGGGGATTCTATCGCATCGCAAAGGCGGATGTTTCTCTCTAGGGGCACTGATTCCCGAAGCCGGATATGTAGGCGTAAAAAGCTTTCCAAAGCGTACAAAAGCAGGGCTGTCAATCCAACCGCCCACAGGATTCCGCCAAGGAACATCCAGACTTGCAGAGGATTGACACTGGCGCCGGGGGCCGGCGCAAAGGTCCCACGGATAACAGGATTCAGTGCACGGTTAAGAACGGAAACGCCGCTGGTAATCTCCGGGCTCTGGGCATACATGACAGTCGTGCGGCTTAACGTTTCCCCACTGGGAATCAGGCTGAATGCGCTTACCGGGGAAAAAGGACAGATCAGGCGGACAGCTGCAATTCCCCAAAGGATGCAAGGGATCCATTTGGGTGCCTTTTTCAGCAGCAGCCGAAGCATCAGCACTGCCAGAATCAGCCAACCTGCGGCAATGCTTCGATTTAACAAGCTTAAAAATATCCTGTCCATCTATAGACCTCCTATCTTAAGTTGCTACCGGGCGGTACGAAAGGGTAAAGTCACTTCGGCACACCTATAATGAGAGAAACTTTCATTCGAAAGGGCACTCATGAAAGTTCCTCTCGTGTGCCTTTGCGACTTTACCGTCCAGCATAAAATATTTCTTAAAACACTTGACATTTCTTAGCTGGACTATTCCAGTTCCGCACTCTCCGCTTCATCAATCATCTTTCTGATCTTGTCCGCTTCCTCAGAAGTCAGCCTGCTGTTTTTCGTAAAGGCCGCAATAAACGCAGGCAGGGAACCTTCAAAGGTATCCTCCACAAACCGTCTGCTCTGGATGGAATAGAACTGCGAACGGGAAATCAGGCTGGTCACTGTTCCCTTATTGTTTTCAAACAATCCTTTTTCGCAGAGCCGCTTTAGGACTGTGTGGGTTGTTGTCCGTTTCCAGGTAAACGCCTCTGCTGCCAGCTTTACCAGCTCTGAAGAAGTAACCGGCTCTCGTTCCCAAATCATATCTGCAAACTGTGCCTCAATCACGCCTAACTGTATCTCTGCCATAGCTTTTCCTTTCTTTCATACTACTCTATGTAGTCTCATATATTCAATTACAGACTACTATAAGTAGTCTCATATGTCAAGTGTCAATTTAAATATGCTGCCTTTTCTTTGTTCCTCATTTAGTCAAATACCCCACAGCAAGCTGACAGGGCATCAAGCTTGTAACGCAGCAAGCTGCGGAGTATTTGATCCTTGCTGCAGTCGCCAAATGGACATGCCAGCATGTCCGCTTGGCTCGTTGCTCGCAGAAATAAAGAAAATTTTGAGGTGGTCTTTGAGAAAACGGATGCATCAAAAAGGGCTATGGGAAAAATCTGCTGTCTATTTTCCCATAGCCGCTTTATGTAAGCTATTCTTCCACTATTATTCTACTATTTTTGAACACTTTCTAATTCTTTGTAGATTTTCTCAAGGTCATATTCCGGGGCAGATGCTTTTACTATACGACAGATTTCCAGAACTTCTGTCAGATTTTTGCACAGGAAGTCAGCTATTTCCTCTGGGGTTCTGCCTTTTTGAAGATTGCTGCAGATAATCTGAATCTCTTTCTTTTATATTCCTATTTTTTCTCCCTTCTTTATACCTGCCATTTCTCCCTTTTCCCGTATCAGACGTTCTCTCTCTTCTGTCCGCATGTATGCCGCCTCCATTTCTCCGCTCAGCTTAATTTGCGTTACCTTGCTATGCAGATGCCTAAGGCGCTCATCACAATCCTCAGGAAGCTCCTCTTCACTGCTGTTTTCCACGTAATGAAGAAAATCAATCAGGGTACGGTCTACCTCGTCATCGTTTGTTCCCTTGGTATTCAGAAAAATTTTCAGGCATTCATCCCCCAGATGAAGTCCCGGAACCTCTTTGCAGCTATGTTCAAAGGTATAACGGTACTTTCCACGATGATACAGGTCAAAACCGCAGATAATAACCAGATATGAGGGCGGCAGATTGTCAAAACCCTTCTCCCCGCTTTTTAAAATGGGGGCATCTGTGAGTGCCTGGTAAAACCGGGTGCGCTTGGGTAGATTTCCTTCATTGCGCTTCTGCATTTCCACGTCTATGAAGTTTCCCTCCCCATCCTCCACGCAGAAGTCCATTCGAATCCCACGCTTTCCAGGCAGGTTGTGGACTACTTTCTGGCCCTCTTTCCATCGGATGCTTTTTAAGTTCATCCCAAGGGAAAGCTCAATGATGATCTTGCAGGCCTCCAGATCCATTGTGGTTACATCAAAGAGAAAGTCATCCATTAGATTCAGCTCTTTTAAAGGCTTATAGGCACTTTCCTCTTTTGGCATCCGCTTATTCAGTTGTCTTGTTTCTGTCATATATGATTTCCTTTCTATTATAGTTAAATTTCTTATCTTTTGCAATCATAGAACTGCCTTTGTCTCAAGCCTCCTTTGTCTCTGTTATGGCTCCATCTGGAAATTTAGCCGAATTGGCTGTGAATTAGAAATTCCCTGCTGTAAATATTAGGGATGTTATTCATTATATGGTAAATTATGTAAAAATTCAACTATATTTTGCATTCGCAAGCTCCGTTACTGCGTCTCCCAATTTTAAAGCATATGGAAAAGAGATGCCTTTCCATAACTAAGAATCCGTTATGTATGACATCCCCTTAAAATTTCCACTTATAAGTATATGTATTACACCCAAGAGCACACCGCAATACAAGTCCCTATGGGAATTTCCTTATTCCAGCTCTTCTCCGTTCGTTCGAATGCACCGTTGATACCAATAAAAACTATCCTTTTTACTCCGCTTAAAAGTTCCATTGCCAAAATCATCACAATCCACATAAATCACGCCGTAACGCTTACTCATCTCAATGGAACCGCAGGAAACCAGGTCGATGATCCCCCATGGAGTATAACCAAATAAATCAACGCCATCCTCCACAGCATCCCTCATTGCCTTAATGTGATCCCTCAAATATTCAATTCGGTAGGGATCATGAATGGAACCATCCTCTTCCACCTGATCAACTGCTCCCAGTCCGTTTTCCGCAATAAAAATGGGAATATGGTATCGGTCGTAAACCTGATTTAACGTAATGCGAAGTCCCATGGCATCTTTCTGCCACCCCCATTCACTGGCCTGCAGATATGGATTCTTTGCTGCCACAATCAAGTTGCCGTCTGTTTTTTCCCATGCGGAATCTGTTGTAGATACCTGGGTAAAATAATAAGAAAAGGAAACAAAATCCACAGTGTATTGCTTCAGCAGCTCTGTGTCACCATCCTCCATCCGTATATGGATATTCTTATTTTCAAAGTAGCGATCCATATATTCCGGGTAATAGCCTCTTACCATAACATCCGTAAAATACCAGTTACTATACTGCTCATCATGTATCTGCTGCATGACATCCTCCGGATGACAGGTTGCCGGATAATGACAGAAACGGGCAATCATACATCCCACCTTGCTCCCCGGAAGCATCTCATGAGCCAGCTTCACTGTTCTTGCATTTGCAATAAACTGATGATGGAGGGCCTGCTGGATCGCCTCTTCATAATGCTCCTCCTGATCTTTGAGCAATGCCACGCCATTATAAGGATTAAATTTTCCTGCGTTGATCTCATTAAACGGAAGCCAATAATCAACCACATCTCCAAAATTAGCGAACAGGGTTTCCGCATACCTGCAGAAGAAATCAATCATTTTTCGATTTTTCCATCCGCCATATTCCGTCACCAAATGTACCGGAACCGCATAATGAAGCATAGTTACCAAAATCTTCATTCCATATTTTTTACATTCGGCAAATACATCCCTGTAATACTGCAAGCCTTCCTCATTGGGCGTTTCCTCATCTCCATTTGGAAAGATTCTGGCCCAGCTTATGGACAGCCGGTACAGCTTCATTCCCATTTCCGCAAACAAAGCAATATCTTCCTTATAGTGACTGTATTGCTCAGCTCCCCAGCGAAAAGGATAATCACCTTTGTCCCTACAGGCAATTGCTTTCTGAAATTTTTCCGTAGTCATCTGTTTATTTATTTTTAAATTTCTCTCTGTTCTGCTCAGATGAGCATTATTCGGGCGGCAGTCCTGTGTATCAAGTCCTTTTCCACCCCGATCAAATCCGCCTTCCACCTGGGAAGCGGCCGTAGCCCCTCCCCAGAGAAAGTCCTTTGGAAATCCCTTTCTCATGATTTCGTTCCCTTTCTATCCCTTTCTTTGTACAATTCTATCAGCTCCAATACCATGATCTTTATTACTTCCGTACTCATCGCCTGATCTTCCGCATGCAGCAGAAGCAGACTGATTTCCGTCTTTTTCCCCTCTGATTCCTTTGCTAAAAGGCTTAAATGAATATCGTGCCCCTCTATGACCATCTTATCGCCTTCCGCAATCAATTCATCGGCCCGTGCATAATTTCCCTTTTTTACCTCCTGCAGTGCCTCAATATAGCAGGACTTTGCACTTCCGTTAGCTGTTATAATCTGAAAACAAATCAGTTCCATCCCTTCCATCTGTCAGATCTCCTTTTTCTTTTTGGTTAAAATAACAAGTGCGTCCTGTTCAAATCGATGCATTCCAATGAAATGCAGCCCCTTTTTCTCCCCAACCTCCGGATAGGCCACCTGTCTGGTCATCAGGTCAATTGTTACGATTTCAAAATCTTTCGGATTCATTGTCAGCCTGACACAAGTATTATTCGGAACATAGATCAGATATTTTTCCTGTTCCGGCGTCATGGCACATCGGATGTCCCTGCTTGGATTTGCAATAATATCTGCCGGTATCAAAGACTGAATTCCATATATTCGGAATATGTATTTCATATATCCATAATCCCACGCTCCCGGATATTTGACTGCATCATTCCATGAATTAGGAGCATCAAAGCCCTCTCCCAAACCGGCTCCGAATCTCTGCCCTACCCGATGCCAGCTGTAAATTCCATGAGCACCGTATGCAATCCCGGCACATCCGCCTGACAGCAGGCTCATCCAGCCCGCCCTGCGGATATCATAGGGATAAAATCTTCCGTACATACGGTGGGAATACCCCATTTGCTCATAGCATGGCTCACTGTTTAAAATCGGCTTTTCCGGATAATTCTTGTAAAAAGTCTGTGCCAATGTATAGGGCATACTCATATTCTCCGGCTGTGCATTATGCCCGGACTGGTACATATAAAAATCCATGTTCCCCAGAAACTCTTCCGGAACGGAATCCAGACGTCCCCGGATATGGAATGTCTGTAAGCACTGCGGAGCTAACTGCTTTAACATATCGCTGGCCTTTTTATAATAAGATTTTGCACGTTCCGTAGCAAAATCCGTGTCTCCGCTGATTACATAGATCGGATCAAAACCGGTGAATGTTTCATGCAGCTTTTTTATGTATCCATCCAGGAAGTCATAAGGCATGATATTGTCCGGCACCTTTTCACTGGCCCAGGTATCCGGCACATAGTTGCACCAAAGCACTACCAGGGCCAGTTCAAAGCCTTTTGCCTTTGCCATTTCACACATTTTTGCCCCATGGATAAAATACTCATTTTTTAATTCTGTAAAATGAAATTTCTGCTTATTTTCTGTTGGAAACGGATAGCAGTTCAGCTCCGTCCCGCTGGCATCCCATTGAGGAAGAGCATTTATCTGAATGACATTAAATCCCTGCTGCCTGCGTAGTTCCAGATAGTACTCCCATTCCTCCAATGTGATATTTGTAAAAGCACTCCAACAGGTATCTGCCAGATAGAAAAAATGTTTTCCGTTTCTTTGAAATGTTCTGTTATCACTGCTTACTGAAATCGCCATATCCTACCCCTGTGTTATCTGTTTTTCTTCAAATGCTTTCTCTTCCTCCAGAGCCCGTTTCTCAATCACTTTAAAGAAAGGATAATATATTACAACCCCTACCAGTACTAATACAATCTGCAAAAGCACAACCCGGAATCCTCCGGCCACAAAACCATTAAACAGAACCGGAACGCCAAAGGTAATCTGAACGCCATTTAAACGAGGAACCAAATGCAGCAACGTGGCCATATAAGCCAGCAATGTCTGAACTAACGGTACGGCGATAAAAGGAATTGCCATAACCGGATTCAAAATCAATGGAAGTCCGAAAACCAATGGTTCATTAATTGTAAACAGTCCCGGAGGCAGCGTTAACTTACCCAGCATCCTGTGCTTCTTTGATTTAGCTACAAAAAACAGCAGCAATGCCAGGGATAAGGTTCCGCCTGCTCCACCAATACCTGAATAAATGGAATAAAAGGTTTTGCCCAGAATATTTGGAAGCTCTGCTCCAGCCATAGCCGCTTCCTGATTTATCATATCCATTGGCATATATAAAGCATTGATAAAGCTTGATACTACAATAGAGCCATGCAGTCCGAAGCACCATAAAAGCATCTGTACCAGCACAATAAAGCATAGAGACCAAACACTGTCTGACAGATTATTTAACGGCATAGAAATTACATCATATATAAAATCTGCAAAGCTCCCCCATGGAGTTAAATTAAAAATCCCATGAATCACCAAAAACATAGCGGAGGCAATAATAGTAGGAAGCAAGCCTGCAAATGTACTGGACACATTGGCCGGTACACCCTCCGGCATTTTGATGGTAATATTTTTATCAACCAATACACAGTAGACCTTAGCCCCCAATAGAGCTACAATAATAGCTGTAAACAGTCCCTTTGCTCCCAGCCATGTAAAGGGCAGCACATTGGTTAATCCATTAAAATCAATTCCTTCATTTTTCAGATTAAAAATCGGTGTCACAATTAAAAATCCCAGCAGGCCAATCAAGCCGCCCGTAACAGCTTTTTTTCCATCCAGTTCTGCGAAGCGATAGGCAATCGTAAAAGCTGCAAACAATGAAATCATACTGGTTGTCAGAGTAGATCCCAGAGACAGAATGGGACTTATGCCAATATTAGTGAGGAAATTTTTCCAGACATCCAGCGGAAAAATGTTGATGACCATACAGATGGAACCTACCATCAAAAGAGGAAGTGTTGCCATCAATCCGTTCGACACGGACATCAAATATTTATTCGTCTGTATTTTATCTGCCACCAGCATCGCCTTATCAAGCATTTCTTCTTTTTTCATTTTCAAACCTTCCCTCCTGTAAATTACTCTCCAAGTACTTCCTTTACACGCTTCATAACCTTCTCGCCGTTCATCAGCCCATAAGCAGTCATATCAATAGCCTCCACCGGACAAGATGCAATTCCTTTCATCCGATTTAGCTGAAAGCGAATCTGCGGTCCTAAAAGAACAATATCCGCATCCTTTGTCACTCTTTCCGCCTCCGCAACCGGCCATGCATGAATATCGGCTTCATACCCCATTTCTGCCGCTGCCTCCTCCATCTTTTTCACCAGCATCCCTGTGGACATGCCTGCGGAACACAGTAAAACAATTTTTTTCATACCTTTTCATACCTGCCTTTCTTTTATTTTTATTTAAAGCACATTGCTTGCTTCTCCAATTTAAGGATTATGATGCAAAAGCCACTGTACGGCACTGTGATATAGAAAAAAGCAGCCTTTTATCATAACTCCTTCGTCAAAAGTGACTTTCGGATTATGCTGCGGATAACAGTAGCCCTCTTGGGGCGATCCGGCTGCCAAGGTAACAAAGCAACTGGGAACCTGTTCACTGATTCTGGAAAAATCCTCAGATACAGGCAATGGTTTTTCCCTGTATTGTAAGCTTTCCTTAAAAATCTCCTTGCTGTATCCGATAATTTCTTCTGTCAGAGCCGGATCGTTATAAGTGCATGGTGCGGAATTCACTTCTTCTATCTTTACCTTTGCACCGTATGCAGCAGCTATTCCGCTGCTGATCTCTTCCGCTCTTTTCAAAATATACCGCTGCTCTTCTTCGCAAAATGAGCGAAGAGAACATTTCATAAATGCCGTCTCCGGAACAATGTTATGACTGCTTCCTGCATGAAGCATTCCCACGGTCAAAACATTGGTAGATGAGGCAGGCAGCTCACGGGCGATCAGCTCCTGAAATCCCAGATAAATTCTTACCGCCACATTGATAGGGTCTATTCCCAAATGGGGCTGTGCTCCATGTGCACTCTTACCTGTAACCGTAATTTCAAAAATTGTGGAGGCTGCTGTTGTTTCTTTTTTCCGATAACGGAGAATCCCGCTGTCGTCCATCCCTGCCTCCACATGGACAGCCAAGGCTGCATCTACCTTGGGATTCTCCAGAATCCCTTCTTTTATCATGTTTGCGGCTCCCACCAGACCCTCTTCGTGGGGCTGAAACATAATCTTAATACAGCCTTTCAATTGACTTTCCTGTTCCTTTAACAGTTTTGCCACTCCCAGCATCATGCCGGTGTGCATATCATGACCACAGGAATGCATATTCTGATTTTTACTTTTAAAAGGCTCATTGGTTTCCTCCTTCATCGGAAGTCCGTCCATATCCGCCCTGAGAAGCAATGTTTTTTCTGACGGCTTTCCTACTAAAACATACATTCCGCTGACTGCCATTTTAATTGGCTGATATCCATAGGACACCAATGTATCATATACATATTTACTGGTTAAAGGCAGCTTTGAGCCAATCTCCGGATGCTGGTGAAGATAATGGCGGTGTTCTATAATCTCCCGTTCCAGCTCTTGATGTTCCTCAATCCATTGTTTCAGCATATCTTTCTCCTACTCTAGTGGTTTTATGTAAAAGTTTCCTTCCAGCTGCTCCGAATTCGTAATATTAACAAATGCCTTTGGATCTATCTCATGAATAAATTTTCGCACGGCTTTCACATCCCGCTCTCCAATGACCGTATAGAGCATATGTTTCGTTTCATCGCTGTAGCATCCAACCCCTTCAAATCGGGTCACTCCATGGTTTGTTAATGTCATCAGTTCTCTCGCCAGGGTCTTGGGATGCTTTGTTATAATAAATATGGTTTTCCGCTGATAACGCTTATCCAGCAGGTTTAATACCTGAGTGTGGCAAAACAGAAAAATAATGGAATATAATGCTATGTCAAAACCAAACAGTATTCCCGATATAACAATAACTGCTGCATTAAGGACCAGTACATAATTCCAGGTTGCAATATTATATTTCTCTGAAAGAAACATGGCGATAAAATCCGTACCGCCGCTGCTGCTTCCACCATTCAAAGCAATGCTATTGGCAAAGCCATTCAGTATTCCGCCAAAAACAGAAATCAGAAGCAAATCACCTGTCACATGGTATACCGGTAGGATATCTGTCCAAAAGCCCGTCATAAGCACCATAACAATAGAAAATATTGTAAACTTTTTTCCTACACACCGAAGACAAACAATAGCCGGAAAAGCATTCAGCCAAAAATTGATAAGTGAAAATGGAATCCGTATCCCCAAAAAGGCAAGTGCAACACGTTGAATCAGCTTGGTGATTCCATTAAAGCCTCCAGGAATTAAACCGCCTTGTTCCACAAATGTATTCAGATTCACAGCTATCAGAAAGCTTGCCGTTATAACACATATCAGACTGACGAAATCTTTCTTTTTCCATTTAATTCCCATGATATTCTTTTTCCTTCGTTTTCTCTTCTGATATCCACATTATACCGGGGCATATTACTTTCAACAATGTCCCCTCTTTTTCATTTGACTTACCAATTTAAATATTTTAATATTAGTACAGTCAATATCTTTTTATGTGGGAGGCCGTTTATGACAGTTAATGAACTGGAAGAATTATTGTATACCACAACAGAAAGTGAAAAATATCATCTCGCTCACCCTGATGTTTTATCCATACGCTATCAAAAGATTGCCAAAACTACATACAATAGCGAAGAAATTTATCTGTTTCGTTGTGAAGATCTTCTCCAAAACCATAATATCTGCATTAATAAAGATTCCCGTTATACAAGCATTCCCCTTCATCTGCATACGATCATTGAATTTAATTATGTGTATCGGGGAGCTATTACCCATGTTATCAATGGGGAAGAAATACATCTGAACACCGGAGATGTACTGATTCTGGATACGAATACCCCTCATGAAGTCCGGTATATAGGAGAAGATGATATCAATATGGATATTGTTATGAGAAAATGTTTTTTTACGACACATTTTTTATCTAATCTGTCTTCTCAGGGTATTGTTGCACAGTTTATCAGCCATATCCTTTCCGATCAGACAAATTCCAAGCACTATCTGATCTTTCATACGGAAAATGATTTACTGCTGCGTACTTACATACAGCAACTGATGTGTGAATATTATGAGCTGCAGTATCGCCGTTCTGAGATTATTGATGCTTATATGGTCATCATTTTCACACATCTTGCCACACTATTTCAAAAGAACACTCTGAACCGTTATTCTTTGAATAAAATGAACCTTACTATTAAAATTCTTCAATATCTGGAGGATAATTTTAAGACTGCCACCCTGCTGACAACGGCGGAGACTTTTGGCTTCAGCACTGCCTATTTGAGTACATATCTGAAAAAGAAAACAGGCAAAACATTTACGGAGCTGATTATGGCTCAAAAAATGTCTCAGGCCTGTTTCCAATTAACCAATACGGATCTGCCAATCTATGAAATTGCGAATGGTATTGGTTATGAAAATCTTGGATTTTTTTATAAGAAGTTTAAAAGGTATTACGGGATGAATCCTCAGGAATATAGGAATCGAACCAGGAATGGAATTTAAAAAATTGGGAAGTTCCAATGTTCTATACCCTATGGGTACAAGGGAAATATATAGATTACTATAAGGGGCTGTCGGGAAATAAGACAGAAGACTTTTCTAATACCCAGTGTCCGGCTGTTTGTGTATAGACTGTCTGATATGTACGGATATTGCTTTTTAATGTCCGTACAGAGCAGACAGAATGTACACAAACCGTCCGAACACAGGGTATAGAAATGGCTGATGTCTTATTTCCCGACAGCCCCAAAATTGCTATTACTTTATTCGTCTATCTGATTAAGAAGTTTTCTTTAACATATCCTGAATATATTTCCTAATTCCCTCTTCCGTGGAAACTCCATATTTTTTATTCACAGCTTCATAGTATATCCTGATATCATCTTTTCCCAGCATCACATTAGATGAGATGCCATCCCCATAACCTCTTCGTGCACTACGCCAAGGTTCTTCATTGTGCGTAATTTTTTCCAGAACCTTTCCTCCATAGATTCCAAAGGTATTTACCACCAGATCAATCACCCTTTTCTCCTCTTTGGTCAGTTCAGCCGCAGATTTTTCAAGAACTGCAAAGCGGGCATCCTCAATGGGATTATATTTGAAATCTCTAAAAAGATCGTAAACCTCCGGATAAACAGGCCCATGAACCCAGGCCCTGCAATCCTCCGTAAATATAGGAATGCCATACAGGCCCAAATAGATTCCCTGAATAAAATAAAGCAGCTTCTGCAGCATTAAAGGTGTAACCTCTTCCAATCTTTCAAACACATATGCAATCACCCGGAGCATCTTTTTGGACACGGAAAAAAGCTTCTCCAAGCTTACTGCCGCAGCCATGGCCTTATTATATGCGGTGTCTGCTATCTTTTCCCTGTTTTCTGTCAACAGCCTTTTCATATAGGCTGGTGAGCTTAAAGCCGCACGTATAATGTCCGAGTATTCCTTAGAGGGCACCTGGCCAGCCAGATATCTGGAAATTGTCACTTCGCCAAACCCAAGAGCCAGAGACATGGGGGCTTTGCCAAACTTATAAATTTTCATCAATCTCTCAATATCGTCTACTGCAACAAGCCCCTCTGCCGCCCGGAATTGTTCATCAATCTCACGGATATTCTTATCAATAAGCCCCGGAATACTCATTTCTTCGCCGCATTCCGTACACTCCGCTGTTGTTATTGTAAATTGATATTCCTTATCCTTAATCGTTTTTGTAATAAATGTCTTCTGCAATGTATATTCGGTCTCTCTTTTGCATTCCCCACAAAAATCCATTCTTTCTTTCCCCATCATAATGCTGCCTCCATCTTCTTTTCCTTATTATTTAAAATAATATGTAAGCGGGTGCTTCTGTTCGTGGAAAGAAATTACAATCACGAAACAGTTGTCCAACTTGTTAAACTTGATATACAGGGAAACGATTCTTTCTTCTGAACCATACCTCTCCAAAAGGGAAACATCCTTACCAAAAACATACAGTAACTCATGCTCAAATCCCTTGTGTTCATTGTGCAGAATTTCGGAAAAATCTGTCGGTGTCAGGCTCAGCAAAATTTCTTTCGCCTTAGCCTCATCCAAAACATAATTCAAAAAAGGTCTATGTTATCCTTACGCTTTGTATTTCCGGATATTCTATACCTATTATTTCTAACTGCCTCTTTCACTTGAGAAAGATATAATTCAATATCCTTCAATTCAATTTTCAAAATATCTCCCTTCACATCCAATGATTGGATTTTTATTTTTTTCTATCATCAGTATACAAAAAAGATCGGATTTTGTCAACACACGATCATCAGCAACGTAAATCCCGCCCAAAGAAGGGCAGTAGGGCTCTTTGGATTGCCTGCGTTTTCAGATTAGAACATGTTGGCCCGAGACTTTTGCGATCAGGAAGCATGCGTTCTTTGAACGCAAGACGGCACTGTTTGAGACGAGTTTTTATCGAAAAACTCGTCGAGTTTGCCGTCGGTGCTTCCGTCCCAAGCAAAAGTCTCGGGCCTTACTTGTTCTTATCTGAAAACGCCCTGCTATCCAAAGCGCCCTACTGCCCTTCTTTGGGCGAACACAACCTGCCGCTTATTCCCAAGGCAAAAGCGGATTCTCAATCTTCTTATCCCTCAGCATCAATTCATTCACCGCTTCCCTGGCAGGCTTATCCTCAAAAAGAACCGCATTCACCTGCTCAATAATGGGAATCTCCACCTGATATTTTCTTGCCAATGCCACGGCTGCCTTGGCAGAGTAAACGCCCTCTACAACCATTTTCACCTCATCCATAGCTTCCTTCATGGTCTTACCCTGACCCATAAGATACCCGGCTTTCCGGTTCCGGCTGTGTACGGAAGCACAAGTTACAATCAGATCGCCAATACCCGACAGCCCGTTAAAGGTCTCTATCCGTCCGCCCATGGCAAGTCCGATACGGCTCATCTCCGCAATGCCTCTGGTAATCAATGCCGCCTTGGTGTTGTCTCCATATCCCAGTCCATCCGCAATACCTGCCGCCAAAGCAATCACATTTTTTAAAGCGCCGCCCAACTCAATTCCAAGCATATCAGGGCTAGTATATACACGGAACACCTGATTCATAAATATATTCTGAATAAACTCCGCAGTCTTCCGGTCATGGGCTCCTGCCACCACCGTAGTGGGAAGCCCTCTGCCTACTTCCTCCGCATGGCTCGGCCCGGACATTACCGCCGCACGGCAGTTCGGGATCTCTTCCTCAATAATATCCGTCAAAGTCATCAATGTGCTTTCCTCAATCCCCTTAGCCACATTTACAATAATCTGTCCGTCCTCCGCAAAGGGGGCCATACTGTGGGCCGTACTTCTGGTAAACGGCGAGGGAACTGCCAGTACAAGAAGCTCCGCCCCTTTCACGCTGCTTTCCAAATCCGTTGTAATCCGCATATCCTCCGGCAGCTTCACGCCGGGAAGCTTATCCTTATGTTCATGAAGCTCATTTAACATGGCAACCTCTGCCTCCATAATTGACCAGAGCGTTACCTCATGTCCGTTCTTGTGCAGCAATATGGACAGTGCCGTTCCCCAGCTTCCTGCACCAATCACACTCACCTTTGCCATAGCATCATCTCCTTTTTCAGATTCCTTTTATTTTTAATCCGCTTTCTCTCCAAGCTTTCGCTCTGTCCCATGCAGAAGCCCTTTGATATTCTTCTTATGCCGATAAAGAGCCAGCAAGGTTAAAAACGCCGTAATCCCGTACAGCTCATACAGATAGGGCTGGGATAATCCCCATTTTCCAAGCCCCCCATAAATAAGTACCCCGGCCAGCAGCTCAATCACAACGAGAATCGATCCCGCAGACACATACTTGGTCACTGCCACACAAACCACAAAGCTTGTGGCTCCAATCAGCATCAAAACCGGGTCTAAGCTCACAAACAAGCCTGCCGTAGCCGCAATTCCCTTGCCGCCCTTAAAACCAAGATAAAAAGGAAAATTATGTCCCAAAATTACACCCATGGAAGCATACATGCCAAGAAGCACTCCCATATTTTCCTTTGGATCACCATAATCCGCAAAAAGAAGTCTTACCGCCACCACCGCAAAAACACATTTAAAGCAGTCTCCGAAAAAGGTAATGGCTCCGGCCTTTTTTCCCAGCGTCCGAAGTGCATTGGTGGCCCCCGCATTGCCGCTTCCATGCTCCCGAATGTCAATTCCTTTCATTCGTCCATACAAATAGCTGGTCTGAAACAATCCGAATACATATCCAATCAGTACACAAGCAAGGCGTACCATATTCTATTGCCCCTTTCTTTCCCGTATAAAAAATTTAAGCGCCGTACCCTTAAAGCCAAATGCCTCCCGAATCTTATTTTCCAGATACCGGGTATAGGAAAAATGCATCAGCTCCTTGTCATTTACAAAAATCACAAAGGTAGGCGGCTTTACTGCCACCTGGGTTACATAGAAAATCTTCAGGCGTTTCCCCTTGTCTGATGGCGGCTGCTGCAGAGCCACGGCTTCTGTCACAATCTCATTGAGAACGCCCGTTGCAATCCGCAGATTTTGATTTTGAATCACCATGTCAATCATATCAAACAGCTTGGGAAGTCTCTGTCCCGTAAGCGCCGAGAGAAACAGAATTTCCGCATAAGGCATATAAGACAGTGTGGTGCGGATCCGGTTGGTATACTCATAGATCGTCTTGTCATTTTTCTCAATGGCATCCCATTTATTGACTGCAATAATCACGCCCTTGCCCCGTTCATGGGCGATGCCTGCAATCTTGGCGTCCTGCTCCGTAACGCCCTCCACTGCATCAATCACCAGCACCACCACATCCGCACGTTCCACGGCTGTCACGGTGCGGATAATGCTGAAGCGCTCCAGCTCTTCTTTCACCTTGCTTTTGCGGCGCAGTCCTGCCGTGTCGATAAACACGTATTCCTGCTCACCCCGAACTACATTGGTGTCAATGGCATCCCTGGTAGTTCCCGCAATATCCGACACAATTACCCTGTTTTCACCAGTCAGCTTATTTATAATAGATGATTTTCCCACATTGGGCTTGCCCACAATGGCAATCTTGGGGCGGTCATCCTCATCTTCTTCCTCCAAATCCTTTGAGAAATGCCCGATGACCTCATCCAGCATATCTCCTAAGCCCAGACGGGACGCAGATGAAATGGGAACGGGATCTCCCAGACCTAAGTTGTAAAATTCATATACATCCGGCATCAGCTTCTGAAAGCTGTCCACTTTATTTACCACCAGAACTACCGGCTTCATGGAACGGCGCAGCATATCGGCTACTTTGGAATCCGCATCCACCAGCCCCTGGCGTACATCTGTCAAAAAAATAATCACATCCGCCGTGTCGATGGCGATCTGGGCCTGCTCCCTCATCTGGGACAGAATCACATCGCTGCTGTCCGGCTCAATGCCTCCTGTATCAATCAGCGTAAAGGAATGATCCAGCCAGGTGACATCTGCATAGATTCGATCCCTCGTCACGCCCGGCGTGTCCTTTACAATGGAAATTTCCTCTCCTGCCAGAGCGTTGAACAGGGTGGACTTTCCCACGTTCGGCCGCCCTACAATGGCTACGATTGGTTTACTCATATTTTTTCTCCTATTTAAAGTCCTGTAATATCCTGCCAGTATACCTCTATATAGAACAATTTCCGGCCGTAAAAAATTCGTCCGTAAATTGTTCTGTGCACTGCCAGGATATTACTGTTTTTAACTATCTCCAAGCACTGCCTCCAACAAAGCTTTTCCGTCTGATTCTACAATAATTACGGGAACTTGTAAAGACCTTGAAAGCTCTTCTACGGTCATATCGTCCAAAAAAATCCGCTCGCCGCTTTTCATCATATGCTCCGTAAGCAGAAGCGCATCGCCCAACTCCCGGTTCTTTAGCTGCCTCTCCAAATCCTGACCGGTGAGAAGTCCCGCCACGGTAATACGTCTGCCAAAAAAGTCATTTTCAATGGAATATACCTGAATCTCTACATTGGGATACTTCCTGCGGATTTTTTCCGCTTCCTTTTTAAGCAGAGGTGCTGCCAATGCTCCGGTGGCTATGGAAACCTTACGCTTCCTGTCATCTCCTGTCTTTAGCATGAGCTCACGGCCTATCTCCTCATGGAGAAGCCGCACCATGCCTACACCATTTTCCAACTGGAGGTATCCGTCATAGGTTTCTTCTTTGGCAACCTCCTGCCCCGCCAGAAGATACCACTCATCCCCTGCATGTACAAAATGAGTTCCGTGCCTGGCATAAAGCCGTTCCTGCCATCTGTGAATCAGTTCCAGCACCTTACAGGCATCCTCCTTGTCAAATGGCTCCAAGGGATACAGGCCCTCCCTGTGATCCGTCAGACCCACCGGTACAATGGAAACGCTTTGAAGATGGGGAAGATACTTTGTAAGCTGCTCTATACTGTATTCCAGCTCCGCCCCGTCATTTATACCTTTGCAGAGCACAACCTGACCGTTCATGGAAATCCCGGCTTCGTAAAACTTCTCCACTTTTTCAAGAGCATCCCCGGCAAAACGATTATTCAGCATCTTGCAGCGAAGCTCTGGGTTCATCGTGTGAAAGGAAATATTGATAGGCGACAGATGGTAGCGGATAATACGCTCCACATCCTCATCACTCATATTTGTCAGAGTTACATAATTCCCCTGTAAAAAGGAAAGGCGGGAATCATCATCTTTAAAATAAAGAGTATCACGCATCCCCTTGGGAAGCTGATCAATAAAACAGAACATGCACTTATTTCGGCAGGAACGGTATTCGTCCATCAGACCATTTTCAAACACAATACCTAAATCGTCCTCATATTCTTTTTCAATCTCCAGCTCCCACTCTTCCCCGTCTGGTTTGCGGATCAAAAGTTCTAAATATTCCTCATTAATAAGGTAATGATAGTCAAAAATATCATGTATATTCTGGCCGTTTACCGATACCAGAACGTCCCCCGGCTCTAACTCCAATTCCTCTGCAATACTTCCTGGTTCTATTTGATGGATGATGTGCTCTTTCCTTTTTATCATGGATTCGTATACTCCTTTACGACTTCACTTCTTACCGCATTGACTAATCTGCTATTTGTTTATAACTTCCCAGTATCCGCTTTTGGGGGAACCATGCCGAATCAAAAATCCCTGATTCTTTAGTAATTTTATGTTCTTCTCAACAGCTCGTGAAGAGACAGAAAGCAATTCCGCCAGTGCCTTAGCTGATATTCTGCTGTTTTTCCGAATCAATTCCAGTATCTTACTCTGGGTCTCATTTAACAAAACCACATTCTCTTCCGAATTTTCTCCCTTTTTTCTCCGAACTTTCTCCGAACTTTCTCCGAACTTTCTCCGAACTTTCTCCGAACTTTCCTCGATTCTTTCGCCGAACTCTCTGATGCCAGACGGACGATCCCGCAGCAAATCACTGTAGCTCACCCAAGCCTCCGATAAACGTCTGCGATAAAGATTAATTCGAAACATATCGTCAAAAACCTGTACTTTGGGAGTCGGAAGTTCGTATTCTTCTGCGGCTTCCATAATTCTCTTTATACCGGTTCCCCAAGCTTCCACAAGCCCCATCTGATTAAAAATATGTGCAATCACCCTATTCCGAAGCTTTGAACGTCCATTCATTACCTCTTCATAAGTAATGCCATTATAAAGCCCGCCCGGAGATGTAACCTCCAGCCGGTCATCATATACCGCCACCTGCACACAAGAAGAATCAGACAGGTTGCGGTGACAGTGTGCATTGATGATCATTTCACGAATCGCTTCCACCGGAAGCTCATAATCCTCTTTCCTGATTAGACCTTCAATCCTTGCACCCAACTGAATATTTCGTAAAACAAATGCCGCTGCATTTTCAATTTGCTCATAAATGGGTCCCGTAAATTCACGCTTATCAAGAAAAACCCTTCTCTCCTTCCCCTTAAATACGGCACACTGGGTTTTGGAAAAAGGAAAATAATCAGATGTCAGCAAAACAAAGGCATTTGACGCAAGAAAAGAATCTTCCCCATTTTTCAAAAGCTTCCAATTAACAAGCTGAGTGCGTGTCACCTTATGTCCCGGCAGACCTGCCCTCTCCCGATACTTCATAATATCTCTGCAAAGCTTTCTTATTTCCTTTTCTGTCGCCTCATAGCCCACACAGGTCAATTCATCCCAGGAAATTCGAGCACCCTCCATTTCAAGCTCTTTAATCTTTTCAGGATGTGCAGGCCTGGATGTACCTGCGACCCGAATAAACGTCCCATTTTCTTTTCCCTTCGATTTCAGATAATACGGCCTGTTCGGACCAGGTATGACCGTGGCAACAACAACCGTTCGATTGTCCACTGTCTGAAGTTCTATATCCGGAACAATCTGCGGTATACAGGAGTCGGAAACCGCATTGGCAATTTTGTCCATAATCTGAAAAGCAGCATCACCGTCCACCCCCGCCACTTCATGTGTCTCATCATCAATGCCTATAATCAGGCGGCCCCCCTGGGTATTGGCAAACGCCACAATCGTCTTTGTATATTTTTCCGAATCCTTTGGAAGCATTACCTTAAACTCGATATTTTTAGATTCACCATGAACAATTTCTTCGATTGTCATCTCATACTCCTTTACTGCAAGAATCTCTAAAATACTCACTCATCTAAAGCTTAAGTACCTCATCCGACTAGGTAGTCTCAACAATGTCTTCCACTTCAAATCTTAAAGCCTTTTTAAGCTCATCCAAAGACATTTCCACCTGATAGCCTATCTTTCCTCCGCTGAAAATAATGGTGTCAAGGTTCTTTGCTGATGCATCAATGACTGTTCGAAACTGCTTTTTCATTCCAATGGGCGAACAGCCGCCATGAATGTATCCTGTGAGTGGCAGTAAATCCTTTGATTTAAGCATGCCGATACTTTTTTCACCTACGGATTTCGCCGCCTTTTTTAAGTTCAGCTCTTTTTGAACAGGAACTAAGAACACATAATTGTTATTGGAACTTCCAATAGTCACCAGCGTTTTAAACACCTGGTTCGGATCCTGCTTAAGAACGGCGGCAACCTCAATGCCGCTAATGACCCCGGTATCTGCGTAGCAATGGCTTACATAATTTATTTTCTTTTGTTCCAGTATTCTCATAACATTTGTTTTTTCCGCATTCTTTTTCATGATTCAAACAATTCTTTCAGCATTGTCGTCCCGATTCCCAAGCCTCTGTATGCTTTGCGTACCGCTATTGCAATGGAATGCGCGTCGTCATCAATATGTCCGTAATCATGCATAATCCGCACCCAGGCACCGCCCGCAATCATTCCCTCGATCTCCGCAGCAAAAGCCTTGTCATGCTCCCTTGTTCCAAAATCAACAACATATTCTTGTAATTCCGGAGTATTTCTGATCCTTTTGGGCGGCGGTTCCATTCCGTCCGAAATATAAATTGCTTCGTACAGGAAGTCATTTAGCAATGGATATTCTTCCCGGTGCATCTGTCGTATGATATACTTAATATTCGAATTGTAATCCATAATTCCGCTTTCCTCTCATGCCGCAGCTTTTAGCAATACTTATGTGCAATTTCCAAAGTATTCTTATTTTTCATAGACATGCTTGTCCGGTATCCGAATACCATGTTAATCTTGTCAGGAATATCGTTTCGAAACCTCCTCCGTTTCCTTTCATCTACAAGCAGTATATCATTTCCATTTCACCGAATCAATTGTGTTTTGCCGTAAAAATTTTCTGATTATCTTGACGTTCCCCCCTGAAAGATGTTATAAAATTATTAGAATATTTTACACAATTATATCAGCCGGGATATCGTGCCAGTCGGATACCCCCTATTCGGAGGATCAATATGTCGGAAACCAATCAGTTTGATAATATTTTACCAGTAGCCCCTTTGAAAATTGCAGCTTTGGACAGCTGCATAGATTTTGCAAAAAAGGTGAACAAGCATCTGGTAAAGTTCCGTAGAACAGCCAACAAGCAGCATCGGGATAATATCTATTTTCAGGAATATGCCCAAGATTCTTATCTGGTCAAATGCTCCTGCCCTCGTTTCGGAACAGGCGAAGCCAAGGGGCGCTATGAAGAGTCTGTCCGGGGAAGCGACCTTTTTATCATGGTGGATGTATGCAATTACAGCATCACCTATAAGGTCTGCGGCCACGAGAACCACATGTCACCGGATGATCACTACCAGGATTTAAAGCGTATGATTTCCGCCGCTACCGGGAAAGCTCACCGGATCAATGTGGTAGTCCCCTTCCTCTATGAAGGCCGTCAGCACAAACGCAGCAACCGGGAATCCTTAGACTGCGCTATCGCTCTTCAGGAGCTGCGCAATATGGGTGTGAATAATATCATTACCTTTGATGCCCACGATCCAAGAGTACAGAATGCGATTCCCTTAAATGGCTTTGACAATTTCCAGCCGCCTTACCAGTTTATCAAGGCACTTCTTCGCACGGAGCCGGAATTAAAGGTTGACAATGAGCATCTGATGATTATTGCCCCCGATGAAGGTGCCATGGAGCGTGCCGTTTACTTTTCCAATGTACTGGGGATTGATCTGGGGATGTTCTACAAACGCCGGGACTACTCCACGATTATCAATGGCAAGAATCCCATTGTGGCACATGAGTTCTTGGGCGATTCCCTTGTCGGCAAGGATGTTATCATTATTGATGATATGATTTCCTCCGGCGGAAGTATGCTGGATGTGGCAAAGCAGATGAAAGAACGGGGGGCAGAGCATGTGTACGTGTGCTGTACCTTCGGTTTGTTTACGGATGGTTTTGAAAAATTCGATGATTATTATGAAAAAGGGTTTATTACCCGTATTGTGACTACGAATCTGAATTACCGCTCTCCGGAGCTTCTTTCCAAGCCTTATTACACTGAGGCAGATATGACAAAATTTTTAGCGAGAATCATTGATACTTTGAATCATGATTTTTCCGCAGACAGCATTAATACGCCTACCGAGAAAATCCGCAAGCTGATTGCGAAGCAGTCACGGTAAGCCGATACTTCAGTACTCATGATCAAAATAGCCTTCCAAAATCCGGATGGAAATTCGGGAAAGGTTAATAGTTACTGTTCAGGAATTAAGCAGCAGCGGTTAATAGAAGAACTCTTAGGGAACAGGGCTGTCGCAAGGTAAGATAATAGGCTTTTCCAATAAAATTTCTAAAGTATGAAAGGCCAGGGGCTTGTCTTGCGCAGCTCTGTTTTTAATCCCTTGGACAAAGGAAGAAGCTCTATGAAAATTTTAGCAATTTCAGACACGGAATCCAAATATCTATGGGATGATTTCAGTAAGGAGAAGCTCTCGAAGATTGATCTTATCCTCTCCTGCGGCGATCTCAGCCCTCTCTATCTCTCCTTTCTGGCCACCTTTTTTAAAGGACCCGTGTTGTATGTTCATGGGAATCACGATGCCGTATATGAGGTTTCTCCTCCTTATGGCTGCATTTGTGTGGAGGATCAAATCTATGTACATGAGGGTATCCGCATTCTGGGCCTTGGCGGTTCCATGCGCTATAAGGACGGTCCTCACCAGTATACGCAAAGGCAGATGAATGCCCGCATCCGGCGTCTGTGGTACTCTCTGAAGCGTCACAAAGGATTTGATATTCTGCTGGCTCATGCCCCTGCATATCATCTCAATGATGAGGAAAATCTGCCCCATCAGGGATTTCAGGGGTTTTTAGGACTTATGGAGCGTTATTCCCCCTCCTATTTCGTTCATGGACATGTGCATTTGTCCTACAATTATCGTGTTCCTCGAACCTGCACTTATCAAAATACTACAGTGATCAACGCTTATGAACGGACTGTTTTTGAATTTCCTCGAAATACCCCATAGATAAGGAAAGGAGAATCTTAAATAATATGGAAGAATACGCAAAAGCAAGAAAATTAGCGCAAAAAGCATACCGGACTTCTCTGCTAAAGGGCAGCTATCCCTATCTGCAGGTATTGGATGAAATCCTCTCCTTTACCAAAACCAGCTCAGAGGTGGATCTGGGCTTGGTGGAAATTCCTCTGGATCAAATTGCAGGTACAAAAACTGCCGGAAGAACTCAGGCATTTGCCGGCAACTTTATGCCTCTTCTACCTGAAGATTCCGAATTTGCATCCAAATGGAGCTCACTCTACCACTCCCACCTGGAAGAAGGAATTCGGGATCCCATTAAAGCCTGTGAATTTATGAATCGTTTCTACGTCATCGAAGGAAACAAACGTGTCAGTGTCCTGAAATATTCCGGCGCTGTCAGCGTTAGCGGACAGGTAACTCGAATTCTTCCTGAAAAAAATGATTCCAAAGAAGTTTGTATCTACTATGAATTCCTGGACTTCTACAAGCTGACTGCCATCAACTATCTCTGGTTCAGTCAGGAAGGAAGCTTTCCGAAGCTCTTAAAGCTTATGGGAAAACAATCGGATCATGTCTGGAGTGATGATGAAAAGCTGGATTTTCATTCTGCTTATATTCATTTTACAGATGTATTTGAAGAAAAAGGAGGACGAAAGCTGTCTCTTACCTCCGGCGATGCTTTCCTTCTCTATCTGGAATTCTATGGATATGAAAACCTGTGGGATAAATCTCACAGCCAGATCCGAAGTGAAATAACCAAGCTCTGGAAAGATTTTCAGCTTTATCCTGGCAAAGTACCTTTGGAGTTTAGTATGCAGCCTGATGCCGAGACCGGAAAGCCTGTAATCAGCCGTCTGATTCCAGTTGCTCCTGCTCCCTTAAAAATTGCATTTCTCCACGATAAAACAGCGGAAACCTCAAGCTGGACTTACGGACATGAACTGGGCCGGCAGCATCTGAACCAAGTGTTCGGCGCTCAGGCGGAAACTCTGTGCTATGACAATATCAACTCAGAAGAATTGGGATTGAAAGCTATAGAGGAAGCAGTTGTCAAAGGGTGTAAGGTTATCTTTACCACTACCCCGAAACTCCTGGGAGCAAGCATCAAAGCCGCCATCCACTATCCGGAGGTAAAGCTTTTAAACTGCTCTCTTCACACCTACAGCGGACATCTGCGGACTTATTATGGCCGTCTCTATGAAGCAAAATTCCTGACAGGAGCTTTAGCCGGTATTCTGACAGATACTCCCCATGTAGGCTATCTGGCCGATTATCCCATCTATGGTATGACAGCCAACATCAATGCCTTTGCTCTGGGTGTAAAAATGACCAATCCGGAAGCAAAAATCCACCTGGAATGGTCTACTGTCAAGGAGAGGAATCCGGATGAGATCTTCCGGGCCAAAAATATCTCCTATATATCCGGCCAGGATTTGATTACTCCCAAATATGCTTCCCGAAAATTCGGACTATACGACATCCGGAACGGGCACATGATAAACGTAGCTTCTCCTATCTGGCATTGGGGAAAGTTCTACGAACGCATTGTTCGGGAAATTTTAAATAGTTCCTGGAAGAAAAAAGAGGCTCAGACGAAGGCTGTCCATTACTGGTGGGGCATTTCTTCCGGCATGATTGATGTAATCTGTTCCAAAGAGCTTCCTGCTGGTTCCGGATGGCTTCTCGATCTCATCAAACGGGAGTTTTCTGATTCCGGCTTTAATCCATTCTTTGGCGACCTCTATTCTCAGGATGGTACCTTGCGAAGTCAGACCGGACAAAGCCTTTCTCCTGAGGAAATTATTACTATGGATTGGCTTTTGGATAATGTGGAAGGGGAAATTCCGCCCATAGAAGCATTGATTGAAGAGGCTAAGCCTATGGTTCTTTTGCAAGGGCTTCGTATGTCACAGGTATAAAAAATGAAAGGGCTGCTCTTCTAACTCATACAGAAGAGCAGCCCTTTTCCACTTAAAAATTTCTGTTACCCCTAATCCCTCAGCGCTGCATCCATCGCCGCTTTCACATTTTCTGATGGGCACCTGTTTTTAAGAGCGTGAACTGCACTGGCTGCAAAGCAATATCCCCGCCAAAAGCAGTACCGGAAAAGCAGTACCTGCCAAAATCCCAAGTCTTAAATTTTCCCCAAAGCTTCCTGATATGCTTCCAACCAGTGTAGGACCTCCTGAGCAGCCCAGATCTCCGCCTAATGCCAGCAGAGCAAACATAGCCGTGCCTCCCCGGGGAATAGATGCGGATGCACGGCTAAAGGTTCCCGGCCACATAATCCCCACAGAAAGTCCGCAGACAGCACAGGCCATCAGGCTAATCTGCGGCATCGGTACCAGAGAAATACACAGATAGGACGCAATGCATAGTGCGCTGCTGTAGATCATAAACCGATCCAGATTGATCTTGTCTCCATATTTCCCATAAAATGCCCGTGAAAGCCCCATCAGTATTGCGAATGACATAGGGCCTGCCAAATCACCAGCTGTCTTTGAAATGCCCAGACCTTTTTCCGCAAAGGTTGAAGCCCACTGGCTCACAGACTGCTCGCTTGCACCTGCGCATACCATCATAATGAATAATACCAGAAATATCTTTGTGGAAAAAAGTTCTCTTATGTCAAGGCCTTTCTCCCCCTCCTTCATCAGAGAGGGAATCGGCACTTTTATGAATACTGCTCCATTGCACAGGGGAATCAGGGCCCATATAAATGCTATGACTTTCCAGTTGTCTATCCCAAAGATTTGAAAAAACAGGGCGGAAAACGCCACTACTCCCACATGGCCCCAGCAGTAAAAGGAATGGAGCATGCTCATAGCCTTCTCTTTATTATCGGAAGGGCAGGCTTCCACCACCGGACTTACCAGCACCTCTAAAAGTCCCCCGCCTATGGCATAAAGAACGACAGCTGCCAGGATTCCGGCAAAGGGATGGGTGAACAGCTCCGGAAGCAAAGGAAGCGATATTAGTCCGACTGCCCCAAAAGCATGAGCCATCACCATTGACGCCCGATACCCAATCTTATCCACAAATCCAACAGACAAAATATCTACTAAAAGCTGCACTCCGAAATTAACAGTCACCAGCATGGTAATCTGAGACAGCGGAATCCCATAGGTGCGCTGGAAGGTCAAAAATAAAAGGGGCGCAAAATTATTTACAACCGCCTGAACGATATATCCTGTAAAGCAGGCAGCTATTGTTCTATTGTATTGATTTTTCATAGGTATCCGTCCTTATCCAAAATGTATTTTATATTTTGCTGTGCATAAGCATGCCATAAAGGGTAAAAAAAGTCAATTGCCCAGCTTTTTTCTTTTCCGCTATTGACATAAATCATACTTGGGAGTATAGTAATTCTAAACTACTGTTTAATAAACACTAGTTTAGAATCAACAACCAACAAAAAGGGAGGACACTTATGAGTAAAACAGAACCTCAATCTTCAAATATCATTTCCGAAACCCTCTGTCTAAACCGCCTGGGAGCACACCTTCTGCAATTTTTTCCTCTCTCGCAGGTTCAGGAGATTCTGGCGGACTACCAGGAATATCTGTCCCTTGGAAGAGAACGGGGAACCTCAGCGGAAGGGCTTTTGCAGGAGTTAAAAAACCCAACAGGCATCCTCAAGGAACTTCTTAATGAAATGCCAAAAGGCAGACGCTTTTTCCTTTTGTGGACCGGAGGATGGGGCGCAGTTTTACTGTTCACTCTATATCTATGCTATCAATCGCTTCCCTGCTATGTTCCTCTTATGGGAATCCTTTCCCTGTCCTTATTTGCCCTGCTTCACGGCAGAGCCAGAGCCGTTCTGGAACAGCAATTGGGAGCTTATTTGCTTAGACGAAGCTTTTGGCTTCTGCAGCTTTTGCCTCTGGTTCTTACATCTTTGACCGAGTACGCCATGCAGAAGCTTCTGGTTCAACCGCCGGAATCTATTCCGACTGCCATAGGCGTATGGCGCATAGGGCCTGTGATAAATACAGTTTTGTGTTCACTTGTATTTCTTCTTGTCCTTCTGCTCATTTGGACATTGTTCCAGATACGGACTCGCTCCATCCGGTACTACCCTGGAGTTGTCCACATTCTGGGCACCATATTTTTTCTTTTAGATACACGTTCTATTCTTCACCGCATGGATCTGGATTTTCATAACCTAGAGATTGTTCACCGGGAATTTCTGCTGCCTCTCTGCTGGTATGGCATCGGACTGCTTCTTGCTCTTTTGTTCGCTTTTCTTTTAAAACCAGGCAAAATTCATAAATTCCAGACAAAGGAGTAAGCTTATGGACACACAAATAAAAAAAGGAATCCTAGAAATGTGTATACTCCAGTGCATAGCCGCAGAAGCCCTCTATGGCTATGATATAATTCAGCGGATGCATGTTTATTTCCCGGAAGTGGGCGAGAGCGCTTTCTATGCCATCCTGCGCCGGCTTCATAAGGATGGGGCCGCAACAACTTTTACGGGAACTACAAGCGGCGGCCCCACCCGGAAGTATTACCGCATTACGGAACAGGGGCAGATACGTTTAAAAGAGATGATCGCCGACTGGCAGCATTTGAAGACCATTATTGAAGAAATGGGGATCTGAATCACTCCTCCGATCCAGCTTCCCCTGCCGCCTCTCCTGCATAGATCCGAATGCTTTCAAGCTGCAGTATCCCCCATACCGCCCATCTGCTCCAGCTCATGCATGGAATTTATGCCCTCCGGCAGATTGAAGAACAACATCCCTTTGTATGCAAGAGCCTGATAATTTGCAGAATACCGGAAAGTTCTCGGATACATTATCTCTAATTTCTTCTACTCCGTCCTCATATTCTTTCCCTCCAGAATTTATTTGTCACATTTCTGTCTTTCATGCATACCGCGTATTCCGATAGTACTCTCTCTCCAGCTCATAAAGCCGTCCCGGCAGATCCTGCGGCACCTTAAGATGCTCTGATGATTCTTCCATCAGACGGTCATATTCTTCTGTCAGAGACTTAAGCTGCTCCCCCCGAATGTTCTGAAGCCCCATAGCCTCATCGAAATCTTCCTCCGAAAGTCCCAGACGCATGGCGCACACATATTCCTTTAACACCTCCGGATCCTTTCGATACTGGTAGGAGGTTCGAAAAGCCTTCGCCGCCCGGCCAAAGAGAAACAGCCTGCAACAGCACACGCCCAGGTTGTTCCACACATGGGCATAAAAATCTACTCCCAAGCGCTCGCTCTGACGGATATTCAGAATCTTCTCATACTCATACACCGCAGCCTGATAATTTCCATTGATAAAGTATTCATCTGCACGAAGCTTCAAACGCTCCTGTTCCTGATAGGTGTTTAAAATCTTCATTTTGGAAGACAGCTGCTCCAGTTCCTCCGGCGTGTAGTAGTCCACATTCCGAAGAATTGTAAGAACCATATTCTGCAAGCTGCTTCCCGCCTCTGCGCCCTTCTTCAGACGCTCCGCCAGCTCTCCGTTTCCAATCTCTGTGCGGATCCAGTCCCAGAGCCGCACACCAAGCATCTGCTTGTCCACCAGATAAATATTCTGGTACAGGAAATAGGCCAACTCCTCCATAGAGTAAAGCCGGATTCCCATACTTTCAATATAGTAAGGGGTTTTCGCCTGTTCCTGGCTGCATATCAGTACTGCTCCCATGTTACTACCTCTATTTAACTTCCGCAGTATCTCTAACAACACCCCTTTCTTAGAAGAATTTCCGGCTGCAAATGCATGCATCCAAAAATTCTTCTGGCGTTACACGAGATACTGCTGTTTTAAGTTCCTTTCTAAGATAAATCTACTTCCTCCGCCCAGCACAAGTCGGATGAAGGAAACAATTCTCCAAAGCCCATATCACGGACTGTGATCTGCAGGCGTTCCACGCTGACAAATTCCACCTCAATCCGAAGGCGGGATGCCCGGGAGGGGCGATCCGGCAATCCTTCCAGAAGCAGGCTCTCCTTCAGTCCCTCCGGTCCCTGCATGGGCTGAAAATAGAATTCCACCACCGGCTCATCATAGAGAAGCACTTCACAGCCGGCCTTGGCTTCATACCAGCTCTCCCCTGCATTCAGAAGCGTGTACATGCTGTTCTTCCCTATACCCGGTGTGCGGAGGCACACATTATAAGAGATCTTGTCTGCTCCCAAAAACACATAGGATGCAGCCTCGTTCCGACTTGCCGCACGCATGGCCCGATAGCAGGCGCCCTTTGCATAGAGGTTATTGCCCGCAAACACTCTCCGTCCATTGCAGAGAAGCTTCAGGGAATCCTCATACCAGTTTTCCTCAAACCCGTCTCCTACCAGATAAACCGTCGAAACCGGGCGGCCGGAAAAAATCTCTCGTATCAACTCCTGAAAGACTTCATTCTTATTCGTCTGCTGCAGCCCCGAAATGGGACGGCTCCAACCCTCTTCTCGCTCTACCCTTGCCAAAAACGGTGTCGTCCGGGGATTCACATTCAGCACCATTCCCTGAAGCTCCTCCCCCTCATAGTCAAAAAGCACTGCCTGATGGCGCCAGATCTCCTTTGGCTGATTCAGCACATAGGCGCAGAAACTCTCCTGACGAGTCTGTACATAAATTCGGCTCTCCGGAACACCCATAGTCCGCATAGCCGCCTGCTTAATCCGCTCCACAAGTCCTTCTTCCAGAGTGTCCACAGAAAAAACGACTGCCATAGCCTCATGAATTCTGCCGTATGGCTTCAAAAGCCGCAGAGCCTTTTTCAAAAACAATTCCAGACTCTCGGTGGGAATCCGGTACTTTTCTGCTCCCGGCACAACGGATATGGATACCGGACCGCCGGAATCTGCATTCCAGCAGCATATCTGTGAATAATCATTTCCCAAGTCAAAGCCTGCCGCAAACTGACCCATCTCGTCCTCCTATTATAGTTTTGCATGATACTGTTTTATTTCAATGAAAAGAATCGCTCCACCAAAAACTGCCTGCGTCCGTACTGCTCCATCTGCTGCTCCAGAAGCCGCATATCCCGTTCTTCCAGAGTGCGGGCCATCTCATAGAGAGCCGCATACTTAGTTCCGGTCACAAGCTCTTCCTCCCGGTTCTCCACAAGACTGTGATCCGGCGTGGAGCTTTCCGTTCCGTCCTCCATGGTTTCCGTCACAAACCAGGTCAGACGCTCTCCAAAAAAAAGCGTAAACTCCTTTACAAAGACTCCAACCTCCGTAGGGTAAAGCCGTTCCGCCACATAACTGCACTGCCTCTCCCTTGGTGTCTCGACTACATAGTGAATCACCACCTTATGATTGGGATTCGTCCGGTACTCCACAAAGGTCTTGTCCTCCAAAAGCTGCGGCTTTCCGACCTGAGCAAGCAGCTCCTTCATAAATCCAAAGCGCAGCCGCCGCTGTATGTATTCCATAGTCATTCGTTCTGCTCGAATCCGCTGATGCTCCGATAACTGGGCCTGTCCGGACAAATACTTAAGGTAAGCCAGACCGCATACATCTGCCAGATTTTCCTCCCAGACAATGCCCTGTTCAATGTAATCATAGGTTTTCTTTGGTATCTTTTCCCCCAGTACAAAATCCTCATAAGCCAGCCAAGTCAAATAAGCCCTGCTGACAATTCCCTTTCCTCCCAGCCGGTGATAATCCTGAAAGACAGCAAAGGCCGAATCCAAAAACTTCCCGGTAAAAAGCATCTGACTTAACAGCCGCTCTTCCAAATCAAACACATTCAGCTCAAATTCCGCCCCCGCCTTCCAGATAGACTCCATCATCTCACAGGAACCATAGTAATAGCCGGCCAAATATTCCAAAATACTCTCATTGTACTTATGGCTCTGAAAGATAAAGAGGCAGAGCTTCAAAAGAAATTCATCTTCCTCATACTCCAGCTCCCGAATCGCCCATGCAGCCAACTTAATCAGCAGATTGACCCGAACCATGGAATAGCCATGCTTTTTTACCATGTCCCAAGCTTCCTCATAGAGCCCCCTTAAGATCAGGATCTCTGTAAATCTGGCCCGATCCTTAGGCATCATATATGTAGTCTCTGTAACAAAAAATTCCCGATCCAGCTCCTCCAGTTCGTGGTTGGCATAGTAATATTGAAGAATCTCCTGACGAACCTCCTGCTTGTACCGGGCTGTCAGGCCGCTAATCTTGAGAATCCGCTTATAATTCTCCACATTTTCTCTGGTAATTACATGATAACGGGAGGTCCCGTCACAAAGATGCAGATACAAACCCTGATGATATCGAAGAAGCTCTCTGCACCGCTCCACATACTGCTGCTCCTTAATAAGCCGCTGCATACTGTAAGGCACACTGGAAGTATAACAATTTCCCTGTTCATCCACCAGAAGAATCACAGCCCCCGGCGTGTAGACAGGCACCAGTGCCTTTCCACCGATTAAGGGCACTGTAATCCGCTGCCTAAGAGGTTCATAGAGCACCTGTACCTGGCGAATCCTTGGATCTGTACAGGTAAGTTGACGGAGAAACATAATATCCGCCAAAGCCTCCGCAAAATCAATCGTCAAAAGTTCCTCCACCAGAAACCGCTCATAGATCAGAGCCAGATCCTCACTGAGCTTTCGACCCAAAAGCTGCTCCAGCATAAAGGACTGGATCTCCCGTTCATACTGACGGTAAATATCCGAAGTCCTGTCCTGATACCGGATAATATTTGCATAGAGAAATGCCTTCTGCTTATTATTCAGGGTATTCTCCATCTGAAAATACAAGAGCAGGTTCCTTGGAAGCTGCTCCTGATAATTCTCAGGCACAGACATTATAAAATACTCAAACAGATTGGTAATCTTAAGCTCCATCCGCACGCCCCTCTGATACCAGAAAAAGCTTTCCTCATCGGTGCGTCCGCATTTAATGAGAATGGAGCAGATGCCGCTCAGCATCTCCTGTCCTCCGTATTTATGATATGCCGTCTTCAGCCTGGCAAGCTGACTGTCTGTAGGCTGGCGGCTCTTTAAAATCAGCTCCGTAAGGCGCACAGCCTCATCCGGCGTCATCGCCTCTTCCTTAAAATCATCAATAATCTCCAAAACCGTATCCGATTGCCGCTCTATCTTCTCCGGAAGAGGTTCAATCGGATCCGCAGAGATAAAATAAGCATAGCTGTCCTCCTCCGGATCCCGGTGCTCATCCACCTGGATCCGGTAAGAAAGGGTATATTCCCCCGCCTCCGTAACAATGCAGAACTCGCCCTCCACTTCCTCTCCGCCCCACATGCCCCGACTGTCAAACACATAGACAATCCGTACGTTGCGGCTGTGAAAGCTTGGGTGCTCCAAATACATCCGACTGGAAGATGCATAGACAATTCCCTTAATGGAGCGCCTGCAGGAAAGGGTAAAGCTTCCCTCATGACGGCCTCCGGGATTGCAGCGGAACTGAATATAGGGCTCCGACAGAATCACAGGACACTTCTCATATTCAAATTTCCCTGCTGCTATCCGCTCAATCTTCGCCCTCATATCTCTTTTGTCCTTTCTTATTCCATTTTGCAGATTCATCAGCAATTTCTGCCAAAAGGGAAACAATGTTATCCATTGCATTTTTTTAAAATAGCATTATAATGGTAGAAAACGCCATTCATTTTACACTCCGCATGGTTAGTTATAGTATAACATTATTTAAAATAAAGTACAAGAAAAGAGGTTTTCCAATGTTAAAACATGTAGATCATTTTCATGGCAGTGACCTGGAAAAAATAGAGCAGGTATATGGCATCAAAAAGGAAGATATTGTAAGCTTCAGCGCCAATGTAAATCCCTTGGGCATCTCCCCCCTCATGCGGCAGGCTCTCCTTGACCGCATTGACTGCATTACCTCCTACCCGGATCGGGAATACACGGCCCTGCGGCGGCAGATTGGGGCTTACACCGGCGCTCCCTTGGAGCACATTCTGGTGGGCAACGGCTCTACAGAATTAATCTCCCTCTTTATCCAGCTTGAGCATCCAAAAAAGGCCCTCATCTTAGGCCCCACCTACTCAGAATATGAACGTGAAATCTCCTTAGGAGGCGGAACCTCCCTTTATTATCCCCTTAAGGAAGAAAATGGATTCGTCCTGGATGCAGAAGATTTCCAGGCACAGCTAAATGAAAGCCTCAACCTGCTGGTAATCTGCAATCCCAACAACCCCACCTCCTCTGCCATTCCCCAGCAAACCATGCGGCAGATCCTGGATACCTGCAAACGCTGCGATATCTATGTAATGATAGACGAAACCTATGTAGAATTTGCCCCAGATTATGCAGCCATAACCGCTGTTCCCCTTACACGCTATTACAACAACCTGATCATTTTACGGGGCGTGTCCAAATTCTTCGCCTCCCCCGGCCTGCGTCTGGGATATGCAATAACCGGAAACGAAGATCTAATGAAGGGACTGAATTCCAGAAAAAACCCCTGGACCATCAACAGTCTGGCCGCCGCAGCCGGAGAACTGATGTTCTCAGACAAAAACTATATCACTCAAACCCGGGAACTGACCGCCAAAGAGCGGACAAGACTTTGCCAGGAACTCAAAACCTGGGGAACCCTAAAAGTATACGACTCCTTTGCCAACTTCGTCCTAGTCCGTATAGAAAAAGAAGGCGTTACCGCAGAAGCCCTATTCGAACACGCCATCCGCCAAAAAATGATGATACGCAACTGCTCCACCTTCCCCTTCTTAGACAACCGCTACATCCGCTTCTGCTTCATGACCCCCGCCCAAAACGACGCACTATTAGCCTGCATGAAAGAACTGCTATAACAAAAAAAGATACTGCCACCCCCAAAGACAGAGGAACTGCAGCAAAATACGCCGGCTTTTCCAATATCAAGTGTCCGGCTGTTCACGAACGCTCTGTCTGCTCTGAGCGGATATTACCCTCACCATCTTAATACTGTAAAAAACTTCCGGGTAATGTCCGCTCAGAGCAGACAGAGTGTACGTGAACCGTCCGAACACGGATATGGAAAAGCCGGCGTATTTTGCTGCAGTTCCTCGTCCACCCCCTACTCCTCCTCAAAATACCTACTATAAACCTCCAAAAAACTCTCCGGAATCTCCCGTTTCCAATCCTCAAAATGTATCTGCTCCCAAATGCGTGTATTGAACTCCGAAGGCGTATTTGCCACCAAATCCTCATAAACCTCACTAAAGATCTCATCCCTGCGGCGTTCCACCATAGTAATCTTATTAGCCTCCGTAGCTTCCCGATCAAAATTATTCACACATTTAAGAATATAATACCCATCCTCTTCCTCTATGATATCGCTGACCCCGTCATTTTCCAAAGCAAAGGCAGCCTCCTCATAAACGGAAGACTTTTCTCCTCGCCCAAAGGTGTAAGTAATCTGGCTGTCCTGACTATAAGCAGATGCCAGTGTCATAAATTCCTTCCCCTCCGCTAAATCCTCCAAAATTTTTTTTGCACTTTCCACGGAATCCATCTTAATCTGCTGAACCGTAATAATCCGTGCCTCATCGTCACTGACCTCTGTATTCACATTCTTTGTAATCTCATGGTAAACCTTCCTGGACAATACATGATCCCGATAAAGGTTCTCCACATCCTCCTGGGCAAGTCCCATATATTTCACCGCATCACTGCCCATAGACGAATAATATTCCTTTGCCGCCTTTTTCACATTTTCCGTCTCTGACTCTGTCAGGTCAATCTCATAATCCTTAGCCAGAAGGGTCACAGCCTTCATGGCCGCCAGCTGGGACACAATGATATTTTTTACATATTCCTCCAAAGTAATGCCGCCGAAATCATGCTCCCACATCTCTACCCCATAGACGCTCTCATACTGTCTCTGGTAATCCATCACATAGATCATTGCCTCCGGCAGTGTGCATACGCTGCTTCCGACCTTAAAAAGCTGATTTTCCGTAAGGCCGGTGGTCAGCACAATTTCTGTATTCTCAAAACGACTACAGCCTGTGGCACCGCCTGCTAACAGGCAGGCACACAGGCACGCAATCAATCCTCTTTTTAGTTTTTTCCTCATACTATGCCTCTACAATCAGGTAGGCTCCATCGCCTATGGGGAACACCTCCGACATCTCCTCCAGCTCCTCATAGGACAAGCCGGATACATCCATGCCGCTCTCCTCAAAATACTCCTGAACCTCTTTGAGAGAATTTACCACCACTGCCATGCAGTCCTCCAGAAATTCCTCTGCCTCCTCAAGAGTTTCTGCCACCGGCTCATCAAAAAGCCGGCCCTGCTTTCTCAAAAAAATCTCCAGACATTCTTCCGAATACTCGTTCATACAGCAATCCTCCTGATCTTAATTTTATAATAAGGTTCTAAGAACCTTAAGCACCCCGTCATTTACATTGGTATCCGCCACATATTTTGCTTCACGCTTTACCGCCTCCGCCGCATTGCCCACCGCATAGCTCTCTCCTGCGCTGTGAAACATCTCGATATCATTGAAATTATCGCCGAATACCATGGTTTCCTCCGGGCGGATTCCCAGGATCTTCTGAATGCCCCGGATGGCATTGCCCTTGTTGGACTCCTTGTTCAGAAAATCAAGCCAGATTTCACCCGACAATGTACAGTGCATGCGTCCGTTCCACCGTGGGGTCATCTCTGCTGCAATCTTTTGAATGTCTGTCTTGTGATAAAGAGCTACCTTGTTGACTTCTCTCTTTTGTGTCAGCACATCTTCCTCCACAGACATAGCGCTCTTATACCCCTTCAGCACCAGATCCAGAAATTCCGGATCCCGGCTCTCCGTATAGAATCCCTCCTTCGTATCCATGGTAAAGCTGGCTCCCGGAATCTTGCGCACCTCATGTACCCAGTCCTGCACATCCTTCCAGTCCAGCGTCTGATCCAGCATGGTATATCCGCGACAGTTTACATAAGCTCCGTTTTCCGTAATGAAAATCATATCTTTTTTCACAGGTTCAAAAAGTCGGGACATGCCGGAATAATGCCTTCCGCTGGCTGCTGCAAAGAGAATATCCTTCTCCTTCAGCTTTCGAATCACCTCAAACATCTCCGGATTAATCTGATCGGTCCCCTCCGGAAGCAATGTACCGTCAATGTCGCTTGCAACTAATTTAATCATAATGCTCCTCTTTCTCCTGTTCGTCCGTCAGGGAATAATTGTGTATCAGCATAAATCCCAGGCAGCATCCCGGCTTCGGCGATTATCTCTTTAGCTCCTGTTTCCTCCAGCTCTTTTCTGTCCCGAAAGCCCCACAGAACTCCCACCGTATGCATCCCGGCTGCGGTTCCGGTTCTCATATCCGTGTCCGTATCTCCCACGTAGAGACACTCCCCTGGCAAAACTTTAAGCTTTTTGGCCGTATACAAGGCCCCGGCCGGATCCGGTTTTCTGGGCATATCCTTGGTCTGCCCCTGCACCCAGTCGAAAACACCCTCCCCGAACACCTGCTCAATCACATTCAGGGTATTGGCATGAGGCTTATTGGAGATTACCCCAAGCTTTGCCCCCAGCCCTTTCAGCTCTCTTAGGGCCTCCGGTATTCCCGGATAGGGCACCACATGGTACATACATCCATCCAGAAAATACCCCATATACTTTTCCTTCAATACGTCAAACTGCCTGTCTGACTCCTCACCGTTAAAGCGCAAAAGCCGGCGAACCAGCATATCCACTCCGTCCCCTACAAAGATCTTATAGTCTTCTAAGGATGCCTCCTTCATTCCAAGATCCCGAAGGGCATGATTGGCGCAGTAAGCAATGGACTCCACACTGTCGCACAGTGTCCCGTCCAAATCAAAAATACAGGCTCGATACATCCTTATCCGTCCTTTCTCATTTCAACAAATCAATTCCAATCCCCAGCATTTCCTGATAAAACCGGGCAGCAGGAAATCCCACTACGGTAGAGTAGGCTCCCCTGATTCCCCGAATCCACAAGGAACAGCCGCCCTGTATGGCATAAGCTCCTGCCTTGTCCATAGGCTCCCCCGTCTTGACATACCTGCGAATCCATTCTTCTGTCATAGGATACATGGAAACCTCCGTTCCATCCGCAAAGTTCAGAAGCACCTTTCCTGTCCGGGCATCTACCACGGCAACGCCCGTATATACCATATGGGAGGCGCCCTGAAGACCTTTCAGCATCCGAATGGCATCTTCCTCGTCCGCAGGCTTTCCCAAAATCTCTCCCTGAAAAGCAACCACCGTATCCGATCCGATTATCAGCGCATCTTCTTTTGTCTTTTGAGCAACCTCCCGGGCTTTTTTTAGAGCCAGCTCAAGCACCATTTTCTCCGGATCCCGGTGAACGCTTTCCTCCTCCCCGCAGGCAGGACATACACGAAACACAAGTCCCATCTGCTCCAGAAGCTCCTTTCTTCTGGGAGAGGCAGAGGCTAAAATCAGCTTCTTTTTCATTTTATATCTACTCCTCCGAATACACAGGTTGCGTTGATATATAAGGTATGGCAGGGAACCTCCGTAGGAGCCATGGCCTTGTTGGACACGCCGCCCAGCACCGGAGTTGACATAACCTTCACTACTACGTTAGCGGGCACATAGATCTCGATGCCTCCGAAGATTGCCGTTGCGTCAATCCGCACGTCTCTCTCAATCCTCGCCATCCTCAGATCCATCTCCACGCCGCCGAATACCGCACTGGCCGTAGCTCCCTCAAAGAGCAGTCCGTCATACTGAACCTTTCTTCCGTCAAAAACCCCTGACACATCAGAGCCGCCCCTCCCGGTCTTTTCAAAGGGAATCTGATTCCCCTGCTGATCGACAATTCTCCGCTTTGTATTGCTGAGCATAATGCTAAGACCGATAAGAATCAAAATAGCCGGAACCAAAAGCTTGCGAATCAGGGAAATTTCCAAAAATCCCTGAGCAGTAAGAAGAAGGGCTATTCCCACGCACAGACCAGCTATATTGCCGCCGTTGGGCCCATGCTGTATCAGATTGATCACACAGGGCACCAGAATAAATAAAGTCCACCAGCCCTTAAAGAATATATGAAAGTCCCAGAAACCAAGATTTCCTCCTGCATATCCGATTCCGATGAGAATCAAAATCAGACCCCATATTACGTTTGAAACTCTGTTTTTCATCTTTTCCTCTTTCCGACCCATTTACTGTGTCATGTAGATAAATCCGGAAAATTTTTTCCAGACTTTGCATTCGTTTATCTCTATATAGAGTAATATATATTTTTTCCCTTGACAATAAAATTTTTCAATTTTTTTGCTTTTCTTTTTGCTTGTTTCGTATTACAATAGAGAAAATGTTTCCTGTGTATACCTTGCCTGACGAAGTCTGCCCATCCAAAAGGGGTATGCGTTAGGGAAAGCCAAAAGAACATTTAAAAAGTAAAAGAAAGGAGTTTTACCTGATATGAAGAAATTTTTTAAATTTTTAGGCTCTGCCGCACTGGTCTGCGGAACCATCGCCGGAGGTATCTTTGCTTACAAGAAGTTCTTTGCAGCCGATCCCTTTGATGATGATTTGGACGACGATCTGGATGATGACCTGGAAGAAGCAGAAGCATCGGAAAGAGGCTATGTGTCTTTAAGCCCTGTGGAAGACACGGCTGAGGAAGCAGAGAATGAGGAAGAAAAAGCTGCTGAGGAAGAGACTGCTGAGGAATAATGGCTAAGGTTTAGTGTCAGGGACCGACGCACAACCGCACCGGTCCCTTTTTTGATATATCCTTATAACGCTTCCTCAATCATTTTGATAATAGCCGGCTTCTGCTGAAGACCTGTCAGCCGCTTTAATTCCTCCCCGTCTTTCATAAAAATCAAGGTGGGATATCCGGATACTCCATACTCTTCTACGAGAACTTTGTTTTTATCAAAATCGACTTTCATAATATTCACCTTGTCCCCGCAGGCCTTTTCCACATCCGCCAGCACAAAGGAAAGCATCTTACAGGGTCCGCAGGTGGCGGAATAAAAGTCCGCAAGTACGAGTCCCTCTTTTACGGACCGGCGAAATTCTTCTTCCATTACTTCTCTCAACATAAATCCATCTCCTATTTTCATTTTAAATTCTGTATATAATGGGCCGCACTCTGGGCCGCAATTGCCCCGTCCGCACAGGCAGTAACAACCTGCCGCAGTTCCTTGGCAATGCAGTCCCCGGCTCCGAAGATTCCCGGCACTGCCGTCTCCATCCGGTTGTTTGCCTCCACATATCCTCCCGCATTTAACACCCCCAGCTCCTGAAAACAATCCGTGGCCGGAATCTGTCCAATATACTCAAAAACCTGCTGGCAGCTTACGGAAAATACCTCTCCCGTCTCTTTGGATCGCAGGCTGACGCTCTCTAATTTTTTCTCACCGCAGAATTCCAGCACATCATGTCCGGAATAAAGCTTCACATTCTCCTGACCAAGAAGCTTGTCACAAGCTATTGGATCCGCAGACAGCTTAGAGCGCACCACTACGGTTACGGATTTTGCAAATCCGGCCAGATAGGAAGCTTCCTCCACAGCGGAATTTCCGCCGCCGATTACCACTACATCCTTATCCCGGCACCCTGCCCCGTCACAGATTGCGCACCAGCTTATGCCGTTTCCCACATAGCGCTCTTCCCCTGCTGCTTCCAGCATTCTGGGACTGGTTCCGGTGCTTAATATTACCCCATAAGCCGTGTAGGTTTTATCTTCCTCCTGACAAACGACAAGCTTTTCCTTTCCCTTGTCCTGCACCTTAAGAACGGTCCTGTAATCAAACTCCACATTTAACTCCTGAGTATGCCGGAACATGCGGATGGCCAGATCCGCACCCTCCACAGTCCCCATTCCCGTATAATTCTGAATTTCGCTGGTGTTGATGATCTTTCCGCCGGGCGCCAGCCTGTCCAGCATCAGAACGGACAGATTGGCTCTGGCTCCATAGATGGCCGCCGTCATCCCCGCCGGGCCGCTGCCTATAATAATCAAATCATAATCTGCCATTTTCACTTATCCCTCCTGTAATCAGCAGGTGATTCGGATGCCTGTCTCATACTTTTTGTCATCTACAATTACCCGCACATCGAAGACGCCGGAAAGTCCTGCTTTGTTCACATTTAAGGTAATATTTCTGGGATCTTTCTCAATAAATGTGCCGCAGCACAGGGCGTTAAACTTGTTTTTGGAAGTGGAAATAAAGTATCCGTGCTCCTCTTTTTCATTTTCCAGCATCAGCATTACAAGCTGTCCGCCCTCGAAAATGGCTTTGAACACAAACCGATCCGCTTCCTCCGTAAGGCCGGCCTCATAGCGGTAGGGCAGCAGCTCCCCGCAGGCTTCCATGGGAATCAGAGTGTCAAATTCCGGTGTTATGCCCATCTGCCCCACGCAAATTCCCTTTCCAAGGGGCAGGTTATCCTGTTCATGATAAAGGGACATCTTCTTTCCCCGGTAAAAGTTCCCCTCTATCTTCATCTCCATAATGACCTTTCCACGAAGCACCTCCACCGTAATGCTCTCCGCACGAACATTGGGATCCCCTTTAAGCAGGGCTGCCGGCTTCTCAGAAGCATGCTCCCCATAATACTGAATTCCCCCGGAGTGAACCAGGTAATGGTCTTCCCCATACCATTCCACATTTCCGATATAGGAGGAAAAGAATTCCTCTCCCCGCTCCTTGCCGTACTGCCAACGCTGCTCAATGGTCATGGCCTCCCGGTCAATCTGGTAGAGCACGCCTCTGGAAAAGCTGTCTCTGTTAAGGAGGAACTTCTCACGAAGCTTGGAACGGTAATGTCCGTTGTCAAAGCACATGATTCCGCCGTTTGGCGTAACCATGCATCCGTGCTGCTCGTAGGGCCAGTCAAAATCGCCCTCTCCTTTTATGGTAAAGAAGTATTTCTGCTTATCCTCCGGCCAGGTTTCCGGATCGCCCAGAATCCAATTTAATTTTCCGGTGTCATAGTCTATGTTAATGATGGCATCCACATGCCTGCCGGAAAGGGTAATGGAATTGGTATGCTTATCATACCAGAGGGCGTTGTTGTGGAACCAGTCCTTAGGCGTATAGCCGCCGGAGGGGCCCTCCCCCGGAACAAGGCAGTCCTTTAGATCCCAGGTTCTTTTTATCTCTCCGGTTTCCCGATCCAGAAGCACAATGACATCCTCCACCGTCTCATAGCCGGGATCCTCTGTGAGTACTAGAATATTTCCGTCCTCCATCTCGCACTGATCGTGATGGTAGCCCCCGGGAATTGCATATTCTTTCACAATTTTCCCCATCATGGTCATCTCATAAAGACCTGACATATAGTAAGGCATCTGCATCACACGCTCGGTTCCTATGAGGAAATTTCCGTTGCGCAGCTGTGCCATTTCAAAGACAACAGGGACGGTCAGATGCCAGCGCACGTCGCCCTTATAGTCAAAGGCCGTTGCGCACGCATTGAGGGATGGGGTCACAAAGATTAAGTCCTGCCCTGTGTATTCCGGCTCCGTCTTCATGGAAAGCAGGGCCGGGACCTGCGGATCCAGGGGCTTTGTCCGAATGGTAAGGGTATGGGCTCGTCCCCCATAAAGCCGCAGCTCCACCTGATTGTCATAGTCCCCGTAAAGGCCGAGAATCGGAAGCATATGCTCCTTCGCCTTTGGGAAAGTGTGTACAATGGTTCCCCGTTCTTCTTTTCCGAATATGGTAACTGTCACTGCCGTTTCCTCTTCCGTACGAAAGGCCACGACCGCTGACAGCGGATTTATCAAATAAGGATTCACTCTGAGAAAGGGCTTTTCCAGGGTATAGGCGCCTGCTGCAAATTCCTCCAGCATGGACGCTTCCGCCTGAGCCTGTCTTGCAGGCAGACTTTCACTGAAGCTGTAAGAAATCCTTTCTGTCATATATTCTCCTCTCCGGACAGCCTCTTTTTTAGCTGTCCCTCATCGCCAGCAGCTTTTCCGCTATCCGGCTGTCTGTAATTAAGCAATGAATTAAATTTCCTTTCAATGCGGCATAAATAGCCTGGGTTTTGTCAATGCCTCCGGCTACGGCAATCACGTGGGATATTTTTCTCAAATCCTCAAAGGAAATGCCGATAATTTTGTCATTGATGGGATCCGAAAGCTTATTTCCGTTTTTATCCAGAAAATAACCGCAGAGATATCCAACCGCACCTTTTCTTATAAGTTCCCGTTTCTTATTCTCTGTCAAATATCCTGCCCAAGTGCTTCTTGGCCGCTCCAGAGACACATCGGCGATTCCTGTCAGGGCATAGTCCACGGAGTGTATCTTATCCATGGTTTTGCGGATAATAGGCTCCCGCAAAAGTTCTTTTCTAACAATGTCACTCTTTACATGCATAGGCGCATACAGCCGGACCGCTGTTCCCTGAAAGGCCTGAGCCATTCGTTCCGTCAGGGTTGTCACATCAATGTCCAGATTGTAATCATCCATGCAGCTGCCCATAAGCTGAAGCACCTGGATCCTCCTGGGGGAAGAGGGCTTAAGCTGCCGTACCGCCTGGTACATGGTTCTTCCCCAGGACACGCCGATGGAATCTCCGTCTTTCAAGATCTCATCCAGATAACTTGCCGCCATCTCTCCGATTCGTTTGATGGAAATATCCGTGTTCTGGTTGTCATAGAGATCCGTAACCACCAACGCTTCCTTTAGCCCGAACCTGCGCCTGAGCTCTGCCTCCAGCGCAAGAGAGCGTTTTAAGGGATAGTTGATCTGAAATTCTACAATGTGCTCCTCCCGTGCAATCCGAAGAGCCCGAGACACCTTTGCCTTGGAAAAAAAGAGCATGTTGGCTATGTCAAGCTGGGACATTCCCTCTATGTAGTACATTCTTGCCACCTCTGCAATCACTGCCAGCTCATCTTCATCCATCTGTCTCATTGTTCTTTCTCCATTCCCGTTCTTAGTTTTCTACGATTCCGCTTTCTCTGAGCTTGGTCTCCAATTCTTTTTTGTTCATCAGGTTTTTCAGGCCGATTACGGTTGTGTCGTCCTTTACTTTCAAATGGCTCACAAAGTTTTCTCCTACTACAATCAGATCGTAATCATGTGCCGTGGACTTTGCCTCGTCAATGCTGGTATGATGAATCGTGTGTTCAATGCCGAGATTTTTTAATACCGTAGAGCAATTTTTCTTTAATAACTGAGAGCTTCCCATTCCGCATCCGCATGCAACTAATACTTTAATCATAATTTTCAATTTCCTTTCTTATTTATAGTTCCGTAACACTTGAAAGATACACCTCTTCTTAGAAGTATTTCCAGCCGCAGATACATGCGTCTGTAAATTCTTCTGTGCACCTTTCAAGTGTTACTGTTTTAGTTCCGTAACATTTGAAATGTACACCTTCTCCTAGAAGAATTTCCAGCTGCAGATGCATGTGTCTGTAAATTCTTCTGTGCACCTTTCAAGCGTTACTGTTTTCATTCCTCCATGCCCAAAGTAAAGTAATCTTTTTTGTTCTTTCGATACTGTATCTGAGGTATCACGAGCATTCCGATGATGCAGATCACCGCTCCCGGAACGGTCAGATACTTCATCAATGCTCCCATAGCCGGCCACAGGGTCGCCCAGTCCAGGTTTCCAACGTATCCGCCAAAGGGTCCCATCTGAAACAGCATTATGGCTGCGGCGCTTCCCAATATCTGAATAAGGCCGGATCCTAAGCAGCAGGCAACCAACGCCTTAAAGCCTCCTTTCATATTTGCGTAAAGCCCAATGGTGGCATTATCATAGAACAAAGGTACAAAGCCCGGAATAATCATCAGCGGGGACTTGAAGATCAAGAGACCTGCAATGGCGATAATCTGGCCTACGGCGCCGAAGAGGAAGCCTAAGGTAACCGCATTGGGATCTCCAAAGGAGTATGTCGCCGCACAGTCTACCGCAGGGAGGGAGCCTTTCAGGATTGAACCGGAAATTCCCTCAAAGGATTCTACCATTTCTCCTACAAACATCCGGATGCCGGTCTTTAATACAACCAACGATACGGCAAAGGAAGTACATCTCTGGAATATGTATACCGGAAAAGCAAGGCTTCCGAAATTGCCCGCATCCACCTCTTTCATCATCTCCGGTCCCAGGATAACCATGATCACACCGAAGAACAGCAGCATAATCAGCGTAGTGGATACCACATAGTCATCCAGAACCTTTAATGCGCCCCCAAGCTTTAATTCCTTACTCTCTTCTTTTTTGTCTTTCCCCTTAAAAAGTCCGCCGAACCGGTAGGCAAACCATACGCCAAGCATCTGCTGATGGCCTACCGCAAAGCCCGAACCTTCCGTCAGCTCCTGGGTGGCTTCTACGGTCAGGTTAGAAAATACAGACCAGTAGGTTCCGCACAAAAGGCCAATCAATATGATTCCGACCATATTCCGAAGCTCCGGAATCAGCAGGAAAATAATCCAGGTGGCTACGGTGGACTGCTTTACCATAATGTGGCCTGTGGTAAACAGGGTCCGCACCTTGGTGTATTTGCGAAAAAATACCAGCACAATGTTCCAGATAAACGCAATCAGAAGTGTAATCATGGCAAATGAGGTAGTAACGCCGATGCTCTCCAAAGCACTGTTTGCGGCCGTCAGCCCAAAGTTCGGATCAATGACCACCGCTTCCACAGACCATTTGAGCTGAATTCCTTTCAGCAGGGGGTCTACGGTATTCTTCAGCGAAGAAGCGCCTAACTGCAAGATCTGATATCCGACCACAGCTTTGATAAATCCGGCTGCAACCTCGTACCATTTTCTCTTTAACAGGATATATCCCACAACAACGATAAGGCCGATAAAAATCGCCGGCTGCGACAGGATATTATTGAACATCACGTTCCAAATGTTTGTTATAATATTCATCTCTTCCCTACTTTCTTGTGTAGAGTACTCTTTTGTACCCTGTAAACCCTTTCCTTTGTTTTCAGTATTTCTTTTGTCCCATGCATGTTAGGATCATCATAAGGTACAAATGAAACTTCGTCAATTATTTGCATGGTTTTTGAAATTAATTTCACTTATCTCAGTTGTAATTGTGCAACTCGATTCAGATACAAAAAACAAAACCTGGTTTTTGTGCTATTTACACAAAACCAGGCTTATCTTAATATAGCGTTACTGATTCAGATTTTCAACACATATATATGAGGCTGCTGGGAAATAAGCCATCAGCCATTTCCCGGCAGCCCCACCGCAGCTTTCTTTTATCCTTATCTGGTAACAATCTCTACCGGTACATTAAAGATTTTTGCAACTTTCAAAATGGTATCAATATGCCTGCCTGCAGCCGCCGCAAAATGGTGGGTCGGTCCGCACTCGCTCCAGCGGTTCACAAACTCTCTTGCGCCGCAGGTGAAGCGGGTTCTCATGTTGGTATCGCCGAAAGAAAGGATCTTGCCCTCCTCGTTAATGCCCTCTGCCGCAATAAACTTAAAGTGACCGTCTCCGTCCTGGGTAATTGCAAGATAGGTAACCGGGCCGGTATATGGATAAAACTGTGTCAGATAGCCGCCGCCTGTCTTTCCGTGGAATACCTCCACGATCTTCATGGTCGGCTTCTTGTCGGAGATATCCGCATCTCCGGATCCGCTGTGGCCGATAATGGCAATATCATCATTAAAGTCAATGGAATACATCTCCGCAAGCTGTCCCGTTCCGGAGATGGTCTTTAAGATGCTCATAGCCATGGCAACCTTGATATCACCCTCTACCGCACAGGCCACGCCCTGCTTAATCAGCATGGAGAATGCCGGAATCAGCATACTGTCAAGAACGCCTGCCTGACCCTTTGCAAAGCCGTCATAGTGGGATGCGATAAGTCCCAGCTTCTCATCCTCGCACCACTTCTCGAAAGCTACTACATATTTTGCCATATCCCATACTTTCTCGATGGTTCCGCCGCCCTCAATGTCAAAGGTATCCAGAATGTCCTGGGCCTTTGCACGGATCGCTTCCTCGTCCGTAATATTGTCTGCGATTACCCACATCTTCTCCCAGTCAAACTGCTTGGTGTAAAGATGCATTCTTCTGTACAGATTGGACTCGTCTATGTAAAGATCCATCATGCCCGGATAAGGTCTTCCTACCTGTGCAAGATTGGTGTCACGGAAGCGTCTTCTGGTCTGGGCTGCCTTGCACCAGTCCTCAATCTCTGCCTGCACGCCCGGATCACCGCCCTCTACTACGCCTGTGATCACGGCATGTCTCTTTCCGTATCTCTCAAGATCCGCTACCATCTCACCCACGGCGCCGCAGGCATAGCCCTCTCCAAGCCAGGATGCAATATCCGTGTGATCATAGTCAAGGGCTTTCAGCTTCTGAATGTTCACAAGGACTACTGGAACGTCCAGATCCTTTACTGCGGGAAGCATATTGTAGGATGTGGCATAAGTCAAAAGCTGCAGGAATACCAGATCAACGTCTGCCGCCCGGAACAAATCGCCTGCCGCCTGGGACTGCTCCTTTGTGGTCACCATGCCGCCGTCAATCACCTCTACCGTATCGGGAAGAGTCTTCTTAAAAGCTTCAAACTGGCTCTCGAACTCCGGTACAAGCTGCGGGAACTGGGGCAGATACGCTCCCAATGCGATGGAGAAAACCCCTACCTTTGCTTTTGTCTTTACTAACATATAAATCTCCTTTCCGCCGTCCGGTGTAATGACACGCTCCTGTTCATCTGATTCCAAGGTGCCAGTATACGGATTATCGGCATACATAATAGTTTTTAAATTAACACTCTGCCTTTTATTATAACTTCCTCACTGGGGAAAAAAAGAGGGTGGGTTGTTCAAAAAACTGTCGTTATTTGCATGCCGGTACTTGTGGGGCGAGGTACCGTACCGTTTTTTAAAGAGCTGATGAAAATAGCTGAAATTCTCATATCCGATGCTTTCGCTGATCTCCGCCACGTTCATTTTTGTCGTCTTCAGCAAAAAGACTGCCTGGTTCATGCGTCTGTCCTGGAGAAGCTCCGTAAATGTCTTTCCGGACTGCTTCTTTATCTCCCTGCTCAGCCAGGTCATCTCGTAGTGAAGCTCTTTCGCAAGGTCCCGAAGCTCCCCGTCACAGTAATGCTCTTCAATGTAGCGGAGGACCCGAAGCATAAGCTGCTGCTCGGAAAATCTGGGATCCGTATACAGGTTCTCCGTATGATTCACAAGCTGCAGAAACAGCAGGCCCATGGTCCACTGGCTGATTCTCCTTTTATTAGCACCCTCACTTGTAAGGGTCCAAATCAGATTCTCCACCAGGTTCTGAATGGGCAGAACATCCGACACTTTAAAATGCAGATATCCGGTTCCGGCATCTTTGCTTTTTAAGCAATTTACCAGGAAATCACGGATCTGATTTTCCTCCTCCCCCAGTATCTTAAGGGTCATGTCAAAAAACTGGGGCCAGATAATGAAATTTACCGCTATGTCTTCCTCTCCTGCCGGAAATACCTCCTGTACCGCACCCTGGCTTAAGAGCAGAAGCTCTCCCTCTTGCAAAAGCAGATCAATCCCATTAATCCGGTGCCTTGTCTTTCCTCTGCACATATATATCATTTCCATATAATTGTGGGTGTGCTTTGGGAAATAGACAAACCGGGTGTGGGGACGCAGAGTAATAAGCTTTCCCTTTTCCAGCAGCAGGCTGCTGTCAATCTCATAGGAATCCCCTGCCATATAAAGGCTTCTGTCGATTCCGTCTCTTCCCGCCAATATTTCTTTTTCTTCTTCCGTAATGACTGATAGCTGCTTTAAAAGCGACTGCTCCATAGGGATTTGCTCCTTTATGAAAAATGGCTCTTCTCCATTCTTATTTTAATGCCACTCTTTATTGCCGGTCCCAGGCCCTCTTAAGCCTGCGGGCCGCTTCCAGGATCTCCGGTTCCGAAAGGGTGGCATATCCCAGTATTACCGTACATTTTTTCTGTTCTCCTGTTATGTCTTTCTCCTGCTCTCCAATCTCGTATTCGGACAGGGGATATACCTTTATCCCCTCCCTTTCCGCCTTTTCTATCGCTTCTTTTTCGGTCATGCCATTTATAAATTCTACCAGAAGATGCACGCCGGCATTCTCCCCCGTTATACGGCAGCCCGGTATTTTTTTCAGCTCTCCCAAAAGAATGTCGTGTCTTCTTCCATAGATAATGCGCATCCGGTTCAGATGGCGTTCATAATATCCGTCTTTTAAGAATTGATTCAGGATCATCTGATCGATTCTGGACACCGTGGAGGAAAAACGAAGAATTTGATGTTCGCATTTTTGCAAAAGCCGATCCGGAAGCACCATGTAGCTGATCCGGATTGCCGGGGCAATGGATTTGGAAAACGTGCCGATGTAAATCACGCTGTTTCTCTGATCTGTTCCCTGCAAGGCCGGAATCGGCTTTCCCTTGTAACGAAATTCACTGTCATAGTCATCCTCGATAATATAGCGCCCCTCCTCTTCGGCCGCCCAGGAAAGCAGCTCCAGGCGGCGTTTGATAGGCATTACGATTCCCAATGGATACTGGTGGGAGGGCATTACATAGGCTATATCCACTCCCGAGCTTTGAAGCATTGATACCTGCATTCCCTGGGCATCCATGGGGATGGTGCAAAGGGAGCAGCCAAGCTGCTCAAAAATTTTGTAAGCATGCTTATAGGTTGGCGTTTCCATTGCGATTTTTCGATTTTTCCCCAGGATTGTTGATAACAGAAGCAGCAAGTAGTCATTTCCCGCCCCGATTACCACCTGCTTTGGACGGCAGTTTACACCCCGGGCCTGATAAAGATAGCTGCAGATGGTCTCCCTTAGTTCCCGCTCTCCCATGGGATCGCCCAGCTGGAAAAGTTCTTTTTTGTCATCCAGAAGAATGTTCCGTGTGATTTTGCGCCATATGCCATAGGGAAAGCTGTCCAGATCGATCCCCCGGGGAGTGAAATCATAGGGATAGGAGTTTTTCTCCTGAAAAACCGCCTTTTCTTTCACCGACCTGTCAGGAGAAAAATGATAGAGCTCTTCTATCTGGCAGGCATAGTAGCCTTTGCAGGGAACGGACTCCAGATACCCTTCTGACAGGAGCTGTTCGTATGCTAAATCCACGGTACTGCGGCTGACCTCAAGATATGCGGAAAGGGAACGGCTGGAGGGAAGCTTTTCTTTTGCCTTAATACGGCCCTTTTGAATGTCCTGTTTGATGTAATTGTAGATTTGTTCGTATAAAGGGGTTTTGCTTTTGGGATTTAAGCTGATTGTCAGTTCACGCATAAGCTCACACACTTTCCGGATTCAAAAAATATAACGAAAGCTTCTTACGTCAGATGTCATTCAGTCAAATACCCCGCAGCAAGCTTGTAACGCAGCAAGCTGCGGGCTATTTGACCCTTGCTCTTTTCTTTTTATGCTTTTGGTAGCTTAAAGGAACTCTTCAATGACACGATTCGGTTAAAGACAAGCTTATCCTCCGTGCTGTCCTTGGCATCAACGCAGAAGAAGCCGTTGCGCACAAACTGGCAGCTGTCATAGGGCTTGGCTCCCTCAAAGCCCGGTTCCAGATATGCCTGCTCTACTACGGTCAGGGAATTGGGATTTAAGTTCAGGCTTCCATCCTCATTGTATACGCCCTTTTCTTCGTCAATGATGTTCTCATATAACCGCACCTGGGCAGTCATTGCATAGGGAGCCGGCACCCAATGGATGGTTCCCTTTACTTTCCGGCCCGTGAAGCCGCTGCCTGCCTTGGTCTCGGGATCGTAGGTACAGTGTATCTCCGTAATCCGGCCGTTCTCATCCTTTACGAAGCTTTCGCATTTTACAAAATAGGCATGCATCAGGCGCACTTCGTTGCCGGGGAAGAGACGGAAGTATTTCTTGGGCGGCTCCTCCATAAAGTCCTCACGTTCAATGTACAGCTCCCGGCAGAACGGAATCTTTCGGCTTCCAAGGTCCTCATTTTCCAGGTTGTTAGCTGCGTCCAGATATTCTACCTGGTCCTCGGGGTAGTTGTCTATGATGAGCTTGATGGGATCCAAAACTGCCATCAGCCTTGGTTTCTTCAGCTTTAAATCTTCCCGGATGCAGTATTCCAGCATGGCATAGTCTACGGAGGACTGGCTCTTGGAAATGCCGCAGAGGTCCACGAACATGCGGATGGATTCCGGAGTGAAGCCCCTGCGCCTAAGCGCTGCGATGGATACCAGACGGGGATCATCCCAGCCGTCTACGATGCCCTCTTCTACCAGCTTTTTAATATAGCGTTTTCCTGTTACTACGTTGGTCAGATAGAGCTTGGCAAACTCGATCTGGCGGGGCGGAACGGAATATTCCAGTTCTCTTACGACCCAATCGTATAAGGGACGGTGATCCTCGAACTCCAGGGTGCAGATGGAGTGGGTGATGCCCTCAATAGCGTCCTCTATTGGATGTGCGAAGTCATACATGGGGTAAATGCACCATTTGTCTCCTGTGTTGTGGTGGGAGATATGGGCTACCCGGTAGATGACGGGATCACGCATGTTGATGTTGGGGGATGCCATGTCTATTTTGGCACGGAGTACTTTTTCTCCGTCTGCGTATTTTCCGGCACGCATGGCTTCGAAAAGCTCCAGGTTCTCTTCTACGCTTCGATTACGGTAAGGGCTTTCTTTGCCCGGCTCCGTCAGGGTTCCACGGTAGGATCGGATTTCTTCCGCCGTCAAGTCACAGACGAAAGCTTTTCCTTTTTTAATGAGCTTGACCGCCGCTTCGTACATGGCTTCAAAGTAATCGGAAGCAAAGAACAGGCGGTCTTCCCAGTCTGCGCCCAGCCACTTGATGTCGGCTTTGATGGACTCTACGAACTCCACTTTTTCTTTGGTGGGGTTGGTGTCATCGAAGCGCATGTTGAATTTGCCGTTGTATTTTTGGGCAAGGCCGTAGTTTAAAAGGATTGCTTTGGCATGTCCGATGTGCAGGTAGCCGTTTGGCTCCGGAGGGAAACGGGTGTGTACGGTTTCGTAGACGCCCTCTGCCAGATCTTTATCTATCATTTGTTCTATAAAGTTTTTGCTGATTACTTCGGTTTCCATAACTTCCTCCTCGTGTACAGATGTTTCTGTATGTTACTTGTAATTGGGAAAATCATATCATAAACGGGTGGGGGTTGGCAAGATTATGTTCTTACTTTTACTCCTTTGGTGTCCCTGCTTCCGGATTTTAGTTTGTTGAGGATTAGCTGCTTTTCTTTGTAGGTGATGATTTGTTCTTTGCCGGTTTGATAGATATAGGCGGCTTCCAGGTGGTCATTGCTTCCCAGGCGCATGCCGCGGACACCTACGGCTCCTTTCTTTTTTTCCGGGACTTCGGATATTGGGAAGCGCAGGAAATAGCCCTCTTTGCTTTGGAGGACGATTTGTTCGCTGCCGTCTGTGGGTTCTGCTAATAGGACTTTGTCGTTTTCGCTTAGTTTTGTGGCGGCTACGGTACGTTTGCTGGTTTCAAATTCGCTGCCGTCTACAACTTTCAGCATGCTGTCTTTGGTGGCGAAGATTAGTTTTTGGACTTTTAGGGTTTCCATGCTTCCGATTCCCACCAGCTGCTCTTCGGCGCTGTTGTAGTTGCTGAAGTTGTCTATGGGGACGCCTTTGTCCCGGAACCGGCCGAAAGGCAGATCCTGGACTTTGATGGTGTGCATGCGGCCGGTGTCGGTAAATACGCAGATGCGGCCGGTGTTCATGCAGGAGAAGACATATTTGTTTTCGCTGTCTGCCGCTTCTTTGTTGCGCTCGTAGGCGGCCAAATCTATGGTTTTGGCGTAACCGAAGCGATCCATCAGGAACATGACCGACATTTCTTCGATTTTCTTTTCTTCAAATACGATCTCGGCGGCGTTTTCTATGGAGGTCCGCCTTGGTCTTGCGTAAGCTTTTTTGATGGCATCCATTTCTTTGATGATGACCTTTGTCATGCTGGCATGGTTTTCCAGGATGTCTTCATAAGTGACTATGTTTTTCAGTGTTTGGGCGTTTTCTGCCATCAGAGCCTCAATCTCTAAGCCGATGAGTCGGTAGAGACGCATTTCTAAGATGGCCGAGGCCTGACGCTCTGTAAAGCGCAGCTTGGAAGCCCTTTTTTTTGATGCCTCTGATTTGAAACGGATGTTTTCGGTTTTTCCCTCTATGAGACAGGCTTTGGCGTCTTTGACGTTTTTGCTGCCCCGGAGGATTTCGATGATAAGGTCTATAACGTCGCAGGCTCTTATGAGTCCCTCTTGTATTTCCCGCTTTTCCTGCTCCTTGGCTAAAAGAGTCTGGTATTTTCTTGTAGCCAGCTCGTATTGGAATTCAATGTAGTATTCCAGGATCTGTTTCAGGCCCAGGGTCTCCGGTCTTCCGTCTGCGACGGCCAGCATGTTGATGCCGAAAGTGTCCTCCAGGCGGGTCTTTTTGTAGAGCATATTTTTCAGGTTCTCAGTGTCAGATCCTTTCTTAAGCTCCAGTACAATGCGGATGCCCTCTTTGGAGGATTGGTTGGAGATGTCAACGATCTCCGGCGCTTTTTTAGACTCGATGAGTGTGGCAATGTCATTCAAGAATTTTCCGATGTTGGCTCCTATCATGGGATAAGGAATCTCTGTGATGACTAACTGTTCTTTGCCGCCTTTTATTTTTTCTACCTCTATGCGGCCCCGGACTTTGATCTTGCCGGCTCCCGTTTCGTAGATGGCTGGAAGCTCGTCTTTGTTTACTACAATGCCGCCTGTAGGGAAGTCCGGACCGGGCATCAGCTTTAGTAGGGCTTCTGTGGCAATCTCCGGATTTTTCAGATAGGCTTTGGCCGCGTCTATGACTTCTCCCAGATTATGGGGCGGGATGCTGGTGGCCATTCCTACTGCGATTCCGTCGGATCCGTTCACCAACAGGTTGGGAAACTTTGCCGGCAGTACAGAGGGTTCTTTTTCTGTTTCGTCGAAATTGGGAACGAAGTCTACTACGTTTTTGTCCAGATCGGATAAAAAGGCTTCCTGGGCCACTTTTTCCAGACGGGCTTCTGTGTAACGCATGGCGGCGGCTCCGTCTCCCTCAATGGATCCGAAGTTGCCGTGGCCGTCTACCAGGGGGAGGCCTTTTTTGAAGTCCTGAGACATGACTACCAGGGCTTCGTAGATGGAGCTGTCGCCGTGGGGGTGGTATTTACCCATGGTGTCACCTACGATACGGGCGCATTTCCGGTAGGGGCGGTCGAAACGGATACCCAGCTCGTACATGTCGTAGAGGGTTCTCCGCTGTACGGGCTTCAGGCCGTCTCTTACGTCCGGGAGTGCTCTGGCTATGATTACGCTCATGGCGTAGTCGATGTAGGATTTCTGCATTAAATCTGAGTATTCGGTGCGGATAATTTGTTCTTCTATCTGCTTTTCCATTGTTCTACTATTTTCTCCTAGCTTTGTTTATGGCATTTTTTTACTTTGGGTGTGATTTGTTTTATTGTGTTGGTAAACGGACGCCGCCTGGAAACAGAAAATATCTTCTTTCCCTGCTCCGCCCACAGGGCTGACACGCCTGGAAAGAAGATATTTTCTGTTTCCCGGCGGCTGATATTGTATCTATATTTTAGGTTTGTTTTTTATTCATACCCTGCGAGCAGGCATGAATGCATGTTCCTATAGGACTTCGTTCGGTAAGGTATGACAATGTATCTTCAGGTCTATACGTCCAGCTCTGCGTCGCAGGCGTGTTCGTAGATGAATGCCCGTCTGGGGGGCACTTCGGTTCCCATGAGCATTTCCGTTACGTTGGAGGCCATGCGTGCGTCCTCGATCTCTACTCGTTTCAGGATTCTGGTAGCCGGGTTTAAGGTTGTCTCCCAGAGCTGTTCGGCATCCATCTCTCCCAAGCCTTTGTAGCGCTGGAGGGTGAAGCTTCCTTTGTGGCGCTTCCGGTAGCGCTCCAGGGCCTTATCGTCGTAGAGATACTCTTCCTCTCCTCTTTGGGGCATGGCTTTATAGAGGGGCGGCATGGCAATGTATACGTGTCCCTCATAGATGAGATCCGGCATGAAGCGGTAAAAGAGGGTCAGAAGCAGGGTGGAAATGTGTGCGCCGTCTACGTCCGCATCGGCCATGATGATGATCTTGTCGTAGCGGAGCTTTGTGATGTCAAAGTCGTTGCCGTAGCCCTCGGAGAAGCCGCAGCCGAAGGCATTGATCATGGTTTTGATCTCTGCATTGGCCAGCACTTTGTCGATGCTGGCTTTTTCTACGTTCAGGATCTTTCCCCTGATTGGCAGGATGGCCTGGAAGTTTCGATCTCTTGCGGTCTTTGCGGAGCCCCCGGCGGAGTCTCCCTCTACGATAAAAATCTCGCATTTGGAGGCATCCCGGCTCTCGCAGTTTGCCAGCTTTCCGTTGGAGTCGAAAGAGTATTTCTGCTTGGTTAAGAGGTTCGTCTTGGCCCGTTCCTCGGTTTTTCGTATTTTAGCCGCTTTTTCTGCACAGCCGATGACGCCTTTTAAAGTCTCCAGGTTGCGGTCAAAGTAGCGGACGATCTCGTCTCCCGCTACTTTTGCTGTAGCTTTGGAGGCATCCTGATTGTCAAGCTTTGTCTTGGTCTGACCCTCAAACCGGGGAGAGGGATGTTTGATGGAGATTACGGCCGTCATGCCGTTGCGCACGTCGGCTCCGGTGAAGTTGGTGTCTTTCTCCTTTAAGATGCCCAGCTCTCTGGCGTAATTATTGATCACGGTGGTAAATACGGTCTTAAAACCGGTCAGATGGGTGCCGCCCTCTGCGTTGTAAATGTTATTGCAAAAGCCCAGAACATTTTCGTGGAACTCGTTTACATACTGAAATGCGCCCTCTACGATAATGCCCTCTGCTTCTCCCTTAAAATAAATCACATCATGGATCTGTTCTTTTTTCTTATTTAAATCCTCCACAAAGCCGATGATTCCGTTTTCCTCATGGAAAGTTGCTTCCTCCGCCGGCTCTGTCCGCCGATCTGCAAAATAAATGGTCAGCTCCGGATTCAGATAGGCAGTCTCATGAAGACGGCTTTTCACCTCTTCTGCCTGAAATCTTGTCTTCTCAAAGATCTCCGGGTCCGGCAGGAAATTGATCCGGGTTCCTGTCTCCTTTGTTTTTCGCAGTATGGGGAGCAGACCGTCCTTTAGCTCAATGGTGGGGATGCCCTGCTCGTAGTGGTCGTGGTGAACGGCTCCGTCACGGCTCACTTCTATGTCCAGGTAGGTAGACAGAGCGTTGACTACAGATGAGCCTACTCCGTGGAGACCGCCGCTTGTCTTATAGGCGGAATCGTCAAACTTTCCGCCTGCATGGAGGGTGGTGAATACCAGCCTTTCTGCGGAAATGCCCTTTGCGTGGAGATCTACCGGGATGCCGCGGCCGTCGTCGCTGACGGTACAGGAGCCGTCACGCTCCAGTGTGACCCAGATCTTTGAGCAGAAGCCTGCCAGATGTTCGTCCACGGAGTTATCCACTATCTCATAAATCAAATGATTTAAACCTTTTCGTGACACGCTGCCAATGTACATGCCCGGGCGTTTGCGCACGGCCTCCAGGCCCTCCAGGACTGCTATGCTGTCTGCGTCGTAGGTATTTTTCTTTGCCATCACTATTTTCCTCGTTCCTATATGGTGTCTATCCGAATGGATGTTCTGTTTTTTTCAGTCTTAGCTACCCCCAGTGGACAAGGGGACACACGCCCCAAGTGCCGTCTTTTGGAGGCTGGCTGCGTTACTGTCAATCGGCGTACGTCCAGTACGCCTCATTCCATTGCCTTGCCAGCCACCAAAATTCGGTACTTGGGGTCCAAAGGAGTTTTGCACCATGAATTTGTGATTCTGCAAGGCACTGGAACGAAGCGTACTGGACGTACGCTGAGCGACAGTAACGCAGCAGAATCGCAAATTCATGGTGCAAAACCGTGTGTCCCCTTGTCCACTGGGGGTAGTATAGCACAAGAGTTTGTAGTTTGTAAAACATTTCTTTCCTATTATTTCATACAAAACTCATCAATTTATTTAATTTACAATATAAAAGCAAAAGATAGAGACAGATTCCAATGATAAGAAATATTTCCAGAAGACTTGATACAATGCCTACGGTTAAAAGCAGAACGGCCGAACCAAAGCCTAAAATAGACAAAAGAAGCCACTGCATCCGAAAGCTTCCGCTGATTTTCTTTTGGAGCAGGAGAAGAAACCGCAGTTGGGCCAGTCCCAGAAATAAAGGAGCAAGAAAGGAAATCGCCACATGCAGGCGGGACATTCTCGGAACCTGCTCCGGAATATAGGGAATTCCCACAGCCGTCACAAAAAAAAGCAGGGCGCACAAAAGAAAGCTCTCCATAATCCAATCCCGGCAGTCTGCCAGCTCCATGAGCATCTTTGTATACAAATAAAAATAATTTCCTGTCAAAGCCCCCCACAGCAGAAACGCCATCCGCCGTCCGCCCCGGCTGCCGATAACGGAAAAATTGGTGCTTGTTAATTGGAAACCTGATGCCATCAGGAAAGTCAAAAGGAAAATCAGACACAAAGAATAAAACGCATACCGTTTATGCATGAAAACCTCCTTGTTTCGCCCATATTTGGGGGTATCTTTTCATTTTTAGTATGCGAAGCATCCTTGTTTCCACACCGGACAAGTTTTGGAAAACAATTAAGATTTTTGATTATAAAACTTATGGATTCCAAACAAACCATCCATAATTAGAGACAGCATTGCAATACTCTCCCTCTACTGTGCCCTCCGAATTCCGTATATATTCTCCCTGCTTATCCACTGCCCGTACCTGAACTGCATTCAGCTCTCCTTTCCCTGTCCGAAGCTCCCGATTGGATACCCAAAGCTCTGCAATGCCATTTTGCACCTCTGAGCGCCGGATGTAGGCGCCATTAATCTGAAACGCCACTTCTTTACATTCCGGAAGCTCCACACTTACCTGTATCCTGGTCATACCTCTGCGGGAAGCTGTGTCAATCTTCTGCACAGTCAGGTTATCTGATGCCTGGTAATACCCCAGAGAGGCACACAAGGTCTCTACAGAAGCAAACTGTTCATCCAGCCAGGAAATCCGCTGCTTAAGAAAGCTTTTCACATCTGCAATGGAGTCATTAAATTTTCTGCCTGTATAATCCCCCATGCTTCCTCCCCATCTCGCATCGTTGGCGTCAGCCGCCGGCTTAAGCTCGGCTGCATACGTATCAATCAGACCGCCCTCACGTACCATTTCTTCTATAACTGTCTCCCGAATCTCCCAATACTTTTCATAAACTCTTGCCACAAAATAAGGATCCCGAATGAGACAGCGGTTCCACTGAACGCTCTGGTAATAGTTCTCTCTTCCAAAATATTCATCTGTAGTCTGCCAGATATCCGTACACCAGGTTTGTATGGTACGGTCGCTGTAGCTGTTGCCCCATGCCCAGTCATAATCCCAGGGCGGACCGATAAAAAGCTTTCCATCCACATCCTTATAAAAGAAAACACTATTTTTCATGCCATCATAATTTACCGAAAATTCGCATATCAAAAAATTGATCAAAAGGGAGTCAAAATCGATCAGCTCTGAATAATGAAGCCCGTCATACTCCTCTGCTGAAAAAGATGCCAGCTTATATTCCACACCCAAACGCATTTTTTTCTCCTGATCATACCATCCGGGATCAGACATTTGATAATGAGGCGAATCCTCATGATACGTAAAATCAGTTTCATGAAATGCATATTCCAAAGTCTGAAGATACTCCCGCATATAATCAAGAAGCTCCCTATAGGTTGCTCCCTGGGAAGGCCTGTTGAAATAGATGGGCATATCATAATTGGTCTTAAGGGACGCATCATTTTTATGATATTGGCTCATCTCCATAAGTACGCCTCCCACAGCTTCCGGAAGTTTCTGCATATCTATGAATTTATGCAGATCATAAGAAACCGGAAGATTCCTTCCAGTACTTTCATTCAAGTCATTCAAAAAATCAGATGTAAATGCCGCCTCTTCCATCCATGAAAAATCCATGGTCAAATCCGCTTCTATCATTTTTTCAAGAAATGGTCTCTCTTCCTCTGTCGCCAGCCCCTGTTCTGTCAAATCCCCTGCAATTCCTCTGGCTGCCTGTTCACAGACTTCTTCCCAATCATAAACATCCACTCTGTTCTCATCAATGCGCACTTGTTCACACAACTCATAAACACCCTGATATTCTCCATTGTAAATCAAGGTTACATTTTTCGAGTCCATCCAGACATCCGCTCCGATATCTCGTGCAAACTCCTGCATCAATCTATTGCGGAGCAGGGTGGCATCAATCGCATTCGCCAGTAATATCCAATGCTTTGACTTTCCCATTCCCAGCAGATCGCTTTTCTTATCCAGCTTCAATTTAAAAGGCCGCTTATCTAATTCATTAGTAGAATTGCCTCTCAGGTGAATAAAGGCTCCCCCCTCATATGCTTCCGTGGGCAGATACCCTTCTCCTGCGGCAAGCCGTATTTGAGCATAGATGCCCTCCTGCCAGTAAACGTCTTTATACCCCATTTCGCTTTCTAAATAAAGTACGGGAAGAATACTGTAGTAAAAAGAATCTTCGCAAATACTTCCATCTGTAAAGGCAACCTCTACACGGATAAATTGTTCCTCATCTCCTTCTTTGGGCGTAAACGAAGTAATCTCCTTTGTTTTGGATACCTGGCGTTCTCCTACATACCAGGTGCAGGCCTCTACCTCTGAAGGAGCTATATTCCGAAATTGAACGGGAATCAAAGAGCCTCTCTTCACATGCTCCACATCAATCCATATTTCTCTGGGACCTGTCTTATTGTACTGTGAACAAACAGGCAGAATACAAAGAAACAGAAACGCAAACAAGAGAACTATTCTCTGAGCTCTCTGCTGCTTTGAACATTGTCTGATTTTTCTACTTAACGGCAAACAGAGCCGTCTCTTACGGCTCTCTTCTCCTCTGCTTGTCCCGGTTCTCATATAGCTTTCCAGTCTCCTGCATTTATATAACACAAAAAACTCCGAAAGCCCCTGTTCATCTGCTTTCGGAGTTTTTGACAGTCCCTAGGGGAATCGAACCCCTGTTTCCGCCGTGAGAGGGCGGCGTCTTAACCGCTTGACCAAGGAACCATACCGGCTTTTCCTGCCGACTTGCTTAGTATATAATATAATTCCTTATTTGGCAAGCTTTTTTTTAAAAAAAATTATTTTTTTTATATTGACCTTTTTTATTGTTAAAAACAGACTTTTTTAACAAACACCGAATAATTATCTGTTATTTTGCTTTTTACACTTTTACTTATAAAAATTCCCTTTTTCCCTGCTCTCCATCCTCATACACAATCTCCCCGTCAATAATCGTATAAAGAGTCTTCGTAAACACCTCCATAGGATTCCCGGAAAATATGGCAATGTCCGCATCCTTTCCCGGCTTCAAGCTCCCTACCCGTTCCTCAACCCGGCAGATACGGGCCGGATTGATGGTCAGCGCTTTCAGCCCCTCTTCCATAGGCAAACCATGCTTTACCGCAAGTCCGGCACACAAGGGAAGATATTGAATCAAAGCCACCGGATGATCCGTGGTCACGGCAATGGTCACTCCGGATTCATAAAGAATCCGGTTGGTTTTAAAATTGAGATTCTGTATCTCCAGCTTTGAGCGGGAGGTCAGATCCGTTCCTACAATCACCGGAAAACCGGAGGCCGCAACCTCGTCGGCAATGAGATGGGCTTCCGTGCCGTGATCAATGGTAATATCTATCTCAAATTCCTTTGCTATCCGAATGGCTGTCAAAATGTCATCCGCCCGATGAGCATGTGCCTTTAGAGGAATCTCCCGGCGCAGCACGGGAAGCCACGGCTCCAGGCGAAAGTCTTCCTCCTTTAGCTTTCCGTTTTCCTTCTGTTTTCCATATTGTCTGGCTCGAAACAATTCTTCTCGTAAAAGAGCCGCCGTTCCCATTCTTGTCAGGGGACATTTTCCCTGAGACTCATAAGCAGTCTTGGGATTCTCGCCAAATGCTGCTTTCATAGCTGCCGGCTCTAACACAATCATCCGATCCATACAACGTCCCTGTGTTTTCATAAATACAAACTGACCGCCCACCACATTGGCACTGCCCGGTCCTGTCATTACCGAGGTAATTCCCGCCATAATTGCATCATGAAAGGCCGGATCCATGGGATTTATGGCATCAATGGCCCGCAAATAAGGCTGTACCGGCTCACTGGTCTCATTGCAGTCGTCCGCAATGGCTCCCCTGGTTTCCTCCGTTATACCGATATGCCCATGGGCTTCAATGAGCCCCGGAAGCACCCAGGAGCCCTTTACCTCAAGAACCTTTTCTCTCTCCTCCGGCGCCGGAGCATTGCGCTCCGTCCCCAAATTCAGTATTTTTCCGTTTTCAATCTTAATATAGCCAGGATCATACACTGCATTTTCCATGGTATATATCCTGCCTCCAAGAATCAGCATTAAAAAACCTCCTTTTGGAAGCAATGCCGCTAAGATAAACATTGAAAGCTTGTAAAGACTTAATGACATTGCTTTTGAAACTTCCTGTACTTCCTCTGTCCCCTCGCCAAAAGCTTTCTGTGAGAGAAACATGCAGAATCTTTTCTTTACAGGATTTCCAAAAAGAGGTTTTTTATGATAAGCTTAAACTATTTTTATCTGCCAAACAGCTCCTTAAAGGAGGCTCTGCGTTCAATTGCGTCGCTCATCTCTCCCATTTTTGACACATCTCCAATGAGAATCACGCCGCAAAGGTGATTATTGCGGAAGTAGTATTTCTCATACTGCTTTCGGGACACATCCTTAAATTCCACAGTTCGATAAACCAGATCCGGATTGCCGCCATTGTCTCCGATGGAAAACAGAGCCGTATTCATACCATGGAAAGTAAGGGCCGCCGGAACGGTGGTGTACGTAAGGCTTTCTCCCGCCGCATTTGCTCCGGCTACTTTACCCTGCTCCACTGCCTGGGGCCAGATGGCGTAATTGATGCCCTCATACTGGGCACAGTCGCCGCAGGCATAGATGTCTTCATTGCTGGTGAGCATATGACTGTCCACTATCACGGCCCGATCCGTGTCTATTCCCGCTTCCTTAGCGATTCCAATGTTGGAGCGCACGCCGCAGGAAAGAATCACAAGCTGGGCCGGCAGTAAAGTCCCGTCGCCTAAGCGAACGCCCGTTACATGCTCTTCACCCTCGACAGCGGAAATCTGCACGCCCGTGTGTACGGCAATTCCCTGGGCCTCAATGATGCTTTTCATCATCTGGCTGGCTCCCTCATCAAGCTGCCGCCCCATAAGCCTTGGGGCAAGCTCCAGAACCGTCACCTTGCAGTGAGCTTTCTTAAGCTCCCATGCGGCTTCCAGTCCCAATACGCCTCCGCCGATCACAACAGCCTCTTTTGTATGGGGCAGAAGCTCCGTCACTTTACGAGTATCGGACAAACGGCGGATGGCCACGGCCTCCGGCTTATCCGCACCGGGAATGGGCGGTATAAAGCACTCGGATCCAAGGGCGTAGATCAGCTTTGTATATTTGAATTTGGCCCCGTCCTCCGTGAGAATCTCCCGTTCCTTTGTATCCACGGTTTTTATTTGCTTTCCAAGGATCTGGACAATATTATTTTCCTCATACCAGGCTGCATCCTGAATCCCTATCTGATCCCCGTCAAGGCCTGACACCAAGGCTTTGGTCAGCATGGGCCGGTTGTAGGCCGGATATTCTTCATTGGAAATAATGTATATGCCTCCGGTCTTGTCACGTTCCCGAATGGCCTTGGCCGCATTCAGTCCTGCGGCTCCGTTTCCAAGAATGGCATAGAGATTGTTGGTATCTTTGCGGTATTCCGTTGTCTCGCTTTCCACCGGAACGAAGTTTTCCTTTCCTACGCCGCAGACCGGGCAAATCTCCAGAGAGGAATCAAAGATTTCTCCACAGACAAGGCATTTAACAAGGGTTGTTTTCCCTTTTGCTTTCTTGGGATTTTCTTTCTCCAAAAGAGTACAGCCGAAGTTGTATCCGTATTCATAGGCATTTAAAAGGTCTACCTCACCGGGCTTAAACCGTACCCGGAAGCCCTCTGCCACACGCATATTTAACTGACGAAGACGCTCGATAATGTGGGGAACTCCCTCGCCGCTCCAGCCGTAGCTTCCAAAAGCGCTTGCAAGCTTTCCTCCGTGGGTCCCCGCAAAGATGGAGGTGGTCAAATCCCAGATGGGCTTTAAGGCTTCTCCCACAATGGTAGGTGTTCCGAATAATATGCCGTCTGCAAATCCAAGCTCGCTCAGCACTTCTCCCTGGTCTGCTGTCACCAGATCGTAGCTGCGCACATCAATGTCCCCGCTGTCTTTGATACCTTTACTGATCTGCTCTGCCAGTTCTCCCGTGTAGCCGTAAGCACTTACATAGGGGATTACCACTGTTTTCCGTGGATTGGGGTTGACTACGGTACACCACTCCTGGTAGGTGTTCAGCATCCGATCAATGCCGGAATCCAGAACAGGGCCGTGTCCGGTACAGATCATGGAAATATCCAAATCACGGATGCGATCCAGGGCTTTCAGCATAAAGGGTTTAAATGGTCCGATAATGCAGTCGAAATAATAGCGTGTTGCTTTCCAGTAGTCCTCCTGATTCGTTACCTTGCTGTACACAATCTCCGGGAATGAATAGTGGGAACCAAAGGAATCACACGTCACCAGCACCTGCTCTTCCTCCAGATAGGTGTACATGGTATCCGGCCAGTGAAGATTGGGAACATGAAGGAAGCGTAAGGTAAGGTTTCCTATCTTCATTTCCTGTTCGTCTTTCACAGCGATACTGCAGAAATCCCTATTTACGATATTCTGCAGAAATGAAATGGCCGTAGGAGTTGCAATAATCTTAAGCCCCGGATTCAGTTCCAAAAGCCGTTCTACGCTTCCTGCGTGATCCGGCTCCGTGTGATTTACCACTAGATAATCGATTGACTTTATATCCACAATCTCTTCCAGTTCCTTTAAGTAGGCATCAAAGTATTTCGCCTTTGCGGTCTCAAAGAGGATGGTTTTGTCCCCTGCCCGATATACATAGGAATTATAGGTGGTTCCAAATTCCGTATACATAATAATGTCAAATACCCGGAGGGTATCGTCCAAAATTCCAGCCCAGTAAAAGTTTTCTCTGAGTTTATATGCTTTTGTCTCCATGCTTATACCTCAACTGTGTCAAATCCAAGCTCATCCATCAGTTCCTTTGCCTTTGCCACGCAGTTCTCACAGCCGTCGATGGTTACGGTCTTATCCTCCAGGCTTACCTTGAAATCCAGTCCGGCTCCGGTAAGGGCCTTTGTGATGCGCTCCACACACTTCTCGCAATGCATGTCCTCTGCTTTTAATACTGTCATTTCTTTGTTCCTCCTTAATTTTTGATTTTTGGAAACCGGTGCATGGACTGCCCCGGTTCCGCTGCTTTTTGAGTTGCTTCTATCTATACACGTTGTCTTATCATGTCTTGAGACAAGGTGTATTTTGCATCTGATATTTAACAGCAATTTACTGTAATAGCTTATTTCATCAATTTTCGGATGGTGTCACATAGCTCATCTACCACTGTCTCATCCCCGCTTTTGATGTCCTCCACCACACAGGTTTTGATGTGATTGGACAGCAGCTCCTTATTAAAGGCATTGAGGGCTGACTGAATGGCGGATACCTGGGTGAGAATGTCCACACAATAGCGCTCTTCCTCCAGCATGCTCCGTATCCCCCGGACCTGTCCCTCAATGCGGTTCAGACGGTGGATCAGGCTCTTATACTCGTCGCTGTCCCGATGCTTGGTTTTTACGCAGCAGCCCTCCTGACAGCTGCAGTTTACTTTTCGCTTTTCATTTTCCATATTTTTTTATTCCAGTTCCGCATCCTTTCTCCAGCACCTTTCTCTTAGACGGATTCCCGGCCGCTTAATTCTGCATCCGTAAATCCATCTGGCACTGTCTAAAGGATGCTGTATTCCAGTTTCTTTCACTCACTACAACTTCAGCCTCTTTAACCGCAGGGCATTGCTGACTACGGACACAGAGCTAAAGGACATGGCAAGCCCTCCGAAGATAGGATTCAGTAAAGGCCCACCTAAAGCATACAACAATCCGGCCGCAATGGGAAGCCCCAAACTGTTATAAAAGAATGCCCAGAAGAGATTCTGCTTAATATTCCGTATGGTGGCCCGGCTTAAACGGACAGCTTTATACACATCCTTTAAATCCGACTTCATCAGTACAATGTCGCTGGATTCCAGCGCAATATCGCTTCCGCTTCCGATGCCCACGCCCACATCCGCCTGCACAAGAGCCGGTGCATCGTTGATGCCGTCCCCTACCATCATTACGCAAAAGCCCTCTTTCTGGTAACGGGACACTACCTGAGACTTATCGCCGGGAAGCACCTCTGCAATCACTTCATCTACCTCTACCTGGCTGCCGATGTAATCTGCCGTCAGCTGATTGTCTCCTGTGAGCATCACCACCCGGATGCCAAGGCTCCGCATCTGGGCAATGGCCTCCCTGCTGGTTGCCTTGATGGTATCCGCCACGCAGATCATGCCGGACAGCTTACCATCCATAACTACAAACATAGGTGTCTGCCCTTTGCCTGCCGCTGTCTTTGCCGCTTCCTCGTATGCTCCCAATTCCACATGTTTTCCCTCCAGCATCCGTCGGTTTCCGATATGGAAGTAATGTCCCTTAAGAACTGCTTCGATGCCTTTTCCGGTTACACTCTGGAAGCCCTCTGTCTGCTCCAGCTCAAGGCCTTTTTCCTGTGCGCCCTCCACAATGGCCGCTCCAAGGGGATGCTCGGAGGAGCGCTCACAGCTTGCCGCCAGACGCAGAAGCTCATCCGCTTCCATCTCGTGGGATACCACATCCACCACCCTGGGCTTTCCCTCGGTAATGGTTCCCGTCTTATCCAATACAACTACCTGGATCTTGTGGGTAGTCTCCAGCGCCTCTCCGCTTTTAATCAGGATTCCATGGCTGGCGCCAAGGCCTGTTCCTACCATAATAGCCGTAGGCGTAGCCAGACCCAGAGCGCAGGGGCAGGCTATTACAAGAACTGATACGAAAATAGTCAGAACAAAGGCCGCATCATGGCCCAGTAAAGCCCAGATTAGAGCTGCCACAACAGCAATTCCCATAACCGTAGGTACAAAATACCCGGACACCGTATCCGCCAGCTTGGAAATGGGTGCTTTCTTCCCCTGTGCATCCTCCATCATCTGAATGATTCTGGAAAGGGTGGTGTCGGCGCCCACATGGGTCACTCGGACCTCCATAGCTCCGTTGAAGTTCATACTGCCGCCAATCACCGTGTCTCCGGCTTCCTTTTCTACCGGAATGCTCTCTCCTGTGAGCATGGACTCATCCACACTGCTGGATCCTCCAATCACTGTTCCGTCCAGCGGAACCTTGCTTCCCGGCTTTACCAAAAGGATATCTCCCGGAACAACTTCCTCTACCCGAACTTCTACTTCCTGTCCCTCACGCAGAAGCACTGCCGTATCCGGCGCCAGTTCCATCAGCTTCCGGATCGCTTCGGAGGTTTTTCCCTTGCTTCTCGCTTCCAGATACTTACCCAGCATAATCAGGGTTACAACCACAGCTGCCGACTCATAATAAAGATTCTCCACACTGGCGGGATTTGAGGGAATCTGAATGGTCATAGCAAGGCTGTAGAAAAAAGCGCTTCCCGTTCCGATTGCCACAAGGGAATCCATATTGGGATGGCCCCGGAACAGAGTCTTGAAGCCTACAACATAGAACTTCCTCCCATGCCAGAGAATTAACACGGTCAAAATCAACTGTGCCAGGGCAAAGTTCAGCGGGTGGCTGTGCATATGAAGAAAATCCGGCAGTGGCAGTGTAATGGGAATCATATGTCCCATGGAAATATAGAGCAAGGGAACGGCAAGACAGATGGTTACAATCAGATTCTGCTTCTGCCTGCGCAGCTTCTCCATCTGTTCATTAAGCTCTTCGTTCCGGTCTTCCTTTTCTATGTCCTTTGGTACAAAGCCTGCTTTTTCAATCTTCAGCTTTATGTCTGCCAGCTTCACCTGAGAGGGGTCGTAGACAATATGTGCCTTGTTGGTGGTAAGATTTACTTCGCTGCTGATAACACCGGGCAGCTTCCTTGTCACACGCTCCACTGCCGCACTGCAGGATGCACAGGTCATACCCTCGATATTCAGGGTAATCTCCTGATTCTCTGCGGCTGCTTTTTTCTCCTCCCGGGCTCCGAAGCCTGCCCGCTCAATCTTCTGGCACAGCATTTCTATGTTCACCTGCTCCGGGTCATATACAATCCTTGCCCGGTTGGTGGCCAGGTTTACCTGACTGCTCTCAACGCCGGGCAGCTTTTTCGTCACGCGTTCTACTGCTGCGCTGCAGGATGCACAGGTCATGCCTTCTATAATCAGCGTAACCTCTTGGTTCATATGCTTCACTCCTTTCGTGGTTAAATACCCCCATTGGGTATCTTATGCTTTCAATATACCCCTATCAGGTATCTTTGTCAATACCCTTTTGGATTTATTAAGAATGTTAATTCTATATATAGGATTTTTGAAATTTTACATAGATTTTGAGAACGTATATTAATCGTGCCACTTTTCAAGAAAAAACATACTATAGATTTTCTGCCACAAAATAAAGACATCTTATATTTGAATCCTGCTCAACTACCATGATTCAAATATAGGATGCCTGTAAAATCTATTTTTATAACTATATTCTCTCAGGGGATTACCGTGAGCAATCAGCCAAGCAGATGCGTTAACATTTCTTTTTGTGAACGCTGCGAGGTTTAAATTTATAAAGTCTCTTGACTACTAATTATAAATTTTCCCGCTATGCAGCATCTAGTAGTCCGTACCGGAAATCCTTGTGCATATTTCCGATACGGACTACTAGCATGGACTTCTCACAAATCTAAAGTCCGGAAACCTGAAACACTCCCAAAGCCTTCTAGGAACATCCTCATACCATTGTTCAATATTGTAAATACCATAAAATTTTCTTCTTTTCTAAAATTTTTATAGCATGGGAATAGCAGGTTTTCTGGTATCAGTATATGTCAAATACCCCACAGCAAGCTGGCGGGGCATCAAGCTTGTAGCACAGCAGAGCTGTGGGGTATTTGACCCCTGCGGCAGTCGCCAAACGGACGTGCAAGCACGTCCGCTTGGCTCGTTGCCCACAGGAATAAAAGAATATATTAACAGAAATTTCTATTTATTCATCTTTTTATACCTTAAGGTGTGAAGCAGCACTAACCTGGTCCTGCTTGTAGAAAAGAGGCAGCAAACCAAATATTTATACTATTTAGCACCTCTACATAGAAATCCACCCCAACACATTCGCAACAGAACTAAGCAGAATCACCACAATACAGACAGGAGCCAGATACCTCATAAACAGCTTATACATCCCCTTACGCTTAAATCCTGAGGACTGCTCCACCTCTTTCGCAATTTTATCAATCCCCACCACACGGGTAACCAGAAGGCAGGTAGCCAGCGCAGCTATGGGCATCATGAGAGAATTAGTGAGAAAATCAAAAAAGTCAAGAATGGACATCCCAAGTATCGTAATAAAATCCAGTACCCCAAAACCAAGAGCCGAAGCCGAGCCAAATACAACCATAACGGCTCCCATCAAAAGCGCAGCCTTATGGCGGCTCCATCCCAACTGATCCTCAAAGGTAGAAACACCGGATTCCGCCAGAGAAATGGCACTGGTCAATGCCGCAAGAAGCACCAAAAGGAAAAACAAAATCCCAGCATCGGTCCCAAAGCCCATACTTGCAAACACCTTTGGAATCGTAATAAACATCAGGGAGGGTCCCGCCTGCAAGGTATCCGGATCCCCTCCGGAGAACGCAAATACCGCCGGAATAATCATAAGCCCAGCAAGCATGGCAATGGCCGTATCAAAAATCTCCACCTGGCTCGTGGACTTCTCAATATCAACATCCTCCTTTACATAGGAACCATAAGTATACAAAATTCCCATCGCAATAGACAGAGAATAAAACATCTGTCCCATGGCCGCCACCACTGTCATCCAGGAAAAATTCTCAAAATTGGGAACAAGAAAATACTTTACGCCCTCAAAAGCTCCCGGCCTGGTCATAGAATAACCTGCAACAAAAACAGCCAGTATAACCAGCACCGGCATCATTACCTTAGAGACACGCTCCACCCCCTGCTTAACTCCGGCAAAAAGCACCGCAATAACAGCTATGCTAAATAGCAGAAACCAAAGCTCCGCACTGACACCCTCTGCAATAAACCCGGTAAAATATCCATCCGCCGCCAAAATACCTGTATTTCCACGCAGATATTCAAAGAGATACTTTACCACCCATCCGCCGATAACACTGTAATAAGGTACGATCAGCATGGGAATCACCGCATTGATCCATCCTCCCAACCGAAAAGCAATGCCTTTTCCAAAAGTCCCAAATGCCCCCACCGGACTTTTCTTCGTCATACGTCCCAGTGCCGTCTCTGACATAATGAGCGCATAGCCAAAGGTCAGCATTAAAATCAGATACACCAGAAGAAAAATTCCTCCGCCGTATTTTGCCGCCAAATACGGAAAACGCCAGATATTTCCAAGTCCTACGGCTGACCCGGCAACCGCCAGAACATAACCCATTTTCCCGGAAAAGCTGCTTCGGGATCTACCCGCATGCAGCAACGCATTGGTACTTCCACCTTCTCTCATTACAATAATCTCCCTTATATTTTCACATTTTTATCATATTACCTCAAATCCATCCGCCTGCATGGCATTCCTGGCCCGAACTACGGAATCCTCACAATACTGGATAATGTATTTTGTATCCTGGCTTCCAGAAGATTGATCTGCTTAATCACCGCCGTCGGCGTAATATAGGCATCCTCTGCCGCCTTGTTGAAGCTTCCTGCATCTGCCATGCGCAGAAATGTGTCCAACTGAGGATTATACATAAGAATTCACCTGCCCTTTTCTTTTTGTGGTTCTTTTTGCTAATATAAAGCTCTGCATTTGTAATTTGTTGTAATATGTTCCTATTGTATATGAACCTTCAGGTTAAAGCAAGCCTTTCCTTATTAAGTTGCTGCGCAGCGGTACGAAAGGGTAAAGTCACTTCAGCACACACCTGTGAGAGAAATTTTCATTCGAAAGTGCGCTCATAAAAGTTCCTCTTGTACATAGCAAAAAACTAATTTCATGGATGCCCCATGCGACACTGCCAAATTTGATTTATGATGGTGCGGAAATGAGGCGCATGTAGATTATTTTTGCAAAATAGTAAGCCGTAAAACAAACCTCACAGGCTTATTTTACGGCTTCCTCTTCAAACTTTATATTCTTTTTTATACTCCCTGTAACAGCTTATGCCAAAACCAGCCGCTGCCAGCAAAAGCATAATCATGCATTTTAGGAAAGCAAATGATTTATCTGTGGATGCAGCTCCCAAAAATCCGGATATAATAAGATTAATTCCATATTCTTCCGCAGCCAAAATGGAGCATATCATTCCAAATGCAAAATACCTCCTGCTGTTCCACTCATGAATAATGACAATGTAAAGCCCCCACAACCCCAGAACTGCCGCAGCCCCGATGCACATCCCCATTGTACAAAGAAGCGGAACCCGCAAAAGAATACTCAGCACTGCCAAATAAGGAAATATCTCCACGCTTAATGCAAGCAGCCCTTTTCGAATCCGGTATTCTTTTGCCCTAAAAAGCGCAAACAGCAAAATCCATGCGGCAAATAAAGACACTGCCACAACCAAGGACCAGGAGAGCTTTCTCGAAATAGCATAATCACAAATCAAACACACCATGCATGCTGTCAAGAAGATACCTGACACTCCCGCAAAAAGCAGACCCTGCATCTTCCTTTGCTTAAGAAAGCTTGTCCTGTGAGAATAATTCAGAGCCTCTTCCACCATATCCTCCGTATCTTTTTCCATGTTCTCTGCGGAGTGTTCCGCTCTCTCACCGCCAAGCAGCTCCCCGGCGGATACTCCCAAAATCTTTGCCAGCGGAATCAAAAGCCCGATATCCGGACTGCTGACAGCACGCTCCCATTTTGAGACAGCCTTATCCGTAACTCCCAACTGCTCCGCCAATTCTTTCTGAGTCAGTCCCTTTTCTTTCCTCATCTCAGAAATGAACCTTCCCATTTTTTCATTCCCATTCCATTCACTTTCCATCGGCTTATCCCCCACTTTGCAAATACTGATTTCATCATTTCATCTATCATCAGTATAAAAGATTGTGTCGGTTATGACAACCGCTTTGTGGTTTAGGCGGATAATTCTACCATTGGTTTAGATGTGGTTTATGTGGTTTAGAGGGTATTACAGACCTGCCATTCACGCAGTAAAAACAACCATCTGCGAAATCAGAAATAGCCTTTCTCTCTCATCTCTGCTAGAATTAAACTAATAGCACTTTCCTTTACAAAATTAAAAGAACAGGAGCCGTTCCCATGCTTCTTATAGCAATCTGTGACGATGAAGCCTATTTTGCAGAAAAACTGAAAAAAATGACTTCCAAATATCTGAAAGAAAAAAATCTGGCAGGGCAAATCCTTCTATTTTCCACTGGGGAAGAGCTTCTATACTCCGGCCTGTCGCCGGATATTCTTCTTATGGATATCCGTCTCCCCGGAAAAAACGGTATGGAAATCACAGAACATCTGCACTCTTCCAATAGGAAAGGACAGGTCATCTTTGTTACCTCCTATGAGGACTATGCTTTAAATGCCTTTGATTTGGACGCTGTCCACTATCTTTTAAAACCAGTACGGACCAAAAAGCTGTTCATGGCTCTCGATAAGGCTGTAAAACGCACAAATTCTGTTCAGGAAAAGGCACTTCTCCTGCCTAGGGACGGAATAATCCTGCGTATTCCTATGAGCGAAATTCTCTACTGCGAGGTATTTGACCATAGAATTATTATCCATACCCTTGATGAAAGCTTCCGGCTCTTTGATACCCTGGACGCTTTGGAGCAAAGACTGGATGCCCGTTTCTTCCGCTGTCACAGAAGTTATCTTGTAAATATGGACGCTGTTATTAATAAATCAGATGGATATGCCCTGGTAACCGGCGGACATCAAGTTCTCATTGCCCGAAGAAAACAGCAGGAATTTACCAGACGCCTTTTAAATGCCTGCAGAGTATAGCACCTTTGATACCATAATTTGTTCATAAACCGTAAAACGGAAATGGACATGACAACGATTAAATTTAAAATTGTTCTTGGCCTTATATGCCCTGAGCAATGGGAAAGGAATCCATATACCTATGATAACAGAACCTTTCTTTTTCTATAGCTGGTGGCTTATCATTAATGGCTGTACCCATTACCTGGAGCTTCATTTTCTGCTTTGTATTGCCAACCGCCCCGACAGAAGCTCTATCATTCCATGGCTCATCATTACCAGCGGCCTTACTCTGTTTTCCACCAGGAACCATGTATCAGGCATGTTTTTCTTCCATATGGTACTTTTACTGCTTTTCGCCAAATACATCCTAAGGCTTTCCTGGAATACTATCTCTGCTCCTATTGCCATACTCTTTACGCTCCATACCTTTTTGGAGGGATTTTCAGCCTTAATTCTGTCTTATCTCTCTTCAAATCTTAGATTAGACGAAAAATGGACTGTGATTCAGATTTTTCTCTCCGCCCTGCCGCCGCTTCTGCTGTTTGTCCTGCTAAGCTGTATAAAAAGAAAATATTCCACAGCCCTTTGGCATCCTCTGTCCTCCTGCCTGTACATTCTTCTTCTCCCCTGTGCCTTTCTGGTCCTGTCCATTCGTTACGGATTAAGGCTGGACACCCCCGGCTTTGCGTCATATCTCTCATCCTTCGGGAAAAATGCCGCTTATACGATTCTCTTTCTCATGACAGCAGCCTTTCTGCTTTTTCTCCTAATCCTAAGCGTATTCGGTAAAATGATTGCCCTGACAGAACAAAATCAGACGATGGCATTACTTTCCAAAGAACTTGAGGGACAAAAGGCTTACATTCAGGAGGCAGAGAAGCGTCAGGAGCAATATGCCTCCTTTCGGCATGATTTGGATAATCACCTCTTAGTTCTTACGGGATTTCTACAGGAGGAAAACTACAAAGAAGCGAGGAAATACGCAAAAAAGCTGTACAAAAAGAATCACTCATTTCTTATATCGCCTGATGCCGGAAGCCCCGCTCTTAATGTTCTGCTTCGTGAAAAGTTAAGCTTTGCAAAGCAGAATGGCATTGAAGTCCAGTGTCATGTACGTGTTCCCAAAACCTTTTTTGCAGATCCCATGGATCTCTGTGTCATTTTCTCCAATCTTCTGGATAATGCCATTCATGCCTGTATGAATGAATCTTCTGAAAATCGGCATCTATCCATTTCCACCAGGACTAAGGCCCATTTTCTTGTTATTGAGGAAACAAATACTACATCCTTTTCCTCCCCCGTCACCCCCGGCATTGGTCTTCGCAATATCCAAATCCTTGCGGAAAAATATCAGGGAGCTGTGGAATTTGAAAAAGAGAACGGGCGTTTTCGGATTACCGTGCTGCTTTGTTCCCCCATAAGGCCGTCTGCGAAGCAGTAACAGCCACCCACGCAAAAAGTCTTCTTTTCCGCTCTCATCTTTGCGATATACCTATATAACACAAAACTTTCATACATTTATGAAATCCAAATGGGAGGTATACCAAATGTCTATGGAAATCAGAAAGAATTATGTCAACCCTTTAACTATGATGAACACAAACAGAAATCAGAAGCTCCGGCTGGCATCGGCAGGCACAAGGGATCAGGCAGGTAAAATAAAAGAACTGCAGAGCAAACAGCAGCAGCTTCAAAATACCCTGCTTCTCATGAAATCCACAGGCTCAGACAGCAGCAAAATGTCGCCGGAGAATCAGAAAGCTCTGGAAGAAAAGCTGGAAGAAATCTCCCGGGAACTTAAGTCCGCAAAATCAGAGCTTCCAAAGCCAGAGGAAGAGAGCACTTCTCTCTCCTCCCTCAGCCCCAGAAAAGATATTTATGAAAAGACTTCGTCCGTCAAGGTATACCCTACGGGCACACCGTAATTCATGCCCTTTCAGGGCTGGCGGACTTCGTCCGTCAAGGCATGAACAGGCGGCAGGCAGCTATGGTTGCGGCAGACATAGTAAGTGGTTTTGCCGTCTTTCAGTGGGTATTCTGCCGTAGGATGCTGTAAAAGGACAGCTACAGCATACGGGGGTATGGTAAGAGGCAGATTTTCTCTATTTTCCTGCTCATCCGGTACGATTGTCACTTTCATTGGGGGCTCCAGATACTCTAAAAACGCCGTCAAAAACATGCCATAACCGGGCGGATACCGCTCTGCGTCCGTCCCAAGGAAATTTAACTGTTCCTCTGCCGCTTTTTGATATTTTTCATCATCTGTAAGCATTGACATTCTGACAAGATTATACGCCATCAGAGAATTGCCACTTGGAATGGCACCGTCATAGGTTTCCTTGGGATGCAGGATAAGTTCCTCACTTTCCCGGCTATACAGATAAAACCCGCCGCCGCTGCCGCTAAAATCAGTCATGACCTTGCGGCACAGCCTTTCTGCCCGATTAAGATATTCCTGCTTCAGAGTTGCCCTATACAGGGCGAGCTGTGCGAAAATATATCCTGCATAATCGTCTAAGAATCCCCTGACGCCACGCTTTCCCTTGCAGAAGCTGACAAACAGGCTGTCCTTTTCCAGCAGATATTTTTGTATAAAAGCATCCGCTTCCATTGCCGCCTGAAGATACTGTTCCTTTTTACCGGCAAGGTATAGTTCACACAGTGCCCCAATCACAAGACTGTTCCAGGCCGTCAAAATCTTGTCGTCCAGATGGAGCGTATGCCGCTTTTTCCGATAGCTCTTTAATTGGGGCAGAAAAGCTTCAAGGGCTTTATCCTCCAAAGATCCCGCCAGCCTGTTGGGAATATTTTTCCCCTCAAAATTCCCTTTTTTACTTATCCCATAATGCCTGTTAAATGCCTCGCCTTTCTCTTTTCCCAGCACCTTAAGAATCTCATCCGGCGTAAACAGGTAATATTTCCCCTCTTCGCCATCGCTGTCCGCATCCTGGGCGCTGTAAAAGCCCCCTTTTGGATCTGCCATCTCTTCTATGAGATAGTTTGCTGTTTTTTCGGCTATTTCAAGATATAAACTATTTTTAGTCGCCACATATCCTTTGCAGTAGGCGAGAATCAGCAGCCCGTTGTCATACAGCATTTTTTCAAAATGGGGAACAAGAAATATCCTGTCCGTAGAATAACGGCAAAATCCAAAACCAATATGGTCAAACAGACCGCCCCGATACATCTGCAAAAGGGTATGCTCCGCCATGTTAAGGCAGGAAGCCTTTTTATAACGCTCATAATAGCCAAGCAGAAACAGCAGGTTATGGGGTGTCGGGAACTTGGGTGCCTGGCCGAAACCGCCGTATTTTGAATCATAGAGATGCTCATAATTCTCTGCGGCGGAATGGACAAGCTGCCGTGAAGCTGCACCGTCTGCCAAATCGGATTTGTTCAAATGTTCCACGATACGCTCCGACTGCTGCAAAAGGGCTTCACGGTCCTGTTGCCATTTTTCATGTATTGTTATAAGAAGCTCTCTAAATCCGATCCTGCCGCCCCGGGTGGTTCTTGGAAAATAGGTCCCCGCAAAAAAAGGCTTTTGCTCCCAAGTCATAAAGATACTGGTGGGCCAGCCTCCGCTTCCTGTAAAGGCCTGGCATACCGACATATACACGCTGTCAATGTCCGGCCGTTCCTCCTTATCCACCTTAATGGAGATAAAATATTGATTCAGCAGCCCCGCAATCTCCGTATCTTCAAAGCTTTCATGGGCAAGCACATGGCACCAATGGCATGTACTGTAACCAATGCTCAAAAAAATGGGTTTATCTTCTGATTTGGCCTTTAAAAAGGCTTCCTCACACCATGGGTACCAGTCAACCGGATTGTCCTTGTGCTGGAGAAGATAGGGACTTGTCTCATATTGTAATCGATTGCTCAAGCTTACCGCCTCTTTCATTTTTTGTTAGAATCTGCGTTTTTACGGTATCTTATACATGGAACACTTCCGAAAGTCAAACAGCCCGTGCCCTTTTAATAGGTCCTCCAAAGCCAGGTAATCTCCGGGAAAATCAGATGAATCACAAAAGCGATCACAACAAACGCAAGAAAAAACAAACCTGCGTAGCAGATGCATTTGATGCATTTTTGCAAAAGCTCTTTTCCACGCTCCGCATCAAAATACAGGGAAGCTACCCTTTCATCCGTTAAGCTTCTCTCCCTTACATCCCGCACATCAAGATCTCTTACCAGTTCATCCAGAGACATACCAAAGTAGTCGCTGAGCATCACAAGCCGCTGAAAATCCGGGTAAGACTGGCCTGCTTCCCATTTTGAGATAGTCTGACGGGATACGTTAAGCTCCAATCCCAGCTCTTCCTGGGATAAGCCCTGTTTTTTTCGCAGATCCAACAGCTTTTCATTAAATTTCATTTTCCATGCCTCCTATTCCATTTTTGCAATGGTTCATACATTGCGGATTCCAATTTTACAGCCCTCTTCCGATTAACTCTTATATAGAATAAGTTCCGGTCACAAGTACAGTGTTTGAAATAATTCCGGCTCTGTTTTGAGGTCTGCTGTTATTTGATGATGTGAGTATAGGATCTTGGAGACTGAAAAGCTACCAAGAATGGTTGGCAATTTGTCAACAGGGATGAACATGTGCCTTTCCATATCTTTTACATTATAGCTCTCTTTGTCCCTGAATGCCATGGAAATCAGCTTTATGCGTAAATTTCATTCTTGCTCAAAAAGAAATGTAATTCCCTGATACTCCTTTACCGGAATATTCCATACATTCGTTTCACCCGCTTCTTTGTTATCAATCAAAACATTCCAATGCTCCGGCTGGCCGGACAGGTAATCCCCGATTTGTACAATTTCCCCATTTTCCCCCAGTTTTATATTGATACCCTCATCACTGGAATTAACTGCCTGAATTATATCACCAACCGTAGGATTATCCGTTACTAATTTTATTTTTCCCAGGTAAAGGATATTGTCCGGTCCCTGTATCGCAAGATCGATCACCGTTTCCATAGCCCCTTTGCTTTCATAGACCAGCATTTCTTCTGACGGTTCCGGCATAAACCTGCCAATTATAAAAATGCCTGCCATGATAACGAATATGCTGCCCAGCACAATTTTGACTTTTTTCATTTTACGTCTCCTTATAAGCTCTGCCAAAATCATGAAGTTAAGCTTCGGAAAATTACTGACGCAGGGAAGAGGGCCGCCCCGCTAAGGAGTTATCCTAAAGGATAGAAGCCTTTGTAAGCTTTTAAAGCTTAGCTTCATGATATCGCAGGCTCTACTGTCTGATTTTATCTGTAATACTGATTTTATCAAGCCCATATTGAATCATCGCTGCTATAAGCCCCTGAATAACAATATATCCCATCATCAATAGAAAGCACTGCATAACCGGAGCTTTGTAAACCGCATAGGAAGCCGATTGGCGAAACAGGCAGAATCCCATATATCCCAGAGGGATTCCAATGAGACAGGCAATTGCCCCGCCGGAAAATGTAAGGGCTGCACTTTCCATTTGAAGCAGCCGGCTTTCCTGCCCTCTGGTCATCCCAATAGCCTCCAGTATGCCTAATTCTCTTTTTTGTGATAAGATATTGCTTAAACTGGTATTTATAAGGTTTACGGCTGAAATGCAAAATAAAAATATCAGTACGGAATAGCTTCCCCTCTCCAATGCCTCTTTTTGAGCCGTATATTCTTCTTTTTGTTCATCAAAGCTCTCCAATTCCATATTTTGATTATTTTCCGTCAGTTTTTCCAGATAACTTCCCACATTTTCTTTTTCGGTTTCTTTCACGGTAACAGATACCCTCTGTATCCGGCTGTCCAGATTAAATGCCTCGAATCTTTTTTGGTGAAGAATAAAATCATTTCCGGCTCCGCTGTACCCTCTGTAAGTAATATTATTTTTCAAAACGCCTGCAATTTTAAATTCGATTACATCCCCTGACGCTCCATTATCAATCTGAAAATGAATGGTATCTCCGGCATGAAATTCAGAAATTCCCTTTTGGACAAGGATGATATAATCCTGCTCCTTAATATCTTCTAATGATATTTCATTGCCTGTTAACTGAAGGCACCTTTCCATATAGGCATCATCATACCCATAAATGATGGAATCCATATCCTCATATCCGATTCCTAATTCCCGAAATTCCTCCGTAATCCTGGCATACTTTTTTGCATCTTCCTCTGTCCAGAGCAGTCTGTCATACATAATTGGATGCAATTCTTCGATTCCATCCTGTTTTTGCAGTTCCTCCAATATATGTTCATCCAAACGAATCCCTGATTTTTTATTTCTTCCGGCTTCATCCTTAAGCCCGATGCTGTAATCTCCCTGAATGGTTAATTTCAATAGATTCTCTATATTCATACTGTCAATAATGCTTGCTGTCACCAGAAACAATACCCCGGTTACTGTCAAAGATAACACAACCCAGCGGTTTCTTTTCTGATTCCGATTCAAATTTATTTTGCAAAAATCCCACAAGGTAATCCGCTTTTTACCATTGTCCTTTCTCCCTGCCCGCCAGGGATTATATGCCGGAACATATCGTATCATTTCTATTACTGATTTTTCCGCCGCTGTTTTTACAGGCTTTTGAATCCCAAGAAGCACGATCAGTACCCCTACTGCAAATGAGAGTACTGCAATCCCCGGCGTTGTCCGCACCTTAAGGCCGACGCTTATATTTTCCGCATTTCCCAGCATGGGAATCAATAGAAAGCTGACACATTCTCCTGATATGATCCCGGCCAGGCTCCCTGTTATTCCGATGATTATGCTTTCCGTTTTTAAAAATAATTTTAATTGCCTGCTGTCAAATCCTGCTGCTTTCATAGCTCCCAATATCTGAATATTTTGAATCATGTAGATATTATAGATATTGTAAACAACAATACCGGATACAAAAATTAATCCTGCTATGATACAAAAAGCCTGCAATATCTCCTCAATTCCTATGTTGATTGAATCCAGATATGGGATATTCCATTGAATTTGATTTTCCTGAATCCCATATTTATTTTCAATGTCCCTTAATGTATTTTTACAGTTTATATTTGATTTCAATATAATTTTTACATAATCTACGCCGTCTTTACTTTGTACCGGCATTACCTCCCTGATTGCTTTACAATTATTTAACCGGCTTAACTGCCAATTGCTTAGATTTCCATATTCCGCATGATAAGCCCCTGCCTCCAATGCCGCAATTTCCGCACTTCTTTGCCTGCTGCTGTACAGATACTGCCAAAATACTGTCATTAAGCATACTGCCAGTGATACCGTCAATATGAGAAATACTGTTTTCTGCCTGTTATATTTCATGCTTTTCCATGACAAGTAGGGAATGCTCATTTTTGTTTTCATGAACCGCCTCCTAAGATCTTCCCATCGGATATTCGGATAATCCGATCTGCTTCATTTGCGATTTGTTCGTTATGTGTTACCACCAGTAAGGTCTGCCCATATATTTCATGTGACTTCTTTAATAAATCCATCACATTTTTACCTGACCTGCTGTCTAAATTCCCGGTGGGTTCGTCGGCGATCAATATGGATGGCCTTGTTATGAAAGCCCTTGCAATCGCTGCCCTCTGCCGCTGTCCCCCAGACAGTTCCTCTGGCAGGCTGTTCTTTTTATCTTCAAGTCCCAATGTGTTTAAGATATGCTCTAAAAAAGGAAGCTCTGCCTCTCTGTGATCCAGACTGAGGGGTAAAATAATATTTTCCCAAACAGACAGATAGGGAAGCAGATGAAAGGTCTGAAATACAAACCCAATCTTTTTTCGCCTGAATATAGCTTTCTGTTCTTTATCCAAGGCATAAAAGGAAATGCCGTCAATGATAACTTCGCCGCTGTCAGGCTCATCCAGCCCGCCTAATAAGTGCATGAGTGTACTTTTTCCTGCTCCTGATTGTCCGCATATTGCCGCATATTCGCCTTTCTCTATCTCTAAGTTAATATTGTCAGCGGCCTTTACCGGATTTCCATGTGCCTGATATGTCTTTGTTAAATGCTTTGCCTCCACCATTGCCATACCTTTCACGCTCCTGTTCCTTTTGGTTCAGTATATCACCCGTTTATCAACACAAAATCAACGAAACACTAAAAAAGGGGCTGTCGGGAAATAAGACAGAAGACTTTTCTGATACCCAGTGTCCGGCTGTTTGTGTACAGACTGTCTGATACGTACGGATATTGCTTTTTAATGTCCGTACAGAGCAGACAGAATGTACACAAACCGTCCGAACCTTGTAATAAGGAGGGACCCACAAGGTGGGAGGATTCCTTATTGCTAAGGGTATAGAAATGGCTGATGTCTTATTTCCCGACAGCCCCCGAAGGAAAGGATTCGGCAGGGCGGCTCATTTAATCAACCTTAAATTTTGCTCTTACACCTGCTCCCCCACTCTCAGAATTATTGAGACACAGCTCTCCGCCATGCCTTTTGCAGAATACGTCGCATATATATAACCCCAGTCCAAAATGAACGCCATCTTCCCCGGTGCCGTCATGAGCAAATGCTTTTACCATTTCTTTTGCATGCTCGCCAAAGCCCTCTCCATCATCTTCCACATATATCTCCAATTCACAATCCTTGGCATTTACTTTGACTGTGATTTCTTTTCTCGCATACCTGAGGGCATTCGATAAAATGTTTTCAAACACTTCATAAATCATGTTCTGATCTGCATATATTTCCCTTTCCCCGGCGTGAAGAAACTGATACCCGATCCTCACAGGTGAGGTTAGAAAGATTACCGTATCTTCCATATGCCTGCATAAAGTGCTCAGGGAAATCTTTTCTTTTTTCACGGTTCTTTCTTCTATCCCAGATAACTGCTTCATTGTTTTTACAAACTGATCCAGCCTGTCTACCTGTTTTAAGCAGGATTCTACGATTTCCAGCATTTTTTCTTCGCTTAATTTGCCTAAGGGAATGAAAACCTTAAGGGTTTCCTGATATCCTTTTATAATTGCAAGGGGAGAGCTTATATCATGGGTGACTGCACCACGCATGGTTTTTTCATTTTCAATCATCCTCCACATCTTTTTATTGTTATGTTCCAATTCCTGTCTCATTGCTTCAAATTCCGCACACAGTCTTCCCATCTCGTCTGTTCTGTCATACCGTATTTGAAAATCCAGACATTGAGCAGATATTTTTTTAGAACCATCTTCCAAAAGCTCTAAAGGCACTTTTATTTTGTTTCCATAAAAGAGACATGTGGATATCACACAACATGCCATAGAAATAAACGCAATACACCATGTATCCACAAAATCACATATATTTGATTTAAACGCATCGGAGGATGACATGGCGTCATCGCTGATTCTTTCTACTGTTCTGGGAAAATCATAGATGATTTGTCCGGGATCATCCGTGTAAAGCTCCAGCTTGTTTTTTTCCGGGACCGTATACTTTCTCCAAATATTCTGCTGGACTTTATGAGCGGACCATATGCATAGCATTGACAGCAGAAAACTGGCAGTCACTGCTATGCCCATATAGAGAACAATGCTTTTTCTGATAGACAGATTTTTTATTTTTTCCATTTATACCCCATTCCCCATACGGTAATAATATGGTTCTCCATAGACAAATCTTTCATTTTCTTCCGTATTCTGTAAATCAATTCCGTGATCACCCTGCTGTCTCCCTCCCCGTCATATCCGCACACTTCTTCATATATTCTTTCTTTGTCAAACACCTGCTGGGGATTCATGGATAAAAATTCTATAATCTTATATTCTATTTTTGTAAAATCTGCTTCTTTTCCATTGATAAAGACAGCCTTTTTCACATAATCTATGACAATTCCCATCTCCAGCTTCTGCCGTTTTTGATGACGTTCTTCTCTTTTTAAATGAGCAATCATACGTGCTTCCAGCTCTAATATACTGAAGGGCTTGGCAATATAGTCATCTCCTCCTGACAGCAGACCGTTCACCTTATCCTGCTCTTCTGATTTTGCCGTAAGGAAAATGATGGGGCAGTCTATACTGTCTCTGATTTTTCTGCACACTTCAAGGCCGTTCATTTTAGGCATGGCAATATCCAAAAGAATCATATCATAGCCATTCCAAATCTTATCTACCGCCTCCTGGCCATTTGGGGCGGTATCCATCAGGTAGCCTTTCAATTCAAAATAGTTTTTCAGCATTTTCAGTAATTCTCTGTCATCATCAACAGCCAGTATTTTATACGCCATTCTTGTCACTCCCAAAATAGTTCTGCTGTCTAAACGAAATCCTTTTTTATTGCGGCAAATCGGGAATAGGCTGCCCTATTCCCGTACTATGAGTGCACCGTGCCTTTTTATGTTTACTTCTTTTCCCAGTAAAGCATCACTTTATCTTTCGCTTCCTTTTTGTCCAGAGAAAACACATCCTCCAGGGCGCACTCAGCATCTGCTGGTGTTTTTCCCTCGTTTTTGATTCTTTGAATCAAATTTACAATTCCCTTTTCCAATTTCTTGTCTTTGATTTGAAGCTGTCTGCTTAATTGAATCTTATCTTGCTGAAGTTGCTCTTTGTCATGCCACAATTCATTCTTTTCATTCTGCAATTCTTTCTTTTCATTCTGCAATTCTTTCTTTTCATTCTGCAATTCTTTCTTATCATCCTGCAATTCCTTTATAATTTCCCGATTCAACTTAATTGCCGGCTCCATAGCTTCAAACACCTCCCCAAGCAGCTCCGGTTCGTCTGCCAACAGATGTTCACATGCTTTATACAAAAATTCCGCTATATCATTCTGTGCATTCTCTGTCAGCACTCCGCTTTCCTTTTCATGATTCAATATCATGATACATTCTGCCAGGAATTCTGTCAAATCCTCTTTCAGTCTTTTTCTGCTCTTTCCTTTCCCTGTCCTTATACGTCTCATAAAACGGATCGGCAAAAAAGGGATCAGAATGTTCAGATGTTTTTCCGCTATCCTGTGCAGGGAATAGCTCTGCACTTTCATTACGGGCACCTGATATAAATGACTGGATCCATCTTGAAAATGAAGCGTGCATTGCTCATAATCCGGCATGTTTTTTGAGTGGCTCAGATACAGTACTACGGATTTCGGAAAGGTAAGCCGGTTCTTGCCGGCCCCATGTACAAGAGCAACGTGAGTATCATACTCTAGCATCCGCAATGCCATGGTTTTGTCCGCTTTCATCTGACATTCAAAATGGTACAGATCCATTCCAATCCGAAGCAGTAAATCCGCACGAATGGAATGCAGCAGTTTCACTCCCTTTTTGTGAATACGGCTTACGGTATATTCTGTGGAAAGTAGCTGTAGCCTTGTATTCTTTCGGTACTTTTTGTGGAAATTTTCTTCTATCAGCGGCAAGATTAGCCATGGATAGAGCTCCACCTCTCTCTTTAGTATCTCATCCCAAAGGAAATACTGTCTCCGAATGTCCGGGTTCAGTTCTCTAAGTACCTCCTCCGGAAGCTGATCCGGAAACATGCTCTCTTCCTCTAAAAGCTTCTCATCTGTCTGTTTCTCGTCCCGGGTTCTATTCTTACCCACTTACCCTCCTTTTCCGGATTCACAAATAGAAATAGCTGCAATGGAATCGCATTGTCTGCAAAGCAGATGATATTTCATATGTATGATCCTGCTATTATGATTTGAATGAAAACTATGGCGACCGGCCATAAGCGGTTGAATCAAAACGTATCTGAAGATTCAGAATAAACAGATATGTTGCGATGTCATCATAATAGCAGAATCATCACTTATTTTCAAGCATTTCCGATCTAGTT
>NZ_JAYMNS010000013.1:0-109876 GCF_036941035.1 Candidatus Merdisoma sp. JLR.KK006 | reverse complement strand
AGATAACAGCGCCGTTTCGCCTAAGCTCCGCCGGAATCCGGCCCCAGTAGTTGAAATATCTTAGATCCCGAAAACCAACTCCGTGAACCATCAGCAGGGGATAACGGGTCCTGCAAAGCTCCGAATCCACCCGCAGCTCCCGAAGTAATACCTTTTCCCGTTCAAAATCGTATTCCTCGTAGACCAGACGGCATGCATAAAGGAGCACAAAGAGATTCACCAGCGGAATCCACATGGTAAGGAGCATCACCACACGTCTTCCAATGCTCAGCCGGCGGGAGGTACAGAAAATCCGCAGCGCTCCCACTCCAATCAGCAGAAAAGCGCCCGCAACCGCTAAAATTCCATTTGCAATTAGAATCCCATTGCTAAAGTCATAAGGGCCTGCCTTATGTATGTAAAAGATGACAAAAACCGCTGTCTGGGCCCCTATTGAATAGAGCCCTTCGTACACCAGGCTTCGCCCTCCAAGCATCATCCGAACCCGCAGGCCCGTTTTCACGGAATCAAAAGCCGGCATAACAAGAAGTCCAAGGTAGAGCAAACCAAAGCATACCGCAAGGGTAATCAAAAGCCCAATCCGAATAACAAGAGGCACCTGTGATGCGGCCATTCTCTGATTGGCTGCGTCAGATAATAATATGAAGTTTAACATACCTGGAAGCAACAGCGCCAGAACACAGCGCTTGAGTGTCTTTTTCATCTCAATCTCTCATTTCATTCATGCTTTTAAATAGCTCCGCGCCCTTTTTTAAACGGGTAAGTCCTTCTGTTACATAGCTTCTGGGACAGCCGATATTCATCCGCAGGAAAGAGCTGCCATTTTCGCCGTATTCTCTTCCATCCATCAGATACAATCCGGCATGTTTCCTCAAAAAGCCGGCAAAGTTTCTGTTATTCTCTTCCCTCTCCTTCGTTTCAGCCGGCATCTCATCTTGCTCCAGGTTTTGGGATGAATGGATTCTGTCTAATGCGGAATATTCCAGCCATACAAGGTAAGAGGCTTTCCCGGAAATCATATGCACCCAAGGAAGCTCTTTTTTTAGAAAATCCTCCACACATTTTTTATTTTCCCAAATATATGCTCGCAAAGCCTCCAGCCAGGGTTCCCCTCTGGTAAATGCCGCAATTGCCGCTTCCACAGAAAATGAATCCGGTTCAGAGGCTTCATTGGCCTGAATGCCTTTTTGCACCTGTTTTCGAAGCTCTTTATTCGAAATTACCACAGCCGCAGTTTTAAGCCCTGCCAGATTGAAGGTCTTGGTAGGGGCAATGCAGGTGATACTGTTATCCCGACAGGCATCCGAGACTGATGCAAAAGGCGTATAGCGGCAGCCTGGATCCGTAATGTCACAGTGGATTTCATCCGAAACAACGGTTACATGATATTTTGCACACAGTTCTCCAACCTGCAGAAGCTCTTCCTTCGTCCAAATCCGTCCGGACGGATTCTGGGGATTGCACAGCAGCATAAGGGAAACCTTGGGATCCGCAAGCTTTTGTTCCAGATCCGCATAATCCATCTCATATGATTTTCCGTTATACACCAATGGATTTTCCACAAGTGCTTTTTTGCTTCTCTTTATTACATGATAAAAACCATTGTAAACCGGCGGCTGGATCAGGATCTTCTCATCCTCTTTCATCAGTCTGCCTATGACACCGGAAACAGCCGGGATCACTCCGCTGCAAAAAAGCAGCCAGTCCGGCTCCATATGAAAGCTATGGCGGCGCTCCCACCAGCTCACATAGGCGCTGTTCCACTCCTTGGAAACGATGGAATATCCGAATACACCATGGGCTGCCCGCTCCATAATGGCTTTTTGAATCTCCGGAGCCGTCTCAAAGTCCATATCCGCCACCCACATGGGAAGCTCTTCTTTCGGTACATTCCATTTCAGGGAGTTTGTCCCTCTGCGATCGATTCGTTTGTCAAAATCGTAATTCATAGCCGGTCTCCTTATCTATATCTTTTTTGTATCCATAGGAAGTCTTTTGTTTGTCAGTTCTATCCTGTAATGCTTTAGCCCCTTGCTCTATACCTTCTCTTCGCCCTTCTTCCAACCCCTTTTTCCGACCTTCCTCCATGCCTTTCTTCATCCCCAGCTCCAGATTATATTTCATCAGATAATTGTGGTCACGGATAGCCTTTTCACGGGCTTCGTATTCCAAACGCTTCATCTCATCCCCACTAAGCTGCGTCAACCTCTCATAGGCTCTTTCGATATATGGACTTGCTTCTGCCGCCATCTCAAATTCCTCCTTATGCTCTGCATTGAAAAAACGGGCCCAGTTCAAAACCTCGGTTTCCGGATAGTTCCTCTCTTTAAGCTTAGGAAGCTCCAGAATATGTATCTCCAGCTTATCCTCTTTATGTTCTCGCCTTATATGAGTAGGCAGAAGCATACTGACAACAGTATGATTACTCCCATTATAAAAGATTTCCCTAATTGATACAATATCTTTCTTCTTCCTAAAATCAGCTCTTAAAATTACTTGTTATCTTCTGGATTTTTCTGACAGAAATGTCCGAAATTTCTTTGAATTCTTTGATGAGGTCAGTATACACGACTGCACTCCTAATTTCTCCTAATTCCAGTCTTACTTCTTCTAAAATAAAAGGGTGTAACTTCTTTCATTCTCCAAAAGATTTTACACCCTCTGATACAAATACTATTTATCGAGGCTGTCCCTCCCCTGTTAAAACAAAAGTTTTTCCCCCATCCTCCGTGACATAGATATTTTTCTTATATTGATTGACTTCCATATCACTATAAATTCCCGCAATGCATCCATGATTCTCATCTTGAAAATCAATTTCCACTTTCCAATTTTTCCGGCTTGCTGATTTCTGCTGAAGCTTCATTCTCAAATGCCGGCGGAAAAAGCTCGTCATATTTTTGTTCCATCAGTTCTGTCAATGCTTCCGTAAAATTATAAGGTACGTCTTTTCCAATCCAGATATTTGAGAAATCTATCCAAAAGCTTCTATCCTCTATGCAAACCTGAAATTCATGCAGAGGTGATTTCCAAACTCCTTCTTTGGAATCCCCCGTCAAAAGGTATCTGTTATCCTCCAGAGCATAAATCATCCATTCCTCAATTTCAGCGGCACATGTGAAAAGCTCTTCTTTGGAAGCAATAGAAAAGCTTAAATACATTGGAAGAGCCCTTGCGTCTGCTGCCGTTTCCGCCGCTTCTTCCAAAGCTGCTTTCTCTATGCCTGCCCAAGACTCATAAGGACTTGCGAATAAGACATTCCGATCCTTATGCGACCAAAAATCAAAGGCATCTATTTTCATTAGCTGCTCTGACAGATTATTTTCCCGGAAGTTTTTTCGTACGGTCCAAAAACAGACCTCCCTTTCAGGCTCATGAACACTATAGGTACGGTAAGTATACATGCTTTTATTCATGTCCATAAGTTCCGTCTCTTCTCCAAAATAATCTTTTGCAGCCGAATCCAAATGTTTCATCAGCAATGAATTAATACCATGAAAATGTGACTCAAGAACCAGGATGGCAATAAAAATCAAGCCAAGTATAAAATGAAATAAATTCTTTTTATTCATTTGTTAATGCTCCTGTAAGTTGCCTTCCCCATCAGATCAGCATACGGAAAGGCTGTAAAAGAAAGCCGACAATCCCCCATGCCATACGTTTCCAAAGGGGAACCTTTTCTACCGTTATGTGGTCAGGCACCTCATAGGAACCGTCTGGGAGTACCATTCGGCTGTCTGCCGCCATTTCATTCATATAACCCTCCAACTCCTGACTCAGCTCTTTGCTTTCAATCACCAGCATCAATTCCGTGTCCAGATAAGAGCTTCGCAAATCCATGTTGTAGGATCCGATAATGGATAAATCATCATCAATCAAAATGCTTTTTCCATGATTGGAGATTCCTCCGTCATATTCATATAAGGGAATCCCTGTGGCAATGATCTTCTTTTTGTTTCGAATATAATCGCTGGAAGCCACAAAATTATCGCCGTTTTCTACGGAATTTAAAAGAATCCTTGTATTGGGAACCGCTTCTTTTAACAGGGAAAGCTGCTCGCACATATAATCATTGCAAACCACATAGGGAGATTGAATTATGATTCGTTCCCTGGCTCCTTTCATCAGCTCTGTCAGCTTACAAAAAACCACCGGCTCCTTGGCGTAAATTTCCGTAGGATTAGAGATTAAATGAATGCTTCCTGCCGCATATGTATGTTCCTGGTAATCCCAGCTTTCATCAAAAAGCTGAGGATAGTCATTCAAAAGCTGTTCATAACGGGCAGCCAGCATTGTTCTCTGCTCTCGTACTTTCGCTTTCTCTGCCAAACCTTCCGTATTATGGAAAGGCTTGCACACTTCCAGGTTCCAGACGCTTTCAAAATAAGCCGCCAACTCATGAATCGAGGTTTCCCCGCTTCCTGGCTCCGTATTAAAAATAAGAACTTCCCGATCACGGCTCACATTTTTGTCCGTATAATTGCCGATAAAATAGTCAAACGTATTGCGGCCTCCAAGAATGTAAGCCCTGTCATCCACAATAACATATTTATCGTGCATCCGTCCCTGAAGCTTCCAGGGTAATAAAGGATTTAAAGGATTGTAAATGCGGATCTCCACATTTGGATGGGAGGAAAGGGCATAGAACAACTCCTGTCCCTCCATTCGTATGGCGCCGCTGAATCCGTCTACCAGAATCCGAACCTGAACGCCTTTCTCCGCCCTGGCAAGTAATATGGCCAAAATATCTTTTGTACTCTCGTCAGGACGCATGTCAAAGGTGGAAAGAATCACTCGCTTCTGTGCCTTTGAAAGCAGGCGGATTCGTTCCTCCCAGGCACTTTCATTTGTCTCAAGGATCGCTGCCCTGTCAACCCCGGGGACGCCCCGCCGAAAGGCGGCCGTATCAAAGTCTGCCATTGTCTCCGAAGTGATTTCCGGAAAATGCAGAAAAGGAGCTGTGGATCCCACAATCAAGTAGAGCAGAGCTCCCAATATAATACATATAATTACCTTTATCAGTGGTTTTTGTTTCATCTCCTGCTCCTTATAAAGAATCCGTACGGCCTAATTACTTCAGCAGTTTTTCAAGACATACCAGTTGAACATCCGGAATCCCGTTAAATATGCAGGAAACAATCCCCGCTTCCCTGTAGCCCAGATGCTTGTACAGCCTGCGAGCCGCCAGATTACGGGCGTTGGTATCCATACGCAGATAATGACAATGATGCTTTAACGCATACTCCTCATAAAAGCTTACAAATTCAGTTCCATATCCCTTTCCTGAAAAGGCCGGATCTACCACGAGAGTATGTAAAACCATTACCTGATCCTCTGGTGCATCCGGATATTTCCAAGAGGCATATTTATATTCCGGAACCTGGCTCTGGTTGATCTTAGCTGCTGCAACTACGGTTTCATCCTGAAGCATCACAAACAGCTCTCCTGCTTCAAGAGCCTCAAGTGCTGTCCTCTTCGTGGGATATACACCCCGAATCCAGCCGATTGTAGTCTCGCCCTGCTCCTCCTTATCTAAAATATGTTCATAAATCTGAGCCACCTGTGAAATATCGCTATAGGCTGCTTTTTGAATCCTGTCCATTGCCGTTCCCTCTCTTTTCTAAATCTCATCCATATATAGCAGTTTGTAATGTAAATCTCATGTCACATCATATTCTTACTTTTGACTCTGACACAACTGTGATACATCGAACAGTAACTACATTTTATCATATATATGCAAACCTGAAAACAAGGACTTCACGGGGCTTTTACTTTTTTTATCAGAGAGGATGATACCTACCTTGTTATCAGGGAGGGAGCCTGGGCTTCATTACCGTATTGACTCCCCTGAAATTACCACCTGTACCCCTCTCTTTGTATTCTCCAAAGTAATTTCAAGAGCATGCTTTTCCAATATCTTTTTTGCCAAATACAGCCCCAGCCCCATATGCTTCCCCTCCTTGGCGGAACGGCTCTTATCCTGGCTGTAGAAGAGGTCAAATCCATGGTTTAACTGCTCTTCGCTTAAGGGCGTGCCTGTATTTTCAATGGTACATGCTTTCTCATTTAAGGTAATAAGGATTTTGCCCTCCGGTATATTGTAATCAGTTGCATTGGCTAAAAGATTCCAAACGGCTCTGGACATGTAATCCCTGTCACCCTCTACCTGAAAGTCCTGTTCTTTTTGTATTTCCACCTGCAGCTGCTTTTCTTCTATCAAGGGCTTTAGGCGGGTAAGCTGTTCCTCTATCAGATCTCCTATGGACAGATTTTCTCTTTGGAGCACCAGCTTTTCCGAGTCCATCCGGGATATGAAGATCATTTCACCTGCCAGGCGATCCATCTCCTCCGTCTGGCCCACAATCTGCATAAGGTAATATTCCCGTTTTTCTTCCATGTTATGTTCCAGCAGATTTTCCGCAAAATTCCGGATAATTCCCAGAGGCGTTTTAAGCTCATGGGCTATGGCGTTGATAAAGTCTCTTCTGGTTTCCTCCAATGCTTCCTGCTGATCGTAGAGCTTATTGGCGGAATAGATAATCTTTATCATGCATACAAGAATCAGCACAAAACCTGCTATATAGAGGTATTTCATATAATCCATAGCAGCAAGCCATGGATAGCTTTCCATATGGGCTTCAATATAGCGGTTAAAATTGCTCTCCGGATTAGGGGCAAGCCGTATAATGGTTGACTTGCGAAACAACCAGGATGAGCTTCCGGCAGCCGGACTGCCATAGTCCCACCCCGAAAGATCCGTTTTTTCCGGAAAGCCATGTAAAAAGAGGCTTTTGTCCCATTGCTCCCAGTTTTTATATCCCAAATTAATATAGGGTAAGCTTAAATTTGCATGGCTGAATTCGAGAAGATGATCGGTATCTATTTCTTCTATAGTACGATTCCATACTTGTTTTCTATCAGTCTCATACCAGACCAATGGCGGATTCTCAATATCAGGATAATAAACCTCTCCAAAATAATCGGTATAAGGGCTCATGTTATAGATGTGTACATAGCTGTCTTTCTTTTCCAGCTGTTCTCTCTTTTTCCAAACAAGTTCCCAGACAGCAATCTCGTAAGGATTACCCTCGCTCCCTTCTCTGGCTAATATTTCATATTTGGGCGGTTCCAGTTTATTATATAATTCACCGTTTTCACCCTCATATCCTGCCAGAGCTTCTTTATCATCCTGAGAAAAAATCTGATCCATAGGAGTCATAGCGGTTCCGATGGTATTCTCGCTCTTTGCAAGAAGTTCTCCCTCCTCATCATAAACAGCAAAGGAAAGCTTTATAAATTCTTCACCCGGGTAAAGGTAAGCGTTTGTAATAGATTGATACCAGATCTGCTTTGCCGTGTCATCCCATGTGTCGGGCGGATCATACTCCTGAGCATAGATGCTTTGCTGTACATTTGACAAAGTTTCTTTTAGGGTATCCTCATAGTCATTTTCAAACTGCAGCTTTACCAGATAGGTGGAAAGCAGCATAATCATCAGATATACCGCAGCAAATCCTGCCACTACAGGCTTCATCAGCCGGCGTCTTTTTTTACTCATTTTTACTTTCAAGCTTCTACCTCCATTCGATATCCTGATTTTCGAACGGTTTTTATGGTACAGCCGCAGTCGCCTATGACTTTTCGAAGCTTTTTGATGTGATTGTCTACAACTCTCTCATTTCCGTCAAAATCATAGCCCCAGAAGCGGATTAAAAGCTGTTCTCTGCTGTAGATTCTTCCGGGATTCTCAAGAAAGAATATCAGCATCTCGTATTCCTTTGGGGGCAGCTTCAAAAGTCTGTCCCGGTTCCATACCTTGTGGCTTTTCACATCTACGCTCAATTTTCCCGCCTTAAGGATCTGACTGTTTCCCTGGATTCTTCCAATCAATGCCATGGCTTTGGCGTGGAGCACAGGAAGTGAGAACGGCTTTGTGACGTAGTCGTCCGCTCCTAAGGAATAGCCATTGAGCTTATCCTCCTCCAATACCCGGGCCGTGATGAATATTATGGGCACATCGCTGTTTCTGCGGATCTTGCGGCATACGGAAAAGCCGTTCATTCCCGGCATCATGACATCCAAGAGAATCAGGTGGTAGCTTTTTTGCTCCAAAAGCTCCAGTGCCAGTTCCCCATCTTCAGCCACATCCGCCTCCCAGCCCTTGCTGATAAAATAATCTGCTGCTCCTTCTGCCATCAGGCAGTCATCCTCCACAATTAAAAGCCTATGTCCGATATTATGCTCCAAAGCTTTCCCATCCTTTCCGTCCATAAGCTTATTTTGCCATGGGAATATATCTTTTTTGTATCCATAGGGAGCCTTTTGTTTGTCAGCTCTGTCCTGTTATAAGAACGGAATGTGATTATGATTCAAGTCTCCAGTACCTTTTTAAATATTGTTCTGCTTCGTCTTTGGAAATGGAAAGCTTTTCAATCAGCCCGGTCAATGTATCCTCTTTTGAAAAAGAACTGCTCTGACAGATTTCTATTAATGCTTTAGCCCCTTGCTCTATACCCTCTCTACGACCTTCTTTCTTTCCTTCCTCCAGACCTTCTTCCAGCCCCTTTTTCCGCCCTTCCTCCATGCCTTTCTTCATTCCCAGCTCCAGATTATATTTCATCAGATAATTGTGGTCACGGATGGCCTTTTCACGGGCTTCATATTCCAAACGTTTCATCTCATCCCCACTAAGCTGCGTCAATCTCTCATAGGCTCTTTCGATATATGGACTTGCTTCTGCTGCCATCTCAAATTCCTCCTTATGCTCTGCATTGAAAAAACGGGCCCAGTTCAAAACCTCGGTTTCCGGATAGTTCCTCTCTTTAAGCTTGGGAAGCTCCAGAATATGTATCTCCAGCTTATCCGTATACATCCGCCGCCTGTTATCCTCCCAGAGATGGAAACGGGAATAGAATTCCTCATCCTCCGGGAAAAGAAGAAAATCCAGAATCCCTACATGGATGCATTTCTGCAGCACATCATAGCTTTCTCCCTTTTTAATCTCCCCTGTAAACATTTTAGCCAGATAGAATACGGAACGTTCCGGCCATAAAGAAAAAGGTGCAAGCTGAATCTCTAAATCCATCTGGATTCTTTCATTCAAGGAACTGTCCCCGCCCTTTGTCCTATCATAAATGTAAACCCGGATATCCAAAATCCCCAGCTTATCTTCCTCGTGTTCCCTCCTTAAATGAGTAGGAAGAAGTTCTGTCCCCTCAATCTCATCAGGCTTCACCCCCAACAATGCAGAAATAAATCCTCTACGGATCTCTGCGTCCTCCATCAGCTCCTTGAAGCAGAAATCCACCTTTGGTTTCATTAAAAATGTCTCATCACTCATACTGCTTTCTCCTTTCCTTAATTTGCACATGGTTTTTGTACATAAAGGGATACCCGCAGGGTGTTTCCTTAATTTGCACATGGTTTTTGTGCATAAAGGGATACCCGCAGGGTGTTTCCTTAGCTCTGCACATGGTCTTTGTGCATAAAGGGATACCCATAAGATATCTCCCAAGAAGAAAGATTCTGACAACAGTATGATTACTTTCATTATAAAAGATTTCCCTAATTGATACAATATCTTTCTTCTTCCTAAAATTAGTTGTCATCTTTTGGATTTTTCTGACAGAAACGTCCGAAAATTTCTTAGAATCCTTTGATGAGGTCAGTATACATGAAATGCTCTCAAATAGCAAGTTAAATTTTTCTACGGTATGTGTCAAGTAATCGTTGGGTTACTGTAAACACCATGACCGTGAACGTAACATCGTTGACACTTGTATGATAATTTGATAATTACAAGAACAATTTTCACTGGCTCTTCCCATGTTAAATATACTTAGCTGCACTCCTAATTTTCCCCGATTCCGGCCTTACTTCTGCTAAAATTAAGAGGGTGCAATATCTTTCATCCTCCAAAAGACCTTACACCCTCTTATGCAAATGCTATTTAACTGCCACAGAAACACGCTTTTTAATAACGAAAGCTATGCTTCCACTACATTTTTCAATTTTACAATTATCAAAAGCAGAATCGTAAAATCACCTTTTGAAAATTCCTACGCCAAAATATCCAATTTCTTATACTCCGCAACCCTTGCCCCTATCATCTCCCAGGTAATGTCAGATCCTGCAAACTCATAGTCGCTCCAGATTCGCTGAAGCTCAGCCTGAATCCGGGGATTTTCCTCCGGCTTGCCCATGCCGGTTCGAATGTAGTAATCCGGCATAAGAGCGCCTGCAATGATTCCTGTCTCCGGAGCAGGCGGCTCTTCCTCGTCCGCAAGGGCACAGAGCATTCCAAGATGACTGTCCAGATAGGCATCTATCTCCAGATGAATTCCCATCAGTCCGTTAAAGTCAAAAACCTGGAAAGGCGCACCGCCGGATACGGGAATCTCACTGCCCATTCCCCAGAAAGCCGGATCATCTCCCAACTGATAGAGTGCACTGCCCAGATCACGAAGCCCCTGAAACTCTTCTTTTGTAAGGGGCCCCTGAAAGGACTTTAGTACGGTATCCACTGCCCATCCAAGCTTTCCAAGCGCCTCACAGCCGGGCAGGGAAGCTAACTGTTCACCTAATCTTACCAGCCTTGCCAGAGACAGCAGGCCCCACACCCGCACCTTTTCATACCGCAGCCCCTCGGATTTTTCCTCTATCAGGGCAGGCACATCATTATATAAAAGAGGGGCATCCTCCAATTCTCCGATACGCTCGGAGCAGTCGTCCACAAGCTCTTCTCCGACTTTTTTGTAAACCTCATCTCTGGCGCTGTAGATGGTATCCGCCCGATGAAGCCACAGATTGGCTTTGTTCAGATCTCCTTCATTCAAGGCATCCACGCCTAACTGGTAATAGGCTCTCGCAAGTCCTGCCCAATCATGCTTGCGCTGGCACTCTGCCAGACGATCCTTTGGGGAACTTTCCTTTTTTCCAAACAAATTGAACATAATGATACAACTCCTTTTTGGCTTTTGTTTACAAAAGTATAATACGGCCTATTTTAACAGTCAAGATTTAAAAATAGTAATTCGTGAAAATTTGCAGACAAACAAGCATCACATCAAATCTTTCATCTCTGCTCTGTAAGTCGAAAAAAATGCAAATACCAGTGAAATTATGGTCAATATCACAGGAAATACGGCATTGTTCCTCATGGTCAGATCGCCGATATTTGCCTGTGTCAGAAAGATAAGCAAAAATGACGTAATAACGGCAGCTTTCGAGGATCTCATTTTCAGCCCCACAAAAAGGGAAATAAAGCTCATGGTAACAATAACGACGGATTTCACAATAAGCTGCATGTAAAACCCCGGACTTGCCATATCATAGTCAATGGGGAATGCCGATACCATGTACCGGCTGCCTATCCGCATACAACCGTAAATCACCAGCTTTGTCAGCGTCAATGCCCCAAAGCTAAAGATCCAGACCGCAAGCATCTGGGAAATAAGAATTTTCTGCCGTTTGATGGGATAGGAAAACATTAAATTCATTGTTTTGTTCTGATATGCGCTTACTATAAAGGAAGACAACATGGCACTGGTAAAGACGAGGAATGACATGCTTGTGAGCAGTTCAATGGATGAGGACATGTTTCCCATGCCCGGGGCCGTATCCGGCACGCCCAGTTCCGGGTCATTGGCAATTCCAAGGTAGGCAAGGGCAAAAAGAAACAGGCAGAGAATTCCGGCCAAAAGGACTGCGTTTCTTATGTATTTTCCAATATGGTTTTTCTTCCATTCCAGTTTAATTAATTTTAACATGAGCTGCCGCCTCCCCTGTCATTTTCAGAAAATAGTCTTCCAAAGTCTCGCTTTTTTTTCCAAGTGCGGTTACTTCTACTTCATTTGAAGTGAAAGCCTTTAATAGCTCCTGTGAGGAAATATGGCTGTCATAAATGCGAATCTGCCCGTCCCCGTCAATCCGAAAGTTTGCAAGGCCAAGCTTTTCAGAAAGCACGTAAGCCGCCTGCTTGGGCCTTTGCACCGACAGTTCGATATATGCCAGACTCATTTTCTCGATTTCTTTCATACCGATTTCCTTTATCATCCGCCCTTGATGAATAAGGCCGATAGTGTCAGCGATGGTTTCGATCTCAGACAGAATGTGGGTGGATATCATAATGGTAGTTCCATATTCCGTGCACAGCTTCTTAAGCAGATCCCGAATCTGCTTCATGCCTGCCGGGTCAAGCCCGTTTGCGGGCTCGTCCAGAATCAGAAGCTCCGGCTTCGTAAGAATGGCTCTTGCAATTCCCAGGCGTTCTTTCATACCCAGGGAATAATTTTTCACGGGCTTTGCCGCCGCATCTGTCAAATCCAGCAGATCCAGGGCATTTCTGATGCTTCCATGATGATAGTAGCCCATATACTCGCAATGGAGCTTCAGGTTTTCATACCCTGTCATATGCTCGTAAAAGGTAGGAAACTCAATGATGCTTCCTATGCGCTTTAATACCTCATAAGACCGTGGAGTGAGGGCTTCTCCAAAGATCGCTATGGTTCCTTTTGTGGGCTTCCACAGGTTGGCAAGCATTTTCATTACCGTAGTCTTGCCGGCCCCGTTGGGTCCAAGGAAGCCGTAGATCTCGCCTTTTTTCATGTGAAGATTTACATCTCTCACCAGTTCTTTTCCGCCTATGATCTTTGTAAGATTGTTTGTCTGTAAAATAAAAGACATATTTTCTCCTTTCCTTGATTTGCACATGTTTTTGTGCATAAAGGGATACCCGCAGGGTGTTTCCTTGATTTGCACATGCTTTTTGTGCATAAAGGGATACCCGCAGGGTGTTTCCTTGATTTGCACATGTTTTTGTGCATAAAGGGATACCCGCAGGGTGTTTCTTAACAAGTGACTCCTTACACTTATCATAATAGCAGCTCCATTTTTCAAAACTCTTGAATAAATCTTACAAATTTCTTTCGCAGCTATTTTTTAATTTCACTGTAAATACGGTTTTTTCATAGGGAATGCTCTCAAGGGAAAGCTCCCCTCCCAGCTGCAATGCCAGATTTTTAGCGATTGCCAGCCCCAATCCATTGCCCTGTACGCTGCGGCTTCGGGAATCCTCCAGGGTGAAAAGTCGATCAAACACGTGCTCTGCAAAGGCTTTTTCAATTCCTTTCCCTTTGTCAACCACATCAATGCATACATATTTTTCTTCCGTTCTAAGGAGCAGGCCCAGATATTTTCCCTCAGAGCCGTAGCGGATTACATTGGAAATAAGATTTAATAAAATACGCTCTAAAGCTTCCCGGTTTCCCTGAATGTAAACGGCAGATTCCGGCAGGCGGACATCCACCTGAAAATCCGCCTTTGTCAATATTTCGTAAAAATCCAAAATGCTTTCCCGGCAGATTTCGCAAATATCTATCCTGGAAAGCTCCAAGTCCATATCGCCTGCTTCTATTTTTGCCAGGGTAAAGAATTGGTTTATAAGCTCCATTAGGCTTCCGGCTTTTTCCTCCGTCTTTGCCAGCATTTCCTTTGTGGCTTTGCCATTCAGCCGCATGATTTCCAGATAGCCCAGGATCACTGTCATGGGTGTTTTCATGTCATGGGAAATGTTGGAGAGCATTTTTTTGGATGCCATTTCGGAACGGTTGTAGTCGGCCTTTGCTTTCCTGTGGTGTTCCAGTATGTCGTTGATTTGCGCCGCCAGTTCCTGAAGCTCGTGATTGTCCGTGAAAACCATAATGGACTCACTGCTGTCCGATGCTATGATTTCCTGTAGCTTTTTGTGAATTTCCCGTATTTTTCTCTGAGTTCCGGTACGAAATACCCATTGCTGATACAGGATGATGCCAAGGAGAACGCAAATGATAAGACACAGAAAAAACAGGACTACCCCGCCGTTCATAGGCTTTCTCCCAGCTTGTAGCCGATTCCCCAGACGGTAACTACATATTTTGGATTCCGGGAATCGTCCTCTATTTTGTTCCGCAGCCTGCTCATATGTACGTTTACGGCATTTTCATCGCCGCAATATGCGTCTTTCCAGACGAGGGAATAGATTTGTTCTTTGGTATAGACTTTTTGGGGATTTTTAAGAAGCAGTTTTAAGATTTCAAATTCTTTTGCTGTCAGATCGATTTTCTTTCCTTTTTTGGTCAGGGTGTAATCTGACAAATTCATCTGAAGTTCTCCTGCCGTAAGGATAGACGGGGCAGAAATGGCTGCATTGTCATATTGGGTGGTCCTGCGCAGGTTTGCTTTTATCCTTGCCAGAAGCTCTACCACGGAAAAGGGCTTTGTAATGTAGTCGTCCGCCCCCAGACCTAAGCCCAGCATCTTATCTCCCTCCGTATCCCTTGCAGAAAGGATTATAATGGGAACAAAGCTGGTTTTTCGGATATGCTGCATTACGTCAATACCGCTGATTTTGGGGATCATGAGATCCAAAAGCACCAGATGGCAGGGGGAAGCGTCAAACTTGTCACATGCCTCCTGACCGTCAAAAGCGCAGGTTACTTCATAGTTTTCTGCTGTCAGATAGTTTTTCAGCATTTCGCTGATTTCCCTGTCATCCTCCACCAGCAGGATTTTATATTTGTTCATGGCTGCGGTTCTCCTACTTGTATTTTTAAATTTACTGCGAAAGGCTGCCCCCCTGGGACAGCCCTTTCGTTTCTTATATGCAGATCCTCTGATTTTTATACTATCATATACCTCCCTGCTTTTCAATCCGCTCCGTAATATCTGGCTATTTTCCTGCTTATGGAAGATATTGCTCCGAAATATTTTTAATCTGCCCGTCCTCCAGTTCCATAACCCAGAGAATGGGATATTCCATATCCCGCAGATAAGTTTCAAATTCTTCCCTGTTAAGCTCTGTTACCGGATCGTGGTGATTTTTAAGGGCAGAGTAAGTACAGTCCTTATGGATGTGGAATGTGATATCGTCATTTTCTGCGTCAACAACCTCAAAGCCTGCATCCTCGTTATACTCCGGCTTCCAGTCCTCGCTTTCCATAGTTACCCAAAGCTTCCGATCCAGGGTGATGGAATCACTGTTAAATTCAGAGATATAGCCGTAGATTTGTCCGTTTTGGGGAATCTCGGCAGCAGGATCGCCGTTTTCGGCGGGAGTGCTATAAGTCTCCTCATCAATGATTTCCTCTTCTTTATCCACGGGAAGTTCTTCCGTTTTTGGCGGATTAGCTGTGTCATCCGTATCGTTGGCAGCTTCCTTTGTTACCGTACAGCCTATGAGCATTCCGAAAATGAATGTGAAAACAATGGCACACAGGAACAGGCCCGCCCCATTTTTCTTTCCCTTTTTGTCTAAAATGTTAAGAAAACGCTTTTTCATAATATCTTTCCCTCCATAAAATTGTGTTGATAAAGGAGTTTTCCTGGTACAGTGCCTGTGAAGTGTGGAAAACAGGGTTTCCGTGTATGCTTTCCGCAGGGTATAATCCCCTCCCTGCACAACGATCTCATCGCAGGACAATTCCATATCCATAAGGGCATTTCTCTGCATCAGCCAGATTAAGGGATTAAACCAGTGTACTCCATTTGCAATTACAAAAAGAAGCTTCTTGTATACATCCCTGCGTTTCAGATGAATCAACTCATGTTTTAAGATAAAATAGAGTTCCTCTGAGGTGTATTTTTCCTTTGGAAGAACCAGAACAGGCATCCGAAATCCTATGATCATAGGGCTGGATGCTCTGGGGGATTCAATTAAATCTATCATATCCACCTGTAATTCCTGTTCCAATGCCAATAGCTGCTCCCAGATCTTTTTGTCCTTTAGGGCCGATCCCCTTATTAGCAGCCATTTTTTATAATGGAGATAGCTTACCAGATGGACGGACAGAAAACACAGGCATCCGGCCAACCAGAGGAGGGCTGCGATATCCAGCAAGGTGATGGGGATATTGCTCCTTTCCGTCCGGAGCAGGATTGGTGCTGTCAATTGGGGCGGCAGTTCAACCGTCATGGGACTTAAGACCGTCTCGTCAGAAGCAATATCCGGTGAGGTTTCTTTTGAAACAGATGTGCTTGGGGACTTTCTTTGGAAAAGGGCTGTAACCGATTGTCCCTGTATTAGATGAAAGGGAATCACAAGACGCAGAGCCAGAAAGATCCAGATCCAATAGCTCCATTTGGAAGCATACCGTCTGTTTAAAAGGGGCGAAAACAGAAGCAGTACAGCGACAATCAGACTGACTGACAGGGATATTTCCAAAACGGAAAGAAACAGGTTTGTCAGCATTGCTCATCCTCCCCGGAATGCTCCGCTTCTATTTCGTCCAGAAATCTTCGAAGCTCTGTCACATCCGAATTCTTGATAGCTTTATCACTGTACAGGGCAGCTATCATATTTTGGATGGAATTGTTATACAGCTTCTCAAGAAAGTGCCTGCTGGCTTTGGCCTTATATTCATTTTCGGAAATAAGAGAGGTATAGAGATTGCTTCCTGTTGAACGGTCGCAACTTACAAATCCTTTGTTGGACAGGCGTGTTAATGAGGTCATCAGAGTGGAAAGCTGCCATTTTCTTTGCCCTTTAAGTTCTTTTAAAATGTAGTTGGAAGTGACCGGAGTTTCTTTTTTCCAGATGACCTGCATGATTTCCAGCTCGGCTTCTCCCAGCTTTTTTGTGGTATTGATCATAAAGTTTTCTCCTGGTTATACATTTGTATAATATATTATACAGCTGTATAATAAAGTTGTCAAGCGAGATAATGTCCTTGTACACGGAAAATATTGTTGACAAAAGCATATCCAAATGATAATATGAAATAAAATTCACATGAAGTTTATTTCATACATAGGAGACAAGGATTGAAAAAAGAAGTTCCTGCACTGCTATCAAACAATGTAAGAGAATGCCGAATAAAGAAACAGCTTACTCAACAGCAGCTTGCTGATTTAGTCAAGGTATCATCCAGAACGATTATTTCATTGGAAAAAGGGCAATACAATCCGTCCGTTTTACTGGCACATGAGCTGGCTAAAATATTTGGATTAAGGATTGAAGAATTATTTCATTTTGAGGAGGATTGACATGAGAAAAAGTAAGAAGATTTTTGCGTGTTTATTGATTGGTATTGGTATTCTGGCATTGCCTTTTAGTCTTATAAAGGGATTTCCTGCAGCTTTTATTGTTTCTGCCGGTTCTGCCCTCATAGCTTATGGCATTGTGGATTTTCTGTTTGAACACTTTGTCCATAAAATTGGTCGTGCCAGAATCATGGATGAGGATGAAAGGAATGTGCTTATTAACGGCAAAGCATATACTCTTGTATCTGAATTTGCCAATATAGGTTTTATTGTTCTTGCTTTGTATTCTGCCATCTGCAAAGCAGATATGGCAGGCTGCATGATTGCCATAAGTATCTTTTTGCTAAGCCAAGTCGTTTATGTGGTTTGTTTTAAATATTTTGACAGACATTAACCGAAGAAAGGTGACAGACAATATGCAATGATCTCCAATTTGTAGTTTTGTGGATTTACCTGTATACTGTGGTTGAAAAACATCAAAGATAACAGGGATTACCGTATACACATGGAGGTCATATCCGATTACTGATTCTTCTGTTATCTGCCAACTGTCTGCTCTTTTTCATGTGGCATAAATATGGAGTTTTTCTGTTGCTCCCCAATCGTCCGTCCTTTTACATACGGCATACATATCAGTTCAGATCCTTTTTATAAATCTCCAATTCATAAGTTTTCCCAGTGCATGAGTCTGTCTTCTGCTCCGAATACTGATAAGTCAGTCCGCAGGACAATGCCAGAGCCTTTGAAGCAAGATTCCCTGCCCGTGTAGAATAATAAAATTCCTGCCCGCCTAAAGAAACACAGTATTCCATCAATAAACACAGTATTTGCTTCCCATATCCCTTTCCCACATACTCCGGCCCCAAAGCAATACCAGTCTCATGATAAATATGCGGCTCTGTTTCCTCCACTCCTGCAAAACCAATGGCCTGCCCGCTGTCTCTCTCATAGATCAGCCATGCATCATGGGTCCCCTGCCATGTGATTGTCCTACGTATCCTCTCCCTGGCTTCATCCTCATTTACCGTCACTTTCCATACCATATACTCTGCCGTCTCCGGCCTGGACCAGACATTATGGTATATAGATCTCCAATCCTCATATTTTGCTTTCCCAAGAATAAGATCTTCTGTCTCCATCCTGCTATTATCCTCATAAATGGCTCAGTCTTCGTAATCAAAAGTATTTCCCAGAATCATGTTTCCTTTGTAATACATCCAATTTCCCGCCGATAAAATTCAATCTTTTCGTCTAATTTATTCATGTGTTCTTGTAATTGATTGATTTGTTCACCCAGAGCTTTTCGGTGAGAAATGAGCATTTCCATTCTTGCAGGCAAAGTAGGTTCACCTTTTGCACGCAATTCAGCGTAATGCCGGATTTCTTTGATTGGCATACCCGTGTCTTTTAACCGCTTGATAAAATCAATCCAGGCCAGATCCCGATCCGTATAGCAACGGCGGTTGCCGGAATTACGCCCTGGTGTGATTAAATGTTCCTGCTCATAGTAACGCAAGGTATGTATGCCTAAACCTGTCAGCTTTGAAAATTCACCTATGGAATATTTCAAAAAATCACTTCCCATCTCTTGACATAGAGTTCACTCTACATTGTATGCTTGCATTATATCAAAAACGGGGAGGTTTTGTAAATGATTCACAACACAGAAAAATATACCGTAATCACCGGAGCAAGTTCAGGTATCGGGTATGAAGCGGCAAAGGCATTTGCAGGACGTGGCAGTCATCTGATTTTAGCAGCCCGCAGAAAAGACAGACTCGAAGCATTAAAACAGGAAATCTTATCTTGCTATCCGGCATTGAATATTATAATCAAGGCTACGGACTTATCCATTCCAGACAATGTTTTTCGGCTGTATGAAGAAATTAAGAAGTATCCGTTGCAGACATGGATTAACAGTGCCGGTTTTGGAAACTACGACACCGTAAGTCATCAGGACTTGAACAAAATCACACAAATGCTTCACTTAAACGTGGAAGCCCTCACGGTTTTTTCTTCACTGTTTGTGCGGGATTTCAAAGATGTAGAGGGAACACAGCTTATCAATATTTCTTCTGCCGGCGGCTATACGATCGTACCTGCAGCTATTACTTATTGTGCGTCCAAATTTTATGTCAGCACATTTACCGAGGGATTGGCATGGGAATTAAAGGAAAATGACTGCAAAATGCAGGCAAAAGTATTAGCTCCGGCAGCAACTAAGACGGAATTCGGAAAAGTCGCTAATCATGTAACCGAATATGATTATGATAAGGTCTTTGGCACATATCATACCGGTACACAGGTGGCCGAATTTTTGCTTAAACTTTATGATAGCGACAAAGTGGTAGGTGTAGTGAACAGAGAAAATTTTGTATTCGAGCTTAAAGAGCCACAATTTGATTATGCCGGGAACTCAAATCGTAATCAAAAAATGGACAAATAAAAAATCTATACCGGAAACCGCAAGACCACCATCATATGGGGCTGTCTTATTTCCTGACAGCCCCATAACATTTCTATCCCGCATATTCTGCTGTTTCACATAAACAGTCCGGTCACAACCAGACACCGCCCTGTCTCAGTTCAAAAACTCCCTAAATCCGCCCCCTCAAAGCTTCATTCACTTTCCCGGGATCCGCCTTACCTTTCATCTTCTTCATCACCTGTCCAACCAGGAAACCAAAGACTTTCTCCTTACCGCTGTGGAATTCCTCCACAACTTTCGGATTCTCCGCCAAAACCTCATCCACCGCCGTAAGAAGTGCATCGTCATCCGTAATCACTTTCATTCCATGCTCTTCCATATAAGCGGCAGGCTCCACATCCGCTTCCAGAATCTGCTCAAATACAAGACGTGCATTGCCATGATTGATTTCACCATGCTCCACGGCCAGAATCAGATCCGACAGATGCTCCGGTGTAAAGGAAAGCTCCTCCGGCTCCATCCCTTTCTCTTTTAAGATTCGTAAGCCCTCTCCCATCAGCCAGTTGGCCGTCTTCTTGGGATGACCGCTAAGCCTTGCCACATCCTCAAATATATCCGCCAAATGCCTGGACTGTGTTAGAATCCCCGCATCATACTCCGGCAAACCATACTCCTTTTGAAACCTCTTCTCCCGTTCCTCCTGAAATTCCGGCTGCAAATCCCGAAGTTCCTCAAGCCAGGCATCTGAGATCACCACCGGCTGCAAATCCGGATCCGGAAAATACCGGTAATCCTTGGCATCCTCCTTGGAACGCATCCCATAGGAGGATTCCTTATTGTCATCCCAACGCCGTGTCTCCTGCACCACCTCCCGGTGCTCCGTGAGAAGCTCAATCTGACGTTCCCTCTCCCCCTCAATGGCATGGGTAATGGCCTTAAAGGAATTCAGGTTCTTCATCTCCGTTCGAGTGCCAAGCTTCTGGCTTCCCACCTCCCTGACGGAAAGATTCACATCCGCACGCATGGAACCCTCCTGAAGCTTGCAGTCCGAAACTCCAAGATACCGGCAGAGCATCCGAAGCTTCTCAAGATAAGCAATCACCTCGTCCGCCGTTCGCATATCCGGCTCTGACACGATCTCAAGGAGGGGCACGCCGCTTCGGTTATAATCAACCAAAGAAGAATCCTCCCACTCGTCATGGACCAGTTTTCCGGCATCCTCCTCCATATGCATCTCGTGAATCCGAACTTTCTTTTTCTCACCGGAAACAGCAATTTCCAGGTATCCGTCATGGCAGATTGGCAGGTAAAGCTGAGAGATCTGGTAATTCTGCGGATTGTCCGGATAAAAATAATTCTTCCGGTCAAACTGGCAGTTCTGATTGATCTGACAGTTTAAAGCAAGGCCCAGCTTTAAGGCATATTCCACCACCTTTTTATTCAAAACCGGAAGAGAACCCGGCATTCCTGTACACACCGGACAAGTATGGGTATTGGGCCTGCCGCCAAACTTTGTGGAACAGCCGCAGAAAATCTTCGTAGCCGTAGACAGCTCCACATGAACCTCCAGGCCTATCACTGTCTCATATTGCTTTGCCATAAAAAATGCCTCCTATTTATAGTTCCGCAATATCCTGCCAGTACACCCTTGTATAGAAGAATTTCCGGCCACAAATACATGTGTCCGTAATTTCTTCTGTGCACTGACAGGATATTGCTGTTAAAGTCCCGTTATAGTTCCGCCGTATCCCAGGCCGCAGGAAATGCTCCCCGAAGTGCTTCGTAGGCCGCTGCTGCCTTTAATATCTTCTTTTCCTGGAAGAGGTCTCCGATCACCTGCATGCCAATAGGCAGTCCCTTGCTGTCCATTCCGCAGGGTACGCTGATAGCAGGAAGACCGCACAGATTCACGGCCACCGTATCAATGTCGCTAAGGTACATCTTAAGGGGATCCGATAAGCTGATCCCCACCTTGGGAGCCGTAGACGGTGCTGCCGGGGCCAGAATGCAGTCATACTGCTCAAAGGCTTTATCAAACTCCTGCTTAATAAGAGCCTTTGCCTTTAAGGCTTTCAGATAATAAGCATCATAATAGCCGGAGCTAAGCACAAAGGATCCCAGAAGAATCCGACGCTTTACCTCCGCACCGAAGCCCTCCTGACGGCTTTTCCGGTACATCTCATGAAGCTCTGTTGCATCCTTGCTTCGGTGGCCGTATTTTACACCGTCAAACCGTTCCAGATTGGAGCTGGCTTCCGCACAGGCAATAATATAGTAAGCAGGAATCAGATAATCCGTAAGCCCCAGAGAAAACGTCTCCACCTGTGCTCCGTTTTCTTTCATTACCTGTGCTGCGTCCAGAATCGCTTTCTTTACTTCTGCGTCAATGCCATCCGCCAGTTCCTCCGGAATTCCGATTCGCATTCCCCGTAAGCTGCCGGAAACCAGGTCTTTCCCATTTTCCAAAGGATGATTGCTGCTGGTACTGTCCTTTGCATCTTTCCCGGCTATCATTTCAAACAGTGCCGCACAATCACCCACGGTCTTCCCCACAGGACCAATCTGATCCAGGGAGGATGCAAAAGCGATCAGTCCATAGCGTGACACACGTCCATAGGTAGGCTTCAGCCCACATACGCCGCAATAAGAAGAGGGCTGGCGAATAGAACCTCCCGTATCCGATCCCAGAGCCAGGGGAGTTTCCCCGGCAGCAACCGCCGCACAGGAGCCGCCTGAGGAACCGCCCGGTACATGGTTCTTGTTCCAGGGATTTACCGTTATCTGAAAATAAGAGGTCTCTGTGGTGCTCCCCATGGCAAACTCATCCATATTGGTCTTTCCCAGCAGAATCATTCCCTCTGCTTCCATCCGCATTACTGCTTCCGCATCATAGGCAGGGACAAAATCCTCCAGCATTTTGGATGCACAGGTAGTAGGAAGACCCTTGGTGCAGATATTATCCTTGACCGCCACCGGAACACCGGCTAAAGGCCCCGTATAACGGCCCTCCCGAATTCCGGTCTCCACCTCCGTGATACGCTCCTCCAGTCTGTTTTCATTGAGAGCCAGAAAAGCATGAATCGTCGGATCTATTTCTTTGATTCGTTCCATATAAGAAAGGGCAACATCCCTCACCTTAAGATCGCCGGTTCGGATCTTCTGCCCCAGCTCCAGGGCAGACATATGAAAAAGCTGTTCCATACTAAGTACCTCCTATTCCAGTTCCGTAATATCTAAAAGGTTTTCGGCACCATATACTGTCCGTCCTTGCTCCTCGGTGCGTTGGACATGGCATCCGCAAGACCGTCTCCATTCGTCACCGCATCCTCCCGAAACACATTGGTTTCCTGCAAAATATGAACCAAAGGAGCCGCTTTCTCCGTATCCAGTTCATTCAGCTTCTCCACATAATTCAGGATCTGCTCCATTTCCTCCCGGACTTTCTCACGCTCTTTTGGTTCAAGGGTCAGCTTTGCCAGAAGTTCCACATTATCCATCGTTGCATCATCAATTCTTCTGCCCATAGTATGCTCCTATTTCAATCTACATCTTTTACAGCCGCAAGGTCTTTGACTATATCATTTGGCAAATATTCCAGCCTTATACCAAAATTTGAGCCAACATAAAGCCAAATCCTTTGCAGCAAGCAGCAGGATATTTGCTCCTCGTCCGCAGGAATCAAGGCTCCAGCCTGGTCATATCCCTGGGAAAGAGACAGGCTTCTCTCACATTCTCTTCACCCAAAAGCTGCATCGTAAGCCGTTCCAGGCCAATTCCAAGCCCTCCATGGGGCGGCATTCCGTAACGGAACGTATCCAGATACTGCTCCAGGCCATCCTCCGTCATACCACGCTTCTTTAGCTTCTCCGTCAAAGCCTGCCAGTCATGAATACGCTGTCCCCCAGTGGTAATCTCCAATCCCTTATACAAAAGATCAAAGCTCAGGGTAAACCGTTCATCCTCCGGATCATCCATGGCATAAAAAGGCCGCTTTTTCGATGGATAATGGGTCACAAACACAAAATCCGCATCATACTCTTCCTTAAAGTACCGCCCAATCAGCTCTTCTTCCTCCGGCTCCAGATCAAAGGGATTGCGAATCCTGTGATGATACTTCTCTGCAATCAACTCTTTCGCCTTGTCAAACCGCACATAAGGAATCCGATCCGTCCCCGGCAGCTCCACCTTAAGCAAGCTTAATTCCTTTTCATACTCCCTCTTAAGAAGCCCAAACGTATACCGGAGAAATTCCGTCTCCATCTCACAGATATCCAAAAAGCCATCAATATAACCCATCTCAAAATCCAGGCTGGTATATTCATTCAAATGCCGTCTCGTATTGTGCTTCTCCGCACGAAAAACAGGTCCCGTCTCAAAGACCCGGTCAAAAACACCAACCATCATCTGCTTATAAAGCTGGGGACTCTGTTGAAGCACCGCCGGCCGGTGAAAATAAGACAGCTTAAAAAGATTTGCACCACCCTCAGCACTCTTAGCCCCCACCTTAGGCGTATGAATCTCCGTAAAGCCCTGGCCATAAAGGAAGTCCCGAAAGCCCCTTACAAGCCCCTCCTGAATCCGAAACTTCGCCCTCTCCCGAACATTCCGCAGCGACAAAGACCTCCGGTTCAGCTTAGCTTCCAAAGAAGTATTCAGCTTCCACTTATCAATGGGAAGCGGCAAAGGCCCCGCCGAATGGGAAAGATGGAAAACACTCACAAGCCGAAGCTCCCGGCCATAAGGTGCCCGTTCCTCCTTTTTCACCGTCCCGGTAACCCGGACAAAATCCCCCTCCCGAATCTCCGACAGAGCAATCCCCGTCTTCCCTTTCTCCAAAACCGTCTGGATAAGTCCCTCTCGCCGCCGCAAAACCACAAAAGCAATCTCACCCATATCACGAACACTGTGAACGGCACCCTCCAAAACCAGCACCGCACCCTCATCCGCCAAAAGAAAGTCCTCCAAATCCCCGGCCACTTTCTTCCTCACAACCTCAATAAAATCCATAGATAAATCTCCCCTTTAAAAAATCAATCCAAATACAATGTCTTCAAAGATTCGTATAATCCATCAACGACTCATCCACAGCCCGGGCAGCCTGCCTGCCCTCCTGGATCGCCCAAACCACCAGCGACTGCCCCCGATGCATATCCCCGGCCGCAAAGACCCCCGGCACACTCGTCTCATACCCTCCGGCATCCGTCTTCACATTGGTCCTCGGATCCACCTCAACCCCAAAAGCATCCGTCACATAAGCCTGGCTCCCCAGAAATCCTGCCGCAATCAGCACCAGCTCCGCCGGAATCGTCTGCTCGCTTCCCTCCACGGGAACCATCATCATCCTCCCGGACTTCTCATCCTTTTTCGGCTCCAGATTCACAATCACCGCTTTCTTCACATTCCCGTTTTTATCTTTCAAAAACTCTTTCACCGTAGTCTGATAAATCCTGGGGTCATGCCCAAAAACCGCAATGGCTTCCTCCTGGCCGTAATCCGTCTTTAAGACCCTGGGCCACTGGGGCCAGGGATTGGAAGCACTTCTCGTCTCTCCGGGTTTTGGCATCATCTCAAGCTGCGTCACCGACTTAGCCCCAAGCCGAATGGAAGTCCCCACACAGTCATTTCCCGTATCGCCGCCGCCAATCACCAGCACATGCTTTCCCTGAGCACTCACATAAGCCTTATCTTTCAAATTCGAATCCAGCAGACTCTTCGTCACAGAAGTAAGAAAATCAACGGCAAAATAAATATTTCCACTATCCCGCCCGGGCACATTGATATCCCGGGGATTGGCAGCACCGCAGGCCAGCAAAATCCGATCAAAATTCTGCTTCAGTTCCTCAGGGGAAATATCCTTTCCCACATCCACATTGGTCTCAAATACAACCCCCCTCCGCTTTCATAAGCTCGATCCGCCGATCCAGAATCTTTTTATCCAGCTTCATATTGGGAATCCCATACCGCAAAAGGCCGCCGATGCGATCACGCCGTTCATACACCGTCACCAGATGCCCCCGGCGGTTGAGCTGCTGAGCCGCAGAAAGTCCCGAGGGACCGCTTCCCACAATGGCAACCCGCTTTCCCGTCCGCACCCTGGGCGGTCTTGGAACCACCCAGCCGTTCTCGTAGGCATGCTCAATAATGGCCCGTTCATTTTCCTTAACAGACACAGGCTCCCCGTTCACATTGCAGGTACAGGCCGCCTCACAGAGGGCCGGACACACCCGGCAGGTAAATTCCGGAAAGCAGTGGGTCTTGCTAAGACGCTCATAAGCCTGCTTCCAGTTCCCGGTGTACACCAGATCATTGGTCTCCGGAATCAGATTGTGCAGAGGACAGCCGGAAGCCATGCCTGCCAGCATCTCCCCGTTCTGACAAAAGGGAACTCCGCATTCCATGCACCTGGCCCCCTGTCTCTCCTGTGCTTCCAGGGAAAGGGGCGTGCGGAACTCCCGGAAATGGCGGATTCGCTCCAGAGGATCTTCCACCTGTGCCGTTTCTCTCTCATACTCCAAAAATCCTGTGGCTTTTCCCATTTGCTTATTCCTCCGTTTCCTTATTCTGGAAGCTCTCATAAAAGGCTTCCATCTGTGCCTGCTGGGTGCTCATGCCCTTTTCCTCCAGCTTGGAGGACAGAGCAATCATTCTCTTATAATCATAGGGAATAATCTTCTTAAACCTGGGAAGATATTCCTCAAACCTGGAAAGAATCTGGCTTCCCCGCTCAGAGCCTGTAGACGCCACATGCTCCTCGATCAGGGTCTTTAATTCCTGTACATCATACTTATTTTCCACCTTTTCAATGGAAATCATGTCTTTATTCAGGTTCCGGTAAAGATGGCTGTCTTCATCCAGCACATAGGCAATACCGCCACTCATGCCTGCGGCAAAGTTTTTCCCGGTTCTTCCAAGAACCACCACCCGGCCGCCGGTCATATATTCACAGCCATGCTCGCCCACACCCTCGACTACCGCATATGCACCGGAATTACGCACGGCAAACCGTTCTCCGGCCACGCCATTGATAAATACCTTTCCGCTGGTTGCACCGTACAGTGCCACATTTCCCGCAATGATATTTTCCTCCGCCTTATAACCACGGTTCTTAGGCGGATAAATCACAAGCTTCCCGCCGGAAAGTCCCTTTCCATAGTAGTCATTGGTATCCCCGCAGAGGGTCAGGGTCAGGCCCTTAGGGATAAAGGCTCCAAAGCTCTGTCCGCCCGTTCCCGTACATGACACCGTAATGGTATCTTCCGGCAGACCCTCCTTGTGGCATCTGGTAATCTCTGCACCAAGAATGGTTCCAAAGGCACGATCCGTATTTCCCACTTTCAGATCAACGGAAGCTTTCGAACCCTTTTCCACCGCTGATTTCAGCTTTTTCAGCAAAATACGCTCATCCAATGTACGCTCCAACTGGAAGTCATAAACCTTAGAGGGTGTAAAGGTTACAGAAGCTTCCTCTTTTCCAAATGGATTGTTTAAAATCTCACTTAAGTCCAGCCTGGAAGCCATGGGAGAAGCAGTATGTTCCTTTTCCCTTAAGAGATCGGTTCTTCCCACCATCTCGTCAATGGTCCGCAGGCCAAGCCTTGCCATATATTCCCGAAGCTCTCTTGCAATAAACCGCATAAAGTTCTCCACATATTCCGGTTTTCCCTTGAAACGCTTCCGAAGCTCGGGATTCTGAGTTGCCACGCCCACCGGGCAGGTATCCAGATTGCAGACACGCATCATCACGCAGCCCATGGTCACCAGGGGTGCCGTGGCAAAGCCGAATTCCTCCGCACCCAAAAGGGCCGCAATGGCCACATCCCGGCCACTCATAAGCTTCCCGTCTGTCTCAATGCGGACCCGGTTTCTAAGGCCGTTCTTTAACAGGGTCTGGTGGGTCTCCGCAAGGCCAAGCTCCCAGGGCAGCCCTGCATTGTGGATGGAGCTCTCCGGTGCGGCTCCCGTACCTCCGTCATAGCCGGAAATCAAGATAACCTGTGCACCGGCCTTTGCCACACCGGCAGCCACGGTTCCCACACCAGCTTCTGACACCAGCTTTACAGAAATATCCGCATATTTATTGGCATTTTTCAGATCATAGATAAGCTGTGCCAAATCTTCTATGGAGTAAATATCATGGTGGGGCGGCGGAGAAATCAGGCTCACGCCGGGGGTGGAATGCCTTGTCTTCGCAATCCAGGGATACACCTTTTTGGCCGGAAGATGTCCGCCCTCCCCAGGCTTTGCCCCCTGTGCCATCTTAATCTGAATCTCACGGGCACTGACCAGATAGCGGCTTGTAACACCGAAACGTCCCGATGCCACTTGTTTGATTGCCGAGCAGCGATCCTCCGGACTTCCTGCGGAGTCCAGACGCTCGTCGCTCTCTCCGCCCTCCCCGGTATTGGATTTTCCGTGAAGATGGTTCATAGCGACAGCCAGCGTCTCATGGGCTTCCTGAGAAATGGATCCATAGGACATGGCACCCGTCTTAAATCGCTTTACAATCTCTTCTACCGGCTCCACCTCTTCCAGTGGAATGGGATTTTCCGGATAGCAGAAGTCCATCATGCTTCGCAGGTAGCCGCTTTGCTCCCGATCCACCTTGCCGGTGTACTCCTTGAACAATTCATAGTTTCCCGTCCATGCGGACTGCTGCAGAAGATGAATCGTCTCCGGATTATAGCGGTGTTCTTCCCCACCGCTTCTTCTCTTATGCTTCCCCAGGCTGTCTAAGGTAAGGTCCGTCTCAAGTCCCAGAGGATCAAAGGCTTTCGTATGATAATAGTCTACCTGTGCCGCAATGTCCTCTATGCCGATGCCGCCTACCCGGCTTACGGTTCCGGAAAAATATTTCGTAATCACTTCCTCGGAAATGCCGATGGCTTCAAAGATCTTGGCTCCCTGATAGGATTGAATGGTGGAAATCCCCATTTTGGATGCAATCTTCACAATTCCGTGAAGAACGGCGGAATTGTAATCGTTAATGGCGGCATAGTAATCCTTGCCGAGCAGATTTTCCTCAATAAGCTCTCCAATGGTGTCCAGTGCCAGATAGGGATTGACCGCACAGGCACCATAGCCCAGCAGCGTGGCAAAATGATGCACCTCTCTGGGTTCGCCAGATTCCAGAATCAGAGCCAGGGAGGTCTGCTTCTTTGTATTTACCAGATGCTGATGAACGGCGGACACGGCCAGCAGGGAGGGAATGGGCATATGGTTCTCATCCACGCCCCGATCCGACAGCACGAGAATATTGGCCCCGTCCTTATAGGCCTTGTCAACCTCCACAAAGAGCCGGTCAATGGCCCGGTCAAGCCGTGTGCTCTTGTAATAGGTAATGGGAACGACTGCAACCTGGAATCCGTCCTTTTTCATGTGCTTGATTTTCAGCATATCCGTATTGGTCAAAATCGGATTGTTAATCTTTAAGACCTGGCAGTTTTCCGCCTTTTCTTCCAGAAGATTTCCTTTCTTTCCCACATACACGGTGGTGCTGGTTACGATTTCCTCCCGGATGGCGTCAATGGGAGGATTGGTTACCTGGGCGAAAAGCTGCTTAAAGTAATCAAAGAGGGGACGCTTTTTCCCGGAAAGGACCGCCAGAGGGGTGTCCACGCCCATAGAAGCGATTCCCTCTCCGCCGTTTAGAGCCATGTTCCGAATGGAGTTTTTATATTCCTCATAGGTATATCCAAAGGCTTTCTGAAGCTGCTTTCTCTTGGTGGAATCGTAAGTTTCTACCGAAATATTGGGAATCTTCAGGTCTTTCAGCTCCACCAGGTTTTGATCCAGCCATTCCCCGTAGGGCTGGTTGGTGGTGTAGATCTCCTTTAATTCCTCATCCTGGAGAATCTCTCCCTTAAGGGTGTCTACCAGAAGCATTTTTCCCGGATGAAGCCGTTCCTTTAATACGATCTCTTCCTCGGGAACCTCCAGAACTCCTACCTCGGAGGAAAGGATGAGATCGCCGTTTTTCAGCACATAGTAGCGGGAGGGCCTTAAGCCGTTCCGGTCCAGAACTGCTCCCAGACGATCGCCGTCGGAAAATACAATGGATGCGGGTCCGTCCCATGGCTCCATCATGGTTGCGTAATACTGATAGAAATCACGCTCATCCTGGGAAAGGGTCTTGTTGTTGCTCCATGGCTCGGGAATGGCGATCATGACGGCCAGGGGCAGATCCATTCCACTCATAACGAGGAATTCCAGGGTGTTGTCAAGCATGGCGGAATCGGAGCCGTCGGTATTGACCACCGGAAGTACCTTGTGAAGCTCGCCCTTTAAATGGCCGGACTCCATGGTTTCCTCCCTGGCAAGCATCTTGTCCGCATTGCCCCGGATGGTGTTGATCTCGCCGTTGTGGACCATGAAACGATTGGGATGTGCTCTCTCCCAGCTTGGGTTGGTGTTGGTGCTGAACCGGGAGTGTACCATGGCTATGGCGGATTCGTAGTCCTGGTCCTGGAGATCTCCGAAGAATGTGCGGAGCTGCCCCACCAGGAACATGCCCTTGTAGACGATGGTGCGGCTGGACATGGACACCACATAGGTGTTGTCGTTGCTCTGCTCGAATACCCGCCTTGCTATGTAGAGCTTGCGGTCAAATTCCAGGCCCTTTTCTACGTTTCCCGGCTTTTTGATAAATGCCTGGACGATATGGGGCATGCATTCCCTGGCCGCATGGCCTAAGACCTGGGGATAGACGGGAACCTCACGGAAGCCCAGAAGCTCCAGGCCCTCTTTTTCCACGATGATCTCAAACATCTTTTTTGCCTGGTTCCGCTTTAGTTCGTTCTGGGGGAAGAAAAGCTGGGCGATGCCGTATTCCCGTTCTTCTCCCAGGGATATTCCTTCTTCCGTGCAGACTCTTTTGAAGAAGCGGTGAGAGATCTGAAGCAGGATGCCTACGCCGTCTCCGGTCTTCCCCTCTGCGTCCTTTCCGGCACGGTGCTCCAGGTTTTCTACGATGCGGAGGGCGTTTTCTACGGTTTTGTGGCTCTTTAGACCTTTGCTGTTCACGATGGCACCGATGCCGCAGTTGTCGTGTTCAAATTGCTGCCGGTATAAGCCTTGATTTTCTTTTTTTTCTCTCTCTTTCATAATCTCTCTCCTCTGGTTTTGGGAAGTGACACGATTTTCCTGTGCCGGTTTTGGGATATGGTAGTTTTTTCAGACTTCTGCTTTGGGCTTTTTCCTGAAAATGCGGTGGTGCTTTTATTGCTGGCTGCATGTAACTGCTGCATGAATCAGTCCCTTGAATAGTGGGTGTGCCCGGTTGGGTCTTGATTTTAGCTCCGGATGGCCCTGGGTGCCTATGAAGTAGGGGTGATCTTTTAGTTCCATCATTTCTACGATTCTTCCGTCCGGGGATAAGCCTGACAGGATCATGCCGTGTTCCTCAAGTCTCTCCCGGTAGGCATTGTTTACCTCGTATCGGTGGCGGTGGCGTTCGCTGATTTCTCTTTTTTTATAAAGGTTTTCTGCAAGGCTTCCCTCTTTTAGAATGCAGGGGTAGGCTCCCAGACGCAGGGTTCCGCCTATGTCCACTACTCCGTCCTGATCCGGCATCAGGGTGATGATTGGATGCTGGGTATTGGGATTTAGCTCGATGCTGTTGGCATCGGGATAATTCAGTACGTGCCGGGCGTATTCCACAATGGCCATCTGCATTCCAAGGCAAATGCCAAGGAACGGAATTTTCTTTTCTCTTGCGTACCGGATGGCTGTGATCTTTCCCTCCGTTCCTCTGGTTCCGAAGCCGCCGGGAACAAGGATTCCCTGTACACCTTTTAACATCACGTCTGCGTTTTCGCCCCTTAACTCTTCGGAATCAATCCACCGGAGCTTTACGTCCGCCCGTTCGGAGATCCCTCCGTGCTTTAGTGCTTCTACCACGCTTAGGTAGGCGTCATGAAGCTGAATGTATTTTCCTACGATGGCAATCTCGACTTCGTGTATGGGATTTCTAAGGTTGTGAACCATGGCTTTCCAGTCGGTGAGATCCGGTTCCGGGCAGGGAAGCTTTAAGGATTCGCATACGACTTTTGCAAGGTGTTCTTCTTCCATGGCAAGGGGGGCTTCGTAAAGGTATTCTACATCTATGTTTTGAAGTACATGATCCTTGGGTACGTTGCAGAACAAGGCTATCTTGGCTTTCAGCTCCTCGGGGATCATATGCTCGCTCCGGCATACCAGAATGTCCGGCCACAGGCCCATGGACTGAAGCTCCTTGACGCTCTGCTGGGTGGGCTTGCTTTTCAATTCCCCGGATGCTTTCAGATAGGGGATCAGGGTTACGTGGATCAAAATGGCATTTTCATGGCCGATCTCATGCTGGAACTGGCGGATGGCCTCTAAGAAAGGCTGGCTCTCAATGTCTCCTACGGTTCCTCCCACTTCGATTATGGCGATTCGGGTTTGTTCCTGGCTCTCTTCATGATAGAAACGGCTCTTAATCTCGTTGGTAATATGGGGAATGACCTGTACGGTTCCCCCGCCGTAGTCACCTCTTCGCTCCTTGTGAAGCACGGACCAGTATATCTTTCCCGTGGTCACGTTGGAATTCTGATCCAGGCATTCATCGATAAAGCGTTCGTAATGCCCCAGATCCAGGTCGGTCTCCGTGCCGTCATCAGTTACAAAGACCTCCCCGTGCTGAATGGGATTCATGGTCCCCGGGTCCACATTGATGTATGGATCGAATTTCTGCATGGTCACTTGATATCCTCTGGCCTTTAAGAGCCTGCCCAGAGAAGCTGCGGTGATTCCCTTTCCCAGACCGGAAACCACACCGCCGGTGACAAAGACGTATTTTACTGCCATTTTCCTTATCCCTCCCAGATAAATCGTAAAAGGAGCCAGAAACCCAAATGGGTTCCTGACTCCTTTGTCAGTAATTTCTTATTTATCGTTCTATTATCTACCTTGAGTTTTGATTTGTCAACTGTTTTTTTATCAAAGTCAGGTATTTTACACACCTGATTCAGCTTTTATTCCGCCGCCCTTAAGCTGTTCCAGTATAGATGCAATCCTCTTGGTATATGCATATTCCTCCTCATAAAAATGCTTTGTCTCCCATAAGCTGGCTCCATGCACAGAGCATCGTCCATTTTCTATGGCAAAAATGTATGCCCTTTTTCTTTTTCCTTATTGCTGCCGCTAAATGCCCGAACCTGATCTCGCAACAATGCTTGCTGTATCTCTTTTTGATATGCTTCCATTGCTTTTTTCGCTTCCTGCCCGGAAGCCGTTCCAATGCCCTTATCCTGTTCTTTTTCGGCACTCTTTTTTTCACTGGCAAGAGTGCTGGAAAAGCTTTCTTTTGCTGTTTCCGTAAAGCTTTTTCCCTGCTTCTTTTCCATATTTTTCATAAAGCCCGCTGTGTAGCTGTTTCTGCTCTGATTTTCTACGATATTCATAATCTCTCCTTTTGATTCTTGTTTACATTGATTTTCAGATGCAATTACTCTGTCATTCATAATTGCTGCTATTTCTGTTAAAGTCCATAGCTTAAAATAAACCTATTAACATTTTCTCTATTGTTCAAAGGATGTATCATATTCACTTTAATATTTCATTTACAAAATTAAATTCTTACTCCTTTCATCTCTTTTGTATATATTAACACGATACACCTATATTATGGAATAAAGTTTAAAGAAGCTTACTCAAATACAGATAAGAAATGCTAAGTCACAGGTTTTAGACTGCGGCTTAGCACCATTTTTTTGATTCAACTCTTAAAGACAGATATTATGTACTCTTTACATTAATCTGTCAATTATTATTTTCCAAATTCTTTACTCAAAATTCTTTCCAACTCCTACACTTGAAGTGCTCCCAGGATCTGCTGTCCCTTCTGAGCCATGCTCTTTTTCTGGAGCATCATGGTAATGCTCTGGATGGTCTGCTGGTGCTTTAGCTCCATCAGTGTCTTTGCAATATCGGTGTCTCCCATACGGCTCATGGATGCTGTCAGATTCTCGGAAGCATATCCGTTATAATCAATTGCATATTCCAGCTTATTATATTGTGCACCCATGGTGCTGCGGTCTCCCGTAACCTGTTCCAGAGCCTTATCAATTGCTCCGATATCAAAGCTCTTTGTAACATCAAAGTCCGAAAGTCCAAGGGCATCTATTGTGGAATTAACGGAACCGTTGATGCCGATCTCGCTCCCATAGGCATCGCCTACCAGAGTGATTCCATTGGTCTGACTGCCGTCCAACAGTTGGATGCCGTTGAAGTTGGTCTGGCTGGCCACACGGTCGATCTCCTTTTTGAGCTGTTCAACCTCCTGCTGAATCGCCGCACGGTTGGAGGGATTCAGTATGCTGCTGGTGGACCGAAGTGCCAGTTCACGCATTCTCTGCAGAGAATCTGTTATGCTGCCCAGTGCAGAATCCGAAGTTTTTACCAGGCTGACTCCGTCGTCAAGATTTTTTGTGCCTGTGTTAATACCTGTAATCTGGGCGTTTTCTTTTTGGGTGATCGCCAGCTCGGCGGCGCCGTTTGCCGCAGATGTTAATCTGTTCCCGCTTGCAATTTGTCCATATAAGTAAGGGGATGTAGTGCTGATTCCGGAAATGCCGTTCATATTTGATACCTCCATTGATGATATAAGAATCAAAAAATTCTGTATCATATTTTTGTAATAAAGCTTTCTATATATATTATATCGTTAAATTTTTCAAAAAGATTACCAATTTTTTGATAAATTTACAGTTTTTATTGTTCAAAAAACATTGATTTGTGTGGTTTCTCTGCAAAAGCCACCCTCTATATACTATGATTGAAAATACAGTTAGGTATTACAAGCCATGTGATTGATATTTTTAAGAAGCAGAATAATGCTCATCTATTTCATTTTGGGGAATAAAGTACTATAATAAAGCCATCCACAAATAGGTATTTGAGATAGGAGGTTCGATTGTGGGAAAAAAGACAATAGAGGTTAATCCGGGTGATATTTTTATGATTCCTCTTTTTTTACCATCCAATGATGATGATTATACCCTTGATTATAGCAAATATAAATTTCCCTTAAATGATATTTATGCTTTTGGAAGATTGATTGAAATACAGGTGGGAAATGTAGATTTGATAGAGGTGTTTTCTTATACCGGGCAAATACCCGAAAATCCTGATACTATAATACAATCGGGAAGAATGTTTGCACCTGAACATGTAGGACATCCATTTTCTAAAAATGGGCGTTGGCGAGCTATATTCAGCAATCCATATTATGATATGTGGAGAGATTCAGATTATGAAAATATTTCGTTTCTGTCTCCTGTAGGACATATATGGAAAGGAAAAGAAACAATCAATATTACAAAAAAACAATGTATCGAATTGAAAGAAGCCGGAATACCTTACTGGATTATGCATTCTCGTACAGATCTTGAAGTTAAGATTCGTTCAGTGCTTGAAGAACGAGTAGTAGATTTGAATTATGAGCAGATAGTTGATGAGCGGAAAGCAGAATTTCCAAAACCAAGAGATGTGGATAAAAAGCTAAAGGAAATGATTGTTCCGTTTAGCTGGATATCAGAACCGGGAAGATATACATTAAGCCTGGATGTCGGTTTGTTAAATAGCGATTGTTTTGCAAAGAATAATATGTTAGGAAATGGATATGATTGGGAAAAAGCTGCATCCGAATTTATTAAAAAGCAGGGAATACATTCTAATAAAAATTTCAGATTTGATTGTGAAGCGGATACATTTTCCATGACTTCTTCCTCTAAAAAAATGTTGAAGGAATTTTCGATTTCTTTTCACAAATTTGTTATGGATACAAATGCCTTTGAAGAATTTTTGAGTCAGCTTTCATAGACTGTGTATTAGACTCCAGTTTGTAGAATTGTAGCTATATGAAAATTAAATAACTGCCGCCCCATCACAGCAGCACATACAAGCAGCAAGTCTGAAAAAAATCTTAGGGGCTGCCGCAACAAGGATTTGGTATACAAAATATAGTATTTATTACAAAGCGAATACTACTATATCCTGTATACACTTCCTTAGTGCGACATCCCCTTTTTCAAATTTGTCCCATGTTACAATATATCAATATATTCCCCCGCAAGAGCCTTATTCATACTTCTCACTGCACAAAACTTTCCGCACATGCTGCAGGTATCGCTGTGATCATCCTCCGGCAGACGTGCAGCCCGGATTGCTTTGGCCGTATCTGGATCCAGGGCACAGGCAAACTGAGCATCCCAGTCCAGTGTGCGGCGGGCTTCGGCCATTTTATCGTCCCTGTCCCTTGCCCCGGGAATCCCCTTTGCGATATCCGCCGCATGAGCCGCAATTTTGGAAGCGATAATCCCCTGCTTTACATCCTCCACATTGGGAAGTGCCAGATGCTCCGCCGGCGTCACATAGCAAAGAAACGCCGCACCGTTCATGGCTGCCACTGCCCCGCCTATGGCGGCCGTAATGTGATCGTAGCCCGGTGCAATATCCGTCACCAAAGGTCCCAATACATAAAAGGGAGCACCCATGCAGATGCTTTTCTGCACTTCCATGTTGGCTGCTACCTGATCAAGAGGTACATGTCCCGGTCCCTCTACCATAACCTGTACATTGTGATCCCAGGCACGTTTGGTCAGCTCTCCTAAACGCACCAGTTCCTCTATCTGACATACATCCGTGGCATCCGCCAGGCACCCGGGACGGCAGGCGTCTCCAAGAGAAATGGTTATGTTATGGGCTTCGCATATCTCCAGGATTTCATCATAGTACTCGTAAAAGGGGTTTTCTTCCCCGGTCATGCTCATCCAGGCAAATACCAGGCTTCCTCCCCGGCTTACAATGTTCATCTTCCTCTTGTGCCTGCGAATCTGCTCTATGGTCTTTCTGGTAATGCCGCAGTGCAGCGTTACGAAATCCACCCCATCCTCCGCATGGAGCCGGACTACGTCTACAAAGTCCTTTGCTGTTAAGGTTGCCAGATCTCTTTGATAGTGGATAACGCTGTCATAGACCGGAACCGTACCAATCATGGCGGTGCATTCATGGGTGAGCTTTTGGCGGAAAGGCTGAGTATTGCCGTGGCTGGACAGATCCATGATGGCTTCCGCTCCCAGCTTAACCGCACTCATTACCTTTTCCATCTCAATCTTGTAATCCTTACAATCTCTGGATACGCCCAGGTTTACATTTATCTTGGTGCGGAGCATACTGCCGATTCCCTCAGGTTCCAGACACTTATGATGCTTATTTGCCGGAATGGCAGCCTTTCCCTCCGCCACAAGCTTTATAAGCTGTTCTACAGGCATTTGTTCTTTTTGGGCCACCCTCTCTATCTGCGGAGTTACAATCCCTTTTCTTGCTGCGTCCATTTGTGTCGTATACGAATTCATCTTTTTCCTCCATTTATCCTTTTTAATTGTGGTATGTTGTGATTCCAAACATATGGTTTAGAGGGCCGTTCCCCATCCCGAGATTCGGACTGTGCTTCAATGCTCCGGTCAAATATGCCTTTGCCGTCTCCACCGCCTCCCGAAGCTCCATCCCCAGTGCCAGTCCGCTTGCAATTGCACTGGAAAGGGTGCAGCCGGTTCCGTGGGTATTGGGATTATCAATCCGCCCGCCCCGAATCCAATAAGCCTGTCCTTTTTCATAAAGCAGATCATCCGCCGTATCTGACAGATGCCCTCCTTTGCAGAGGACGCTTATGTGCCAGTCCTCATAAAGCTTTCTGGCCGCCTGCTCCATATCCCTGTGGGTTCTTACGGTTAATCCGGTTAAAACCTCTGTCTCCGGAATATTGGGAGTAATCAGCTCCGCCAATGGAAATAGTTCTTCCTTAAGGGCCGCAACCGCCGAATCATCCATCAGCCGAAAGCCGCTGGTCGCTGCCATGACCGGATCCAGAACAATATGCTTCCCCTGATACTGCCTTAATTTTTCCCCAACCACCCGGATTCCTTCTTTCGAGGGCAGCATGCCTATCTTAACCGCATCCGGATAAATATCGGTAAAAATCGCATCCAGCTGGCTGCCAAGAAACTCCGGAGGTGTCTCCATCATCCCGTATACGCCGGTCGTATTCTGGGCAGTCAAGGCTCCTATGGCACTCATGGCATATACGCCATAGGCTGTCATGGTCTTAATATCCGCCTGGATACCAGCACCTCCTCCGGAATCACTTCCGGCGATTGTCAATGCTGTATTCATCTTTATCCTCCTTGCTAACAACATGATTTTCTATTGCGACAAAAAGTGGTACCCCCAATCTACCGCTTTATTTTTGTTTTATGACTTAAAGTGTTTGATTTAAAAATTCTCTGACAGCAGCCGTTTTGTTTTCCGCCGCAAACAGGGCACTTACAACTGCCACTCCTGCAATCCCTGTTCCTGCAAGCTGGGTGGCATTCTCCCTGGTAATTCCGCCAATGGCAACAACCGGGATTGTAACGGCCCTACAGATTTTTCCAAGCTCTTCCCTTGAAAGAAATGCTGCATTTTCTTTCGTGCTGCTTCCAAATACGGCTCCGCAGCCAATATAATCGGCTCCGGCATTCTCCGCTTCCAGGGCTTCTTTTACATTGTGAGCACTGGCTCCAATGATAAATCCCCCGCCCAGCAGCTTCCGTGTCTGCCGGATATCCATATCGCTTGTTCCCAGGTGAACACCCGAAGCACCTGCCGCTTTCGCAATATCCGGCCGGTCATTGATGATAAGCGGTACGCCATATTGATCACACAGCTTTTTTAGTTCTCCTGCTTCCTGCACAACGAAGCTCTCATCTGTCTCTTTTTCCCGAAGCTGTACACAGGTAACGCCTGCTTTCAGCAACTCTTCCAGGGTATCCTTAAGGGTCTCTCCCTGTTTTAACCAGCGGCGATCTGTTACCGCATACAGGCGTAAGGTTTCTGCTTCAAATCTCAAATTGTTTCCTCCTATTTAAAGTTCCGCAATACCCTTTCCAGCACCTCTTATCTAGAACAATTTCCGGCCACAAAAACATGTGTCCTTAAATTGTTCTGGCACTGTCAGGGTATTGCTGTTTAAAGTTCCACAATACCCTTTCCAGCACCTCTTATCTAGAACAATTTCCGGCCACAAAAACATGTGTCCTTAAATTGTTCTGGCACTGTCAGGGTATTGCTGTTTAAAGTTCCGCAATACCCTTTCCAGCACCTCTTATCTAGAACAATTTCCGGCCACAAAAACATGTGTCCTTAAATTGTTCTGGCGCTGTCAGGGTATTGCTGTTTAAAGTTCCGCAATACCCTTTCCAGCACATGACAGCACTAAAGGGTAAAGCTGCTGTCATGGCAAAGTTCTTCTACCGCATCAAACAAATAAGCGTGGAAGCTTCCGATTCCAACTGTCCCCAAACTGTGCATTTCTGCCCTCCTGGCACTCTCTTTCCACAGTTCTCCGGCCCTCCATGCCGCCGCATAGGGCTCATATCCATAACCGCAAAACAGAGCACACAGGGCTGACAGCATACAGCCCCCTCCTGTAAGACGACTCATCCGTTCCGATCCTCCGGCAATCAAGCGAGTGTCTTTTCCGTCCGAAACCGCATCTTTCTTTCCACTTATAAGAACAGCACAGGAATAAGCTTCACTCAATTGTCCGGCCAGCATCCGAAGCTCTGAATCTTCAAGAGCAATCTGGCTTTCCACTCCGCCCGCAGTTCTTTTTGTGAGCCTTTCTGGAGATTCTTCACCAGACATTTCCATTTCTCCAAAAGAATTACAGTTCTTGTTTTTTATGCGAAGCAAAGTACAGGCCTCTTCCTGATTGCATCGAATGAGCGAGATCTTTACTTGAGCAAGAAGCCGTTCCAGCCCTTTCTGACGAAATCTGCTGGATCCAGCACCTACGGGATCCAGCACCACAGGGTGTCCCAGTGCGTTTGCACGTTTTCCCGCTAAGATACAGGCTTTAAACTTCGTCTCATCCGGGACTCCAATATTGAGAAGTGTAGCCTGGCAAAAGGATGTAATTTCCTCTGCTTCCTCCGGATCCTGAGCCATAATGGCACTTCCCCCCGCTGCTAACAGCAGATTGGCCGTATCCTGCATCACAACCGGATTGGTCAGACAGTGGATCTTCGGACCATTCTCTTTATACCCATCCATCCTGCTATCGTACCCCCTGTACCTGTTCCAGGACTTTTCCCTTTTCCAATACAGTCACCAGCAGGTAAGCCAGAATGCTTCCGGCTGCCGTGGAAACCAGGAACGGAACTACATAGACAAACAATCCCGCCGGTTCTGCCCCCATAAGAAGCTTTGCTACCGGATAGGCTGCCAGGGCTCCCAAAATTCCCGTTCCGGCTGCTTCAGCCAGACAGGTGAAAGGAACATTCTTAAACCTTCCATAGACCATGCCGCAGCAGAAAGCTCCCACCATACTTCCCGGAAATGCCATCAGGCTTCCGATCCCCATCAGATTCCGAAGCAGGCTTGCACAAAAGGCAATCCCCACACTCCACCAAGGGCCAAGGAGAATGGCTGCCAGTACATTTACCATATGCTGGATTGGGGCACATTTGCTTCCTGCCACCGGAAAGCTCACCAGGCTCCCGGCAACTGCCAGGGCTGTCAGAACGCCTGCCATTGCCAATTTCTTTGTTGCATTGTTTTGATTCATGATACAATCACTCCTTTCTCTGATCTGCACACGCTTTTTGTGCATAAAGGTATACCCGTAGGGTGTTTCTCTGATCTGCACATGCTTTTTGTGCATAAAGGTATACCCGCAGGGTGTTTCTCTGATCTGCACATGCTTTTTGTGCATAAAGGTATACCGCTTAACCACATAAGTGGCACTGGAGTTCTGCCAAAATTCCGGAAAAAAACAGGCAGTTCGGAAACTGCCTGTTTTTAAGGAGCCTTGTTACGGCATCCTTTCCTGGTGATATAAAAAGAGGTGCCGCAGGCACCTCCTTACATCATTAACTATGTATCCCTACGTTGGCATTATCCAAATCAGGTTGTGGGTCGGAACAATCCAGTTCCCTCTCAGCCGGCTTCCAGCCAGCTCCCCATTTCCATATATGTTGTTGACAAAAAGCATTATAAACCCTTTTGCTGGATTTGGCAAGGCTAAAATTATCATGCCAGTATAAAGTATAAAGACTTACATCAACCCCGGTACCAGCATAGGAACGTACAATATCAGGAAAAATACCAAAATCAATCCAATCAGATAAGGAATAATTGACTTGGCAATCTTTTCAATCGGCAGCCCCGTAATGCCCGAAGCCACAAACAGGTTGATGGCCACCGGCGGCGTGATCATGCCAATGGCAATTCCCACAACAAACACAATACCAAAATGCACCAGACTGATATTCATAGCCTTAACCAAGGGCAAAAATACCGGAGTCAAGATAATGATGGCCGAGGATGTCTCCATAAACACGCCGGCAATCAGAATGATAATGGCAATCAGGAACATAATAATATACGGATTGCTGGACACGCTCAGAACCGAATTTGCAATGGCCTCCGGGATCTTCCAGTTCGCCAGTACCCATCCAAAGGGGCCGCTGCATGCAATAATAATCATAATAACGGCAGAGGTCTTGGCACTGCCTTTCATGATGTTAAACAATTCCTTTGGCCCCATATCCCGATAAACAAAAATGGATACCAGGATTGCATAGATAACCGCCACATCCGCAGCCTCCGAGGGGGTAAAGTATCCGGAAAAGATACCGCCCAGGATAATCAGCGGCATCAAAATACCCCAGATAGCCTTGAGAAATGTTTTCACCACATTCTTAAGGGAAAATGGCGTTCCCTTGGGATAATTAAACTTTGCAGCTTCAAAAAGAGAAATGGCAATCAAAATGATCCCCATCAAAACACCGGGAACAAAGCCGTTTTTAAAGAGGGTATTCACGCTCTCCTCCGCAATGACCGCATAGAGCACCATGGGAACTGAGGGTGGAATTACAACGCCGATAGTTCCTGCCGCAGCAATCAATGCCGCCGCCTTTGACTCATTGTATCCCCTTACTTTCAACTCCGGAATCAAAGTTGCACCTACAGCTGCCGTTGTCGCCGCACCGGAGCCGGAGATGGCCGCAAAAAACATTCCGGCAAGCACAGACACAATGGACAATCCGCCCTTAATCATGCCAAGCAACGCCTCTGCAAATTCAACCAGGACCTTGGAAACCTTTCCCTTTGCCATCAAATCCCCCGCAAAAATAAAAAAGGGAACCGCAATCAGGGAAAAGGAATCCGTAGCCGTAAACATACGCTGCACAATCATTAAGAGAGGCACATCTCCCTTAGTCATTACTGCCACAGAAGAAAGTGCAATGGAAAAGGCCACCGGAACTCCTAAAATAAGCAGAACAATAAATGCAATAAAAAGTAAAGCCGCCATTTTACGCTTCCTCCTTTCCCAATAAATGCATGACACAGCCAAGAGCCGCATCCAGTGCATGAAAGAACATCAGGCCGGAGCCGATGGGAATGCAGATATAAACATACCGCATAGGCAGACGCATAGCCGCCGAAAGCTGGTTCCCCTGCTTTCCAAAATACTGAATCCCATAAAACACAATCAGGCCGAATAAGATCATACAGAGCACATGTATCACAATCTGCAGGACATCTTTTGCCTTTCCCGGAAGAACATCCTGGAGCACGGAAATAGAAATATGACCGCTGCTCTTATACACACAGCCTGCTCCAAACAGGGTACTCCAGATCAAAAGGTAACGTGTGGCCTCCTGGCTCCATGCCAGAGCAGTAAAAAAGATACGGCAGACAATCTGTGCACCGGTAATAATTACCATGGCACCCAGCATCACCACAATCATAACCTCTGCGATCTTATCCAAAATATCACTCAATTTATGAATACCTCGAACAATAACCAAAATCAAACTCCCCCTTTTACAGTTCGTTCTTTTGCATCCAATCGTCCTTAAGGACTCATATAACTCACATGAAATACCTCATAGAACGGGTTTATAAGGTTCTTTCATGTAAGCTATACGGCTTTCACTTTGACTGCCTGAGCATGGACCATATTTCATCCATGGTCAGGCAATCTCATGATTTATTACTTATGATTTGCGATCTGTCAAATCCGGTTCGCCGCTTCGGATGCTTTTCTTACATCCCTGCGATAACCTCCTGAATTCTTGACACATAATCTGCATACTGGGAATACTGCTCATAAACAGGCTGTACGGCTTCCTTAAAGGAATCCAGATCCGGATCTTCAATAACTTCCATACCATTGTCTTTCATAGCCTGAAGCTGATCCGCTTCCTGCTCAGCCACCCATGCACGCTCAAACTCTGCCGCTTCCTGTGCCGCATCCAGGAAAATCTGCTGGGTCTCGGCATCCAGGGAATTAAAGATATTTGCACTCATGGTAATAATAGCGGTAGAGTAGGAATGACGATCCAGGGTTGCATACTTCTGAGACTCCCACAGCTTATAGGAATAAATAACATTGATGGGGTTCTCCTGTCCGTCTACGGTACCCTGCTGAAGTGCGGTCAGTGCATCCGCCCATGCCATAGGATCCGCATTGACACCCATTGCCTTAAAGCTTGCAGTATACACATCATTTTCCATAACACGAAGCTTCAGTCCGTTCAGATCTGCCGCAGACTGAATCGGCTTTACATTGTTGGTCAGGTTACGGAATCCACGCTCTGCATAAGCAAGGCCCTTAAGTCCGGAATTCTCCAGTGTATCAAGAAGCTCACGGCCAATCTCTCCATCCAGTACCGCATAAGCTTCCTCATTGCTTCCAAACAGATAAGGCATATCCAGAACGCCCATTGCATCCGAGAAATTAATGAAAGGACCGCTGGTGACAATTGCCATATCCAGAGTATCCATCTGCATACTCTCCAGCATATCTCTCTCGCCGCCCAGAGTACCGTTGGGATAAATCTCAATCTTGTATGCACCGTTCGTTCTCTCTGCTACCAGCTCGGCAAACTTTTCTGCCGCTACCTGGAAGCTGTCCTGCTCATTTACGGTAGTTCCAAGCTGAAGTACGGTTGCATCTGTGGCTTCTGCAGCCCCCTCGTCACTGCCCTCTGCTTCGCTGTTCTCATCAGCAGCTGCAGGTGTCTCTTGTGTCTGGCTGTCTTTGGCTTCTTTTCCGCCGCAGCCCACAAGGCTCATCATCATGACTGCTGACAGAGCCAAAGCAACGAATCTTACATTTTTTTTCATAACGATTCTTCCTCCTTAAAAAATAGTAATTATTTATGTATGTCAACTGCCGTCAGGGAACGGCAGAAATGACCTCAAAACTTTCTTTTGCATATTCATGCATGAATAAGAATCCTGCAAAGCAGGATTCTCCGCCTGCGGCGGGTCGCTCTGGCGACATTTTACCTTTCCGCCGCAGTGCGATCCTGCCTGGAGGGCTTTTTATATCATAGGGGAAGTTCGGATGACTTTCCTATGATATAAAAAAGGCTCCTGTCTCCACAAAGAGACAAAAGCCATAAACTTCTGCGGTACCACTCTTCTTGCTGTAAAAACAGCCACTCAGTCTCAACAGCCAACGGGCTAATGAGCGACAGGATAACGGATGTCTGCCGTTTTGACCTACGCAAACCTCGCTGTTCTTCAGTCAAACTGCTCAAAGGGGATTTTCCCGAAAATCCAACCGCCATGTCACACCGCCCCATGGCTCTCTGAAGATCTCGTAATCGGTACTCTTCCTTGTCAACACATTTTATATACCAAATATACAATTTTATTTATAATATACCTATCTTTTTTATTTGTCAACCATTATTTCAGCCGGAATTTGCGTACCAGATTATTCATCAGTATGGACTGGTCGGACAGCTCCTGTGAAGTTGTGGCACTTTTCTCTGAAGTGGCCGAGGTGCTCTGGACAACGGCGGAAATCTGGTCAATCCCCTCTGTAACCTGAGAAATCGCATTTGTCTGATTCTCTACCGCTTCCACGACAGCATTCATTTTTGTGGTCACATTTTGGGAAATCGAGTTGCTCCTATCCAGTGAATCTGTCACCTTGTTCACCACCTGATCTCCTTCCATCACTGCGGCAATAGAGCTTTCAATAAGTTCTTTTGTAGCCTTGGCTGCCTCATCGGATTTGGAAGCAAGGTTGCGGACTTCATCAGACACTACTGCAAAGCCTTTGCCCGCACTGCCTGCCCGTGCCGCCTCCACAGCAGCATTCAAAGCCAGAATATTCGTCTGGAAAGCAATATTCTCAATGGCATCAATGATCTTGCTGATTTCCGTGGATGAACTGGAAATCTTCTCCATGGCCATATTCAGTTCTTTTACATAATCTACACTGATGCCAAGCTGCTCTCCTGCCTGCTTTACAAAATCTCCCGCTTCCTCAGCCGCTTTCGCAGTCTGACGGGCATTTTCCGCAATGCTGGCAACCGTAGTGGAGAGCTCCTGGATGGCACTTGCCTGCTGGGTCGCTCCCTGGCTTAAGGACTGAGCACCATTTGATACCTCCCCGGCACTGTCCGCCACCATTCCGGCAGACTGACTGATCTGGAAAAGCGTATCCTTAAGGGAACTGTGGATTGCCTTGATGGATTTTTCAATTGCTATAAAGTCTCCCCAATATGTACGTGTAATATCCTCACGAAAATCTCCCTGGCCCATTTTGCTTAAATGATAGGACACATCCTGTACCATGTCATTCAACCGGCTGACCGTTTCATCCAGAGCTTTTGTCAATTCAGCAGTCTCGTCTTTGGATTTCACTACAGGCGTCGGTGTCTGCAAATCGCCGTCCGCCAACTCCTCCAAACGTTTAATGCAGGCTGCTATGGGACCGGAAATGGATCTTCCAACCTTTACCGCCACCGGGAAAGTTGCAATTACGACCAGAATCACTACCAGCACCGTAAGCAGGATGCTTCGATCCAGCGTGGATTTAAATTCCCGCTGGCTGGCCTCAATCGCAATGCTCCATTCCTGATTTCCTCCAATGGGTGCAAAACCCACGAATTTATTGTCTCCGTAGAAATTGTAACTGCCAAAGCCGGTCTCTCTTTGAATCATACGCTGATTTACTGCTGCCACGTCCGCAACGCTGGAATCCGTCTTGGCCGCCTCAATCATATTCGATCCTTCCTCCACCACGGACCTCTCCCGGTGTCCGATAACATTGCCCTTATTATCCAGCACATAAGCCACCCCGTCGTTGCCCATGGCCAGATTCACGACAATATCTGACAAAAAGTCAGCGTCGATGCCGCCATAAACGATGCCGTCAAAACGACCGTCAGTAATAATGGGAACTTCCAACAGAAAGATCATCTGCTCGCCATCATTCATAATATCAGATATATAAGGCTTCATAGTCTCCTTACACTGTTTAAAATAATCTTCTTCGGCATAATTGTAGCCTGTGGAGGAAGAACCGTCCGCAGCCATCTTGCCGGTATAGAGAAAGCCATTGCGGCTGGCTATATCATCACGAACAGGAACTAATTCTGAAGCGGTAGGCTCAGACTCCCGGAAAATATCGGAGGCGGCCGCCTCCTGCAGAGCTGTCCAATAGTTATTCATCCGCCATTCTACCGCATCCGCAGCCATCTGCGTTGCAGGACCCAGGGTCTTGGTCATCGTCTCATCGATTCCCCTGGCGTTTAAAATCGCTGTGATTACTCCGATCAATATTGATCCAACCAATACCACTGACAGCATACTAAATTGAATTTTTGATTTGATCGACTTCATGTCTTATCTTCCTCTCGTTTAATCATATTTTAAACAGGAAAAGTGAATCCGCTGAGGGCAGGCTATTCATCATATCCTGCTTTTTCCTATGATAGGTTATCACAAAGTTTTAAAATATTCAATTCTATTTTTAGTTTCTATGAAATAGGACCGCAAATGCTGATAAGCAGCTGACATTTTTTATGTGAACATCAGCACACACCACGCCAGCGCAGCCATGACAATCGCATGTCTTTTCCATGTAAGGCTTAAATACCCCACAAACTCACGAATCCATGCATTTAGCGTAAAATACCATTTCGTCTTAGCTCCAAAGCCCACACATTTCATTCCCTGCTTTCTGGCAAGGATCAAAGCACGGAACACATGGTATGCCGTAGTGACAATCGCTATTTTCGGCTTCTCTTTCTCCATGAGTCTTTTTGAAAATAAAAGGTTCTCCTCTGTTGATACGGATTCCCGTTCGATTATCATTCTATCCTTGTCCACGCCTTTTTGGACTGCATAGACTGCCATGGCCTCACTCTCCGGTATCTCCTCTCCCGGTCCCTGTCCGCCGGAGAGGATCATCCGGGCATTGGGATTGTACCGCAAAAGCCTTATGCCCTTGTCTATCCGGGCCGCAAGCAGAGGCGTTACTTTCTTCCCTCTGATTCCGCATCCAAGGACAACAATATAATCCAACCGTCTCCTCCTTTTCAGATGAATCAGGTTCAAAATGGCGGAAAGGGCATACATGGCCATTAATGCCAAGAGATACAGCACGAAAAGCGTGACTGCCATATAGATCCTTGTGCTGAAAGCGTCTTTCCTCATGGTCCCCACCATCGGCCATACAAACAGGTAAGCACAGAGCAGGATAGAAAACAGCAGAGATAAAAGATTGGACGGTTTCTTTCCCTCATGGCGGATAATTTTAAGTCCCTCCACAAAAAACAGGATCATAAGAAGCACCGGAAAAACCAGAATAAAAAGAGATGCCGAAATGAACAAAGCAGCCATCAGGGTAAGAACCGCCTTATGCTCTGCCAGCCAGTCTGCGTATTGCGAGAAAAAGAAAAGCACAAAAAGCGCCAGCCACATGAGCATCAGGAAAAAGGAAATGCCGCTCCACAGGGTCCTTGGCTCACGCAGCATAATTCCTGCAAAAATACAGAATGACAGTATAAATATTAAAAATGTCAGTTGCCACATAATCGCTCCTTTTATCATATGCAGCTTTTGGGGTAAATGAAAAAAGGTGTAAAGCCCTTATCATTCGTCAAAAGACTTTACACTCTATTTTACTTGGAAATTTCTCTATTTCACTCAAGAATTCCTTATATTGTCATCTAAAAATCGCTGCAATTATGTATAAATATTCAATACATTACCTATTCGATTCGAATATCTACAGGCTTTCCAACCATTCTTTCCTTAAATAGCGCTTCTACGGCAGAATCCAGATCATCAAAGCAGCTATCAAATTCATTGCACTGAATTCCATCCTCCATATCATAGAAATAATAGGTCTGTTCCGTATCTGTATCTACTGCCAAAATAATGCTGTCAAATCCTCTTTCTTTTGCATCATCATAAGCTGGCTTGACTTCCTTGGTAAAATCAGCCGCTCCATACTCAGGCGGAATTTCTACATCTCTGCTGGAAGAAATTTCGATTGCACAGATGATCTGTTCCCCCTCTTTTCTTCTTTTGACCGCATCTTCCTGAAGTCCCGCTTCATTATCCCACCAGCAATAAGATACCTTTCCATCTGCGTCTTCTGTCAGCAGCAGAAAGGGACTCTCAGGTTTTGTAAATTCATTTTCCATACAATACCTCCACTTAAAGCTTAAATTTCAAACCTTTTATCCATCATGTACGGTTTTCGTAAATACCATATCATTACTTTTTTGTATAAAAGTGGTCTTTCTCTAAGTATAATATAACACTTTCGCAGAAAAAAGCAACTAAAGTTGCTTCTTTTTGTATATGATTCTTTCATTGCTTATCTCTATTTATCTTAGCCAAACTGCCATCCTGTCTGATAATATTGTGCTAAAAAAGATGTTTTAATATTTCATCACTCATAATCTTAAATCAATGTTTTCGGAACGGTTGATACTTTTTAACAAGCTGCTGCATGCGGCTTCTACATTTTTAATATAATCTCTCAGTATAGGTTCTATGTTTTCCATACTATAAATAATCCCTTATATTTTTCCTATGTGATAAAATCTAATCACATCAGGTATTCAGGTTTACAGGCTGCTCAAATTCATAAATCCCTTGCAATTCCTCGTCTGTCCATTTAGTTATAGCTCTCGCTTTTTGTAATAATTTAAGATACTCACTCAAAATTCCTATAACTTGATGAAGCTCTCCATTCCTCCAAAGTATAATACTCCATTTCAACAATATCCATCCATAAAATATCATTTATGTCTTCACTCACGGCAAACCATAAATTTATGGCTCCGCCTTTGGTTCCTCCGGTTCCAGTGCCCGTTCCAAATATTTTACCGGAACTTTCTCCACCAGCCACACCCCGTTTTCTGACAGATAAAACGTATATCCCTCTTTCATCATTCTTTTGGCATCAACCTTAAGCACTGCGGGAACCCCATGCCGCATGCCTACCTTCACTGCGGTACCGTAGTCTTTTGACAAATGAACATACAGTCTGCTCCCCGCCCTCAGTCCCTCCTTTGCATTCAAAATACTTCCCAAAAATCGTGTCGCCGTACCATGATACAGGACGTCTGGAGGTACGGCCTGCTTTAACTCCACATCAACCTGAATGCTGTGGCCCTGGTTGGCTCTGATTTTTGTACCGTCCTCATTAAAGCTGAACCGCTTCTTATCATTGGTGCGGACAATCTCCTTTAACGTCTCTAAATCCAGTGCTCTTCCTGTTTCATTAACCCCCTGAATCAATTCCTTTACATCCGCCCAGCCATGATCGTCCAGGCTGATCCCTGCCGCATCCGGATTGTGACGCAGGACAAGGCTAATGAATTTGCTTATTTTTTTATAATGATCGTTTCCCATATTTACTCTATATCCTTTCTTTTTTCTTTACAATTGTTTGCTATACCAGCAACATTTTACATCATCTTACTTCCACTCTTTTCCACTTCATAAGAAATGATTTTAAACAAGTCGGATACTCTGTCCAAATCAAGAATATTTATAATTCTTTTATCCTTTACAATTTCCTTTAACGCCCTATAATCATCTTCCAAAGAGCCAACGCACAAAGAACTGGGTTTCTTTTGAAAATCAAGTGCCTGCTCCATATCTACATACCAAAAATAATCCTGTTCTGTTTCAAGGTAATTTCCGTTATTTTCAATAAATTTGTCACATACACAATTGACAATATCTTTAATTTCTAAAATATTTATTTTCAAGCAAATGTCCCCCCTATTTGTAATCGTTCCCTTTCTTTAAAACATTATATTATTCACAAATTATCTCGTCAATACAAGGTATATTCACCGCAAAGCAAAGAGCATTTAAAATCAAATTCAAAAAAATTTTTTCAAATTTCCTCTTGACATTCTAAAATTTTAGAGTATACTACATTTCGTAAGCAACGGAGCTTTGGGCATCTGCCCGAGGCTCCTTTTTTGATCCGGGATTGTTTCAGAATCCCAAAGGAGAGGAGAAGAAAATTATGAACAAAGAAATCCCCGAATTATACGGAAGTATGATATTTGGCGACAAGGTCATGCGCAGCAAGCTGCCAAAGGATATGTACAAGGCCCTGCGGAAAACCATTGAGAACGGCACCCATCTGGAGCTGGACGTGGCAAACTCCGTAGCCGTAGCCATGAAAGAATGGGCCGTAGAAAATGGCGCCACCCACTACACCCACTGGTTCCAGCCCATGACCGGCTTCACGGCGGAAAAGCATGACAGCTTCATCGCTCCTGCCGGAGAGGGGGAGGTTATTATGGACTTCTCCGGAAAAGAGCTGGTAAAGGGCGAGCCTGACGCTTCAAGCTTCCCCTCCGGAGGCCTGCGTGCCACCTTTGAAGCCAGAGGCTACACCGCCTGGGACCCGACTTCTCCGGCATTTATCAAGGATAAGACCCTATACATCCCCACAGCCTTCTGCTCCTACAGCGGAGAAGCTCTGGATAAGAAGACGCCCCTGCTTCGCTCCATGGAAGCTTTAAGCAAAGAAGCCGTAAAGGTACTGCATCTTCTTGGAAATGATACTGTCACAAGGGTTTCCACCACCATCGGGCCGGAACAGGAATACTTTCTGGTAGACAAGGATCTGTACAAAAAGAGAAAAGACCTGATTTTCTGCGGAAGAACCCTCTTCGGCGCTCCGGCTCCCAAGGGCCAGGAGATGGAGGACCACTACTTCGGCGCTTTAAAGCCAAAGGTATCCGCTTACATGCACGATCTGGATGTGGAGCTGTGGAAGCTTGGAATTCCGGCAAAAACCAAGCACAACGAGGTAGCTCCCGCCCAGCACGAGCTTGCCCCTGTCTTTGACACCGCAAATGTGGCCGTAGACCACAACCAGCTTACCATGGAAATTATGAAAAAGGTAGCCGAAAAGCACAACATGGTCTGCCTCCTTCACGAAAAGCCTTTCCAGGGAATCAACGGAAGCGGCAAGCACAACAACTGGTCTCTGGTCACCAACGAGGGCGTAAATCTTCTGAATCCCGGACGGACGCCTGCCAAGAACCTGCCTTTCCTGGTATTCTTGATGGCAGTTATCAAGGCTGTTGACGACTATGCGGACCTGATGCGTATCTCCGCCGCCAGCGCAGGAAACGATCACCGTCTGGGAGGCAACGAAGCGCCCCCGGCCATCGTATCCATTTTCCTTGGAGATGAGCTTACTGCCGTTTTAAAATCCATTGAGAATGATTCCCATATGGGGAAACAGGAAGCCGTCCAAATCGATATCGGCGCCCATGTGCTGCCCCATTTTGTAAAGGATAATACCGACCGGAATCGTACATCGCCTTTTGCCTTTACCGGAAATAAATTCGAATTCCGTATGCTGGGTTCCTCCGCTTCCGTAGCAACGCCCAACATTGTACTGAACACTGCCGTTGCCGAGGCTCTGTCCCAGTTCTACAAGGAGCTTGAGGGCACAAAGCCGGAAGACATGGAGCAGGCTGTTCATGCACTTTTGAAAAATGCTATTGAGAAGCATAAGAAGATCATTTTCAACGGAAACGGCTATTCAGAAGAATGGGTGGAGGAAGCCAAAAAGCGGGGCCTTTACAATCTGGTATCCACACCGGACTGCCTGCCCCGGTTTATTGCGGATAAAAATGTGGAGCTATTTACCAGACATCACATTTTTACAAAGGAAGAAATCTTCTCCCGCTATGAGATTCTGTTGGAGAACTATACAAAGACCGTACTGATTGAGGCCCGTACCTTAGATGAGATGCTGACCAAGGATTTCCTGCCGGCAGTCAATGCCTATGCAGGAGAGACCGCCAAAAATGCCGCTTCCAAAAAGGCATTTATGCCCGGACTTTCCATGGATTCCGAGGAAGCCCTTGTATCCGGCCTTACAAAGACCTATGCTGCTCTCACAGATGGGCTTAAGGAGCTGAAGGCTCTGATTGAAAAGGCCGTATCCACAGGGGATACCTTAAAAGCTGCTCAGATCTGTCATCTGGAGCTGCTTGGAAAAATGGATGAGCTGGCAGAAGCTGCAAATAAGGCGGAAGCCCTGATTCCGGATACGATGCTTCCCTATCCTACTTACGATCAGCTTCTATTCTCTCTGTAACACAATATATAAATTGAAAAACCTCCTACTTTTATTCTCAAGTGAACGTGCTTATGCATGTTCACTTGAGGTATTCAGAAAGGAAATATAACATTGTTCATAACGAGGATTCATATGAAAGAACATTTTTGTGAAACAACAAACCATATGGAAGAACCACGCATCAAGGAAGCATGCGGCGTGTTTGGAATCTACAATCCGGACGGAACGGATGCGGCCGGCTCCATTTACTATGGCCTTGCCTCCCTCCAGCACCGGGGGCAGGAATCCTGCGGTATCGCTGTCTGTGACACAGACGGCCCCATGGGTAATATGAACGTCCACAAGGGCATGGGCCTTGTCCATGAGGTATTTTCCGACACCCGGTTAAACGAATTAAAAGGAAATCTGGGGGTAGGACATGTCCGCTACTCCACTACAGGCGCTTCGGATCTGAACAATGCCCAGCCCCTTGTACTAAATTATATCAAAGGTACCCTCGCTCTGGCCCACAACGGAAATCTGGTGAATACGAAAGAGCTTCGGGAAGAGCTTGTCCGCACAGGCGCCATTTTCCAAACTACTACGGACTCCGAAGTGATTGCCTATCACATCGCCCGTGCAAGAGTACATACAAAATCCGTGGAGGAAGCGCTCCAAAAGACCGCCTCCAAAATCAGGGGTGCCTATGGTCTCGTCATTGCCAGTCCCAGAAAGCTTATCGGCGTCCGGGATCCCTTTGGCCTAAAACCCCTCTGTCTGGGAAAGCGGGGAGATTCTTATATGATTGCTTCAGAAAGCTGCGCACTGAGCGCCGTGGGAGCCCGGTTTGTTCGAGATATACTCCCTGGAGAGATCTTAACCATCTCCCGTACAGGCATTGCCTCCAATCTGGAATTATGCCAGAAGAAACAGGCTCATTGTATCTTCGAATATATCTACTTTGCCCGTCTTGACAGTACTCTTGACAAGATCTCCGTCTACGAATCCCGGTTAAAAGCCGGTGCTGCTTTAGCCAAAGCATATCCGGCAGATGCCGACCTTGTAACCGGTGTTCCCGACTCCGGAATCGCTGCCGCCCAGGGCTTTGCGAAAGCTTCCGGCATTCCCTTTGGTCTGGCCTTTCACAAAAACAGCTATGTAGGCAGAACTTTCATCAAGCCCACCCAAAAAGAACGGGAATCCAGCGTGCGCCTGAAGCTGAGCGTCCTGGAAGCTGCCGTAAAAGGAAAAAATCTGGTTCTGGTCGATGACTCCATAGTCCGGGGCACCACCATCGCCAACCTAATCCGCCTCTTAAAGCAGGCTGGGGCAGGCAAGGTACATGTAAGAATCAGCTCTCCGCCCTTTCTCTATCCCTGCTACTTTGGTACGGATGTTCCCTCCAACCAGCAGCTTTTGGCTGCCTCCCATTCCGTTGAGGAAATCCGCCGGATGATCGGCGCTGATTCCCTTGGGTACATGCGTGTGGAGGATCTGGATGCAGCCGTGGATGGGCTGCCCTTGTGCAAGGCTTGCTTTGACAGTTGTTATCCTATGGAAATCCCTTAGTAATTATATAGTACTTCTCTAACCTTTATAAATTGAGCATACCAAGTATTTCTACTTGATATGCTCTGGAAAAGTCTGTTTCTTATCTTACTTAATACCCCGTAGCCTGCTCGTTTTTTACGATCTTTACGATCCGGCTCGTCCCCAGACGATCCGCCCCAAGCTCAAGAAACTTTTCCGCATCCTCCATAGAGGAAATGCCTCCGGCCGCTTTCATCCGCACACCGGAACCGATATGCTCAGAAAACAGCTCAATATCCTCAAAGGCAGCCCCGGCCTTAGAAAAGCCTGTAGACGTCTTGATAAAATCTGCTCCTGCCTTTGTTACCGCATGGCAGAGCTCAATCTTCTCATCCTCTGTCAAAAGGCAAGTCTCAATGATAACTTTCAAAATTTTCTCCCCGCAGGCTGCTTTTAAAGTGCGGATCTCTTCCTCTATGGCATCAAACTTTCCATCCTTTGCCCAGCCAATGTTGATCACCATATCAATCTCGTCCGCCCCGTTGGCCAGTGCATCCTTTGTCTCAAACTCCTTGGCCGCCGTGGTCATATATCCGTTGGGGAATCCAATCACCGTGCAGACTGCCATCTTGTCCCCCACATATTCCTTAGCCTGCTTCACATAGCTGGGGGGAATGCATACGGATGCCGTCCCATAAGCAATGGCATCATCGCAAATCTGCCGGATTTCCTCCCAGGTAGCCGTCTGTGTCAGCAGGGTATGATCCACGTGTCCTAATATTTTTTTTGTTTCCATTCTATCTGTTCTCCTATTCTTATTCCAGTTCCGTAACATCCTTTCAGTGCACCTTTACCTAAATCAATTCCCTGCCACAAGAGCATGTGTCTGTAAATTGATTTGCACACTGAAAAGATGTTACTGTTCCCAGTTCCGTAACATCCTTTCAGTTTAACCTAAGAGGTACTGTTTATAATTCTAATTTCCTTTTACGCCAGTTCCAACGCAATCTCCATCATCTTTCCGAATCCAACCTGCCGATCCTCAGCGCTCAATGCCTCTCCCGTATAAATATGATCGGAAATAGTCAGCAGGCAGAGGGCTTTCTTCCCGGCCTTGGCCGCATTCATATAAAGTGCTGCCGCTTCCATCTCCACCGCCAGCACTCCCATGCTTTTCCACAGGTCATTGACATCGCTTTTCGCATTGTAAAATACATCCGAGGACAATACATTTCCCACAACCACATTGGTCCCCTGCTTTTTTGCAATCTCAACGGCCCGGCTTAACAGCCCGTAATCCGCAGTAGGTGCAAAGGTTCCCGGAAGTCCGAACTGATAAGCATAATTGGAATCCGTGCAGGCCCCCATGCCGATAACTACATCCATAACCTTAACGCAATCCTGCAGTCCTCCCGCGGATCCGATGCGGATAATATTGTCCACATCATAAAAATTATAAAGCTCATAAGAATAAATTCCAATAGAGGGCATTCCCATACCGGCTCCCATTACTGAAATTTCCTTTCCATGATAGGTTCCCGTAAAGCCCAGCATATTCCGCACGCCGTTTACCTGTCTGGGATTCTCAAGATACGTCTCGGCAATATATTTTGCCCGCAAGGGATCTCCCGGCATCAGAACTGTTTTGGCGAAATCGCCCATTTTTCCGCTATTGTGTGGTGTTGGTACATTAGACATACGCTTTTCTCCTTTCAAATAAGAATAATCTCACGGAAACCATATTCCCGCAGAATATCCGCCAATTTGTTTAAGTAATCCTGACTGGGCACCTGATAATTGGCAAATTCTCTCCTGACCCCCATTGGCCGGTAGGCAATCACTTTTATCCGAAACTCCTGAACTGCCAGATAAGGTGCCAGAAACTCACCCATTTTACGGATACTGTTCTCCGTGTCATAGAGCCCCGGAACGATCACGGCCCGCACCTCATAAAGCTTCTTATGCTCCGCCAGCCAGACCGCATTTTCAAGAACCGTCTCATTGCCTGTCCCTGTTACGTTCTTATGCTCTTCACAGTCAAAGGCTTTGATATCCAGCATGACGCCGTCCGTAACCTCCACAAGCTTAGGATACTCCTGAAAAGGAATGGTCCCATTGCTGTCAATTAAGGTACTAAGCCCCTCCTCCTTTGCCAGTGAAAACAACTCCGTAAGAAATTCCGGCTGCAGCATGCACTCCCCTCCGGACACGGAAATTCCCCGGATATAGGGCATCTGCTTCCTTACCCGCTCAAATACTTCCTGGGGCGTCAGTTCTTCCGTTCTCGGAGAACTGTCATAAGGGCAGACATGGATACAGGTATCGCACTGGACGCATTTTGTCCCGTCAAAATGAACCCTTCCCGCCTCCAATGCCAATGCCCCTGCAGGGCAATTATCTGCACAGACGCCGCAGTTTTTGCACATGCCCCTTGTCTCCGGATTGTGGCAGTATTTGCAGTTGATATTGCAGCCCTGCAGAAAGATGGCTGTCCGGTTGCCGGGGCCGTCCACGCTGCTGAAAGGGATAATCCGATTTACGACTGCTTTCATCTGCCGTAGTCTCCTTTTCTAAATCCTGGTATACCTTTCGCCGGCTTCTCCTGTACAAAAGATGCACCGGAATATGGTTTTTCCACAAGCTCCCGAAATACCATTTATACAAGCTTCTTAAGAAGAGAGGTTCCAATGGTTCCATCTGGCATGGGAATACCGAAGTTATCCGTTATGGTTGTGCCAATCACGGCAAAGGTATCTGTCTCGGGTAACATTCCATGGCCTTTCATAGAGGGCGAGTAAGCCAAAAACGGCACCTTTTCCCTTGTGTGATCCGTTCCGGTATACGTAGGATCATTTCCATGGTCTGCTGTAATAATCAAAAGATCGTCCTCTTTCAGAAGCTCCATAAGCACGCCGAGATTCTTATCAAACTTTTCAATCTCCTGGGCATAGCCCGCGGGATTCCGCCTATGGCCCCACAGAGCATCAAAATCCACCAGATTCACAAAGCACAGACCATGAAAATCCTCCTTTGCAATCTCAATGGTCTGTTCCATGCCATGCACGGAGCTTTGGGACTTCAAAGCCCGGGTGATGCCCTCCCCGTCAAAGATATCCTTGATCTTACCAACGGAAATCACATCCAGACCATTATCTTTCAAAGCATCCAAAGCCGTTTTCCCAAAAGGCTTTAAGGCATAGTCATGACGGTTGCTGGTCCGCTTAAACTCCCCACGTTTCTTCCCCACATAGGGCCTTGCGATTACCCGGCCAACTTTCCACTCGTCTTTCATAGTGATTTCCCTTGCAATCTCGCAGCAGCGGTAAAGCTCCTTTAAATCAAAGGTCTCTTCATTTCCGCAGATCTGCAGCACCGAGTCGGCGGAAGTATAGACAATCATATGGCCTGTGGCAATCTCTTCCTCTGCAAGCTCCTCCAGAATCTCCGTTCCGCTGGCGCTCTTGTTGCCGATCACCTTATGGCCCGTCCGTTCCTCCAGCTCCCGAATCAGCTCCGGCGGAAATCCTGTGTCCGTAAAGGTCTTCATGGGCTGCTTCCCCTCAAGACCCATAATCTCCCAGTGTCCGGTCATGGTATCCTTGCTGCGGCTTTTTTCATTCATCTTTGTGTAATAAGCCAAGGGAGCTTCTACCGGTTCCACCTGTTTTAAGGTGCATAAATTAGCCAGTCCAAGGCGTTTCAGATTGGGGATCTCAAAGGAATCCACAGAGGCTGAAATATGCTCTAAGGTATTCACTCCCACATCCCCGTATTCTTTGGAATCCGTCATTTCTCCAACGCCCAGAGAATCTACCACTACTACAAACACACGTTTATATTTCCCCAAAACGCATTTTCTCCTTTCCTTAATTTGCACATGTTTCTTGTGCATAAAGGGATACCCTATTTCTTTGAGGCCGCTACATCTTCCTTAATTAGCTTGCGAAGTGCCGCTACCGCTGTCCGGATTGCCATATCCGTATCATGAACCACCGGATTCTCAAGCCCCTCCTTTTCCCTCTCCTGATTGGCAACTACCAGAAATACGGAGCCTACACGTACATGCAGAGCGCTTGCTGCCACGAACAGCGCCGCAGACTCCATCTCAGAAGCAAGGCAGCCAAGACGCTTCCACGCCTCCCACTTATTCAAAAGCTCATAGCTTACAGGCTTTGTCTCCGGTGAGTGCTGTCCGTAAAAGGAATCCTTGCACTGGACAACTCCCGCATGATAATCCTTTTCCATCTCCTTGGCAGATGCAATCAGAGCATTGACAATGCCGATATCCGCCACAGCCGGAAACTCAATGGGCGCATACTCTCTGCTGGTTCCCTCCATGCGGATAGCTCCGGTGGCAATCACCAGATCACCGCTCTTTACATCCAGCTGCATACCTCCGCAGGTTCCCACACGGATAAAGGTGTCTGCTCCTGCATTTACCAGCTCTTCCATGGCAATGGATGCGGAGGGGCCGCCGATTCCGGTAGAGGTTACACTTACCTTAACTCCATCCAAATATCCTGTATAAGTGACGTATTCCCGGCTGTCCGCCATAAGAACCGCATCGTCAAAATAGGCGGCAATCTTTGCGCAACGCTTGGGATCTCCCGGAAGAATCACATATTTCCCCACGTCCCCCTGACCTGCCTGAATATGATATTGTTTGCTGGCATCTTCCGAATAATTCATAATCTGTTCCTCCTATTAAAATCACTGCATGATGGCACTAAAGGGTAAAGTTACATAATTTCTCTCTATCGAATCTTTCGCTCCAAAATATGCCCGTTCTTAGAAGCTCCCAAGCCCAGCCCTGTGGTATTCTGAAGCACAGCAAGGCCGCTGTCCAGCTTCTCCATCTCGGAACGTTTTACCAGATACCCCGTAACACGGATCACATCACTGTCGCTGGAATAGAAAGACAGATACCTCAAATCCTGCCGGAAAGCGCCCTTAATAATATCAAGAACAAATTCCGGATTCCTGTGTACCGTCAGATCAATGGGGAAAATATCTCCCGTTCCGGATGGGAAATACTTATGAAACCGATTGATAACCTGAAGATGCTCAATCAACTCCTGGGGCTCTTCCCCAATGGGAATCCGTGTTCCCGGAGTCACATGCTGATCCTCCGCAAGCCCCACCTGTGCATGAAGCAGATAATGTCCTCCGGTTACCTCGCAGTAAGGAGCCTCATGCTGCTTATTAAAGGCATCGATCTGGTTCATAATCTCCACGCCAAGGTTATTGGCATACTCATCATGTCCGAACCTGCCCGTCTTACCCTCTTTCTCCAACAGAAGATTTACACACTCCGCAAGCCCCACAAGGCCATACATAGCCGTAAAGCGGTCTCTGCGGATAAAGCCCTCCTTTACCAGGAAATGATTCTCAAAGAAGCCGCTTTCCTCCACCTCGAAGCGGACTCTGGCATCCATATACCTTGCCATAATGTCCATCACATAGGGAAGCTCTCTCTCCTTAAAATCCTGAATATTTTTGGCTCTCTTAGCAATATTACCCAAAATCAGCCGGCAGAGGGTATAGGAGCCGCCGCCCAAAGGCAGTCCATTGTAGCAGCTTGCAATCACGTACTGCTCGGTAAGCTCGCTTTTAAACATCTTGTGATTGGCAAAGCTTGGCTTTGCACTGTGGAGGGCACAGTCAATGGCTTTCAGCATAAAGTCATCATCCGTGACTCCCTCCTCATACTTCAGGGTCAGATTGGGCACCGCATGCTCAAGCTCCGTCTCTGCCTCCAGAAGCAGCCGCCCTGCCTTGGTAGGCTTCGGGCCGATATTGGCATGGGAGAAAGAATCCAGAACCGTGCGATCCACATGAATCATAAACATACGAAGAAGCTTCTTTGCCTGTTCCTCATCCACGGTGTCAATAAAAGGCTCCAAAAGCTCATCCAGCTGCCCCACGTAAACGGGATAATTGGTAACGCTGGGCACATGCTTGTAGAAGATCAAAAGACCGTTCAGTGCCTCATAGAGATCTGCGGGGGCAGGAAGCTGCAGGAATTCACAGCCCTCTTTCATAAACTTGGCATAGTCCGGCGCAATATAGCGGGGGCGCACAGGCGCATGGCCCTCCGAAAGGTCGCAGATGCACTGCTTGTCAATTCCCACATTCAGAAGCTCATCCAGTCCCTCCGGCAGATCCAGAACCTCCATCAGAGAGTCTGCCTGGCCTGCAAGATTGGTCAGCTTCTGCTCATGAGTCAGGGTGGGACTCTCAATAATCTCCAGAATCCTTTTCCTGGTTTCATTTACACGTTCCATAGAAATATCTCTCATTATTCATCACTCCTATTCCAACTTTTTATCCTAGTTCCGCTTAAGCCCTGCCAGCACCCTTTATATAGATGGATGTTCGGCCGTTAAATACCGTCCGAATATCCATCTGGCACTGTCCAGGCTTTTACTGTTTTTTGTTCCGCACCCCCTGCAGATGCCCCCCTTAACAGAAGAATTCATTTCCCTTTTTATATTTTATTTCGACTTCACAAAGATCTTTCCATTTGCCGCCGGCGTATGAGCCTTTCCTACAAAGAGTACAAGTGCCAGAATGGTCACAATATACGGGATCATGGAGACCAGATTGGGGGAAATGGTATTGCTCTGTCCCGCCAGTGTCTTAATGCCGCTGCAAAGCCCGAACAGCAGGCAGGCTTTCATAGCGCCACCCGGAGAGAACTTTCCGAAAATAACCGCCGCAATAGCAATAAAGCCCTGTCCGACGATAACACTGGGCCGAAACTGGTTGATTGTAGCCAGCGTCACAAAGGCTCCGCCAAGTCCTGCCATAAAGCCGGAAAGAATCACACAGATATAGCGTACCTTGTACACGTCAATACCCAGGGATTCACATGCCTCCGGATGCTCGCCCACCGCCCTTAAATGTGTGCCGAACTTTGTCTTATAAAAGACAAACCAGCATACAAAGGCCACGATAAACACCAAATATGCCATAGAATAAACATTCAGCACATTACTCCAGAATGATCCGGTGGGAAATACTCCCTCAAAGAGCTTCGGCAGCTTGCAGCTTGTATCCATAGCCGGCGTATCCGAAGAATTATCAAACATTGCCTTACAGAGAAACACCGCAAGACCGGGTCCAAGGAAATTAATGGCCGTTCCGGCAATGGTCTGATCCGCATGGAAGGAAATACATGCCACCGCATGAATCACGCCAAATAAGGCCCCGGCCAGACCTGCACAGAAAAAGGCAATCCAGCCGTTTCCGGATACAAGTCCCATAACAGCCCCCGTAAAGGCCCCGATTGTCATCATCCCCTCAATTCCAATGTTTACAACACCGCTGCGTTCTGAGAAGCAGGAGCCCAGTGCTGCCAGCAAAAGAGGCGGCGTAGCGATCAGTGTTGCGTTGATAAGCAGACCAAGATTTTTAATTAAGACATCCATTCTACTTTCCCTCCTTTTTTATAAAGCGTGCAAACAACGTACGGAACACATGGGAAATGGCAATAAAGAGAATGACACATCCCATAATAATATTTACAACCTCAGAGGGCGCTTTCACCATACTGAGCTTTGATCCGCCGTACTTCATGGCTCCATAGAAAAGACCTGAGAAAATACATCCGATGGGACTGGATGAGCCGATAAGGGCTACCGTGATTCCCTCGAACCCGAAGCCCTCCTGACCTGCAAACTGGCTTAACCGTCCTGCCATTCCCAGAATCTGCACCGCACCCCCAAGTCCTGCCAGGGCACCGGAGATTCCAAGGGCTGTCAGTATGGAAGCGTCCGCATTGATTCCTCCATACAGGGCTCCGTTGCTGTTAAATCCTACGGCTTTTAATTTATAACCAAGCGTCGTCTTCTCAATGATAATCCAGATAATAATTGCCGCCGCAACAGCCAGAACAATGCCCCAGTTGGCGGAAGTACAGTCAAGGGCTTTTCGAAGCCCCTCCGGGAACAGGATTCTGGAAGAATCCAGAACATCCTTGGTGGCTTCGCCGCCGCCCTCCTTGTGAATCACCGACAGATTCACCACGTAATTGGAGAGATAGAAAGCAATCCAGTTAAACATAATAAAAGAAAGCACTTCATGGATTCCCCGTTTTACTTTTAAAATGCCTACGAACAAAGACCAGATACATCCTGCCGCCGCAGCCCCGATGATACACAGCGGCACATGAATCCATGCCGGAACGTCCACAAGAATTCCGATGCAGCAGGCAGTCAGAGCCCCCACTACAAACTGTCCCTCAGCTCCGATATTAAACACGCCCGTCCGGAAAGAAAAGGCTACGCTCAGTCCGGTAAAAATCAGAGGACTTGCATAGATCAAGGTCCACACCAGATACTTGGATTTTCCAAAAATACTGCTAAACAGCTTTCCATACGCCACAGCCGGGCTAATGCCTGCAATCATCAAAAAGATTGCTCCGATAATGAAACCTGCCAGAATGGCAATCAGAGTATAGAATACATTACTTTCCAAAATACTTTTCTTTTTATTCATGCTTCTTACCTCCTGCCATCATAAAGCCAAGCTCTTTCTCATCCGCATCTTTTCCGGCCACACTTCCCGTTATCTGTCCGTCAAAAATAACCTCAATCCGATCCGACAGGCTCATAATCTCATCCAGTTCAAAGGATACCAAAAGTACCGCTTTGTTCTTATTTCTCTGCTCAACAAGATATTTATGTACAAACTCAATAGCACCCACATCCAGACCACGGGTAGGATTTACCGCAATCAGAAGATCCTTATCGTTGGTTACCTCCCGGGCTATGATAACTTTCTGCTGATTTCCACCTGAAAGAGTTCCTGACGGAGCACCGGCACTGCCTCTGGGCCGGATATCAAACTTTTCCTCAAGCTCCAGTGCATGCTCACGAATGGCTTTCCGGTTCAGAATCCTCTTACTGGAAAATGGTTCTTCCTCAAAATGCTGAAGAATCAGATTGTCCTCATTGGAAAAATCCAGAATCAGTCCGTGCTTCTGGCGATCTGCCGGAATACTGGAGATTCCGCTTTCAAAAGTCTCTCTGGGAGATTTGTTAAATACATCCTTTCCGAGAATCCTTACCTCTCCGGCGTCTGCCCTGCGTAGTCCCGTCAGTACCTCCACAAGCTCCGTCTGACCGTTGCCGTCCACACCGGCAAGTCCTACAATCTCGCCTCTTCTTACATTCAGATTGAACCCTTTTAATATCTCCACATCCCGGTAATCCTTTGCATGGATATCCTTGACCTCAAGAACAATCTCACCGGGAATCATTTCTTTCTTTTCCACTGCAAAATTCACATCACGGCCTACCATCATAGCCGCCAGTTCATTTTCATTGACCTCGTCCACTTTTACGGTACGAATGTATTTTCCCTGGCGGATAATGGTACAGGTGTCCGCACAGGCCGTAATCTCTTTCAGCTTATGGGTAATGAGAATCACACTCTTTCCGTCTGCCGTAAGGTTCTCAATAATCTCCATAAGTCCCTCGATCTCCTGAGGTGTCAGGGAAGCCGTAGGCTCATCCAGAATCAGCGTGTCTGCTCCCCTGTAAAGCACTTTCAAAATTTCCACACGCTGCTGCATACCAACGGAAATGTCCTCCACTTTGGCATCCGGATCTACTTTCATCCCATAACGTTCTGATAATTCCACAACCTTTTCACGGGCCGTCTGGTGATCAACTACCAAACCCTTTACCGGTTCCACTCCAAGGATGATATTATCCGCAACCGTAAATGGCTGAATCAGCATAAAATGCTGATGAACCATGCCGATTCCCATATCAATGGCTTCCTTGGGGCTGGAAAACTGAACTTCTTTTTCATTGATAAAAATCTGTCCGCTGGTAGGCTTATACAGGCCGCAGAGCACGTTCATCATAGTGCTTTTGCCTGCACCGTTCTCCCCTAAAATGGCGTGGACCTCCCCTTTGTGCACCGTCAGGTTGATGTGGTCGTTGGCTGTAAAATCCCCAAATTTCTTTACAATGTCTTTCATTTGGATGACCGTTTTACTTTCATCCATGTGGCTCACTTTTCCCACTCCCCCTACCTCCTTTATCCCTTTTTTAAATTCTGCCGGAAAACCTTTCCCGCCTGCCGTGCCGGACACCCGCAAGCATCTGCAAGTATCTGTGCACCAAAAAGCAGAACGCCAGGACCGCTTTCATCCTGCAAACAAAAAGCTGCCCCGGCGCTCACACTATTTCATTCTTTTCTTAAAGCATATGAAGCCGTTCCTGTTAAAGAAGATTAATCCAGCTCATATACATCGCCGTGTGCAGCTTCGAACTCTTCCTGTGAAGATGGTACAACTACCTCACCGCTGACGATCTTTTCTTTCACTTCCTCAACTGCTGAGATTACTTCAGCCGGAAGCAGATCCTGTGTAGGTGCAATATCAACACCGCCTGCTGCCAGGTCATAAGTATGTACGCCGCTCTCCAGAGTTCCTCCGATCAGAGCCTCTACCGCATCGTATACGGCATTGTCCACTCTCTTCATAGCAGAAGTGATAATTGTCTCCGGTGCCAGACTGGACTGATCACTGTCCACACCGATTGCATAAACGCCGTCCGCTTCCTTACATGCCTCAATAACGCCAAGACCGGTTCCGCCTGCCGCATGGAAGATAATGTCCGCACCGTTGGTAATTGCTGTGTTGGCATTGCTCTTGCCGCCTGCCGGATCTGCAAAAGAGTCTGCATTAAACTGCTGGATCTTTACATCCGGATTGGCATCCAGTGCACCTGCGCAGTAACCGTATCCGAACAGGTTCATGTTGTCATTAGCCATACCGATTACAAAGCCGATGTTGTTCTTCTCTGTCATAAGTCCGGCTACATAACCTACCAGGTAGGAAGCCTGCTCCTGCTTGAACATCAGACAGCTTACATTGTCAAGCTCGATGGTAGCATCATCAATGATAGCGAACTTCACATCCGGATTAGCCTCTGCCGCTGCCTTGGTAGCATCTGCAAGCATATAGCCTACACAGATAATGAGATCATAGTCCTCATCCACAAATGCCTCAATGTTGGGAGCATAGTCTGCGTCTGTCTTGGACTCCAGATAATTAGCCTCAACGCCTAATTCTGAGATGGCTCTCTGAAGGCCCTCCCATGCGGACTGGTTGAAAGAACCGTCATTTACGCCGCCTACGTCTGTAATCAGACCAATCTTAAAGTCTGCGCCGTTTCCGGATGGAGCCTCTGCGTCAGATTCTGCAGGTGCCTCTGCATCATCACCGGCCTGCTCACTGCCTTCTGCCGGTGCTTCCGTTCCCTGATCCGAAGAGCCTCCCCCACATGCAGCCATGGTCGCCACCATTGCCGCAGTCAATAATACTGCCAGTAATTTCTTTTTCATATGTTTCTCTCCTTTTTCTTTTTTGGCTTACGCCGGAAGCTTGTCCTTCCCACGGCTTACGCTGTCTGGCATAACAGCTAAATCACTGCCGTGATTGGGACAATCTCCTAAGTCCTATATTAACATCTTTAGAGCAAAAATAAAAGATAGAATTTTTAACTATTTCGTTTTAATTTCTTATGATTCTTTCATGATAATTTTTCTATCAGGAACGCAAAAAAGAAACGAGCAGTTTACTTATGCCCCAAGGACCATGCATAACATACAACCCGTTTCTCTTTCACATTCAATATTATTTGCATAAAAAGTGTTTTTCCAAAGTCAAAGCAGACATCCGCCTTACTCCGCCTCACGCAGACGCTCTACCACGCTCTGCCTTTCCACGATGCGGTAAGCCAGTACGGGAATCACAACGCCCAGAGCCAAAAATACAAACAGCATTCCAAAAATCGGCGCCCAGATCCATTTTGCCGTAAAAAACCAGAGCAGGTGCTCCAATTGTCTCAGAACGAGTCCCTGCAGTACAAGGCTTAAGAGCAGGGACAAAAGGATGGCCAGGATCCCATAAGTAGAGCCCTCTAAAATCAGCATCTCTTTTAATTGGCGCCCGGTCATGCCGATGCTTTGAAGCACCGCAAGCTCCCGGCGTCTTGCACGGATTCCCGTCACAATGGCGTTGATGTAATTTAAGATGCCTACCAGCGCCACCACCAGACTGGCGGATCCGCCCACAAGGAGAAACATCCGGCGGAAAGACTGAAACTGATCGCTGTAGCTCTTTTTCGATTCAAAATCAAGGGACGGATCGATCTCTTTCGTATACTGCTCAAGAAAGTCCTCCATTGCCGGAACAGCATCTTCCTCCATATTCAGTATATAGCACATGCGGGTAGCGTCATCACCTTTTTCCCCTTTGAGCACATCCGAAGCCATAGCAAAGTCAACTCCGCCATACCTGCGTAATGACAGGGAGTTAGGCAGTACTGCTGTTGCGCCGATGGTATAGGTCTTTTCATGACTTTTATGGACAATAAGCTCTGCATCCATATCGTCTCCAATATATTCATAATCATCCGCAAAGGAAAGGGTTACTTTATCTCCCACGGAGTAGGGCGCCTTCTCCAGATAAGGAACTCCATAATCATCCTTGTGCACAAGCTGAATAATGGTATCTCCTTTTTTCAGCTCCTCATAATCCACCTGTCCCTCCACAAAATCCAGATATTGAAAGGGAACCTCATCCAGCCCGAAGAGATCGGCAGCCGCTTCCATCCAGTCATTGTCGTTCATGGCCCGTATTTCATCATCCAGGGTCTGCAGCTGTATTGCCAGCAAGGTTCGAAGATACTGCTCCTTTGTCATGGAAGCATGGGTAATCCCCGTGTCATAATAAACGAGTCCTGCTTCTTTGATCCCCTCCTGGCTGTTCACTGTCTGGATAACGGTCTTATCAAGCTCCTGATTTTTACTGCCGAACATGCTTTTAAATAAATCTTTGTTGGCAATCAGGTAGTCGGCTGTCACAAATTTGCCCACAAATTTGTTCATATCAAAGCCTGCGGAAAAGGCGCTTACGCCGTAGAGCAGGACAACGCTTAAGGACAGGGACAGGATTACCAGGATAGTCCGCTTCCTGCTTCGTCCCAGATTGGCCAATGCCATGTTTAAAATCCTGGATCCCCTTTTCTCTTTCCTTTGGAGACGTTTTCCTAAGGGAGATGCCTCTACATAACGCACGGCTTCTACCGGGGAGACGGATGCCGCTATTTTTCCGGGCTTACGGCAGCTAAGGAGTACGGTAAAAAGGGAAAACAGCGCCGCACCAATGAATATCCACGGATTTAAGGTCAGGTAGGCTTTCTCCTCTGACATGTTGCGCATAATCAGGGATGTTATCTGATTTCCTGCCAGATAGCCTGCAATCATCCCCAGGGGAAGTCCCAGAATACAGAGCTTTAACGCCTGACGGCGGATCAGGGCCTTAATCTGCCGTCCTGTGGTTCCGATGGTTTTTAAGAGACCATAGAAACGAATATCACCCGACACGGATATCTGAAAAATATTGTTGATGATGAGATATCCGGTCAAAACAATCATCATGCACAGAACAGCGATTGCCCCTATATTCAGAAGCGCTCCGCCCGTATCTGTGTGGGTGCTTAAATATGCCCAGTTGACGCCTGTGCGCAGATAATTTTCCGCCATGGGATCTTCGGTGTCATAACCGTTGTCCTCTGCGATCTTCCGAAGATTTTCTTCGATGTTCTGGCTGTTTTTAAAGCAGATATTTACATTCCACAATCCGGCTCCCATTGATTCCATAATGGAATCCGGCTCATATTCCGAGAGCATTTCATCTACAAAGGCTTCTGACAGCCACATTTCGCTGACCATAGCCGCCTCGTCACGTTCCCAGAATCCGCTTAGGGTAAAGGTTTCTTCCCGTGTTTCCCCATGAAAGACAAAGGGGACGGTAATCTTCTCTCCCACCTTATGGGGAACCCCCAGCAGATCCAATATACGTGTGTCAGTGGCAAGCTCCATCTTCTCTCCTGGCATGCTTCCGGTTGTGGGCTTGCAGAAGTACATGTCTGCCCCAATATCATCCGAATAGCGCACCTCCACCCTTTCCTTAGAAAATATGCCATCCTGCAGGGCGGTCAGCACTTTATTTGTCCCGTATTTTTCTATGAGAGGATGAGTGATAAGCGCCTCTTTCTGCTCATCTGTTACTTCCTTGAAGCCGCCGTGGGCATAACCGCCCACCTGACGCATAGTGCTTTGCTCGGTAGAATATTTTATGGAAATGGCTGCTGTGAACAGGGCGCTGAATAACAGGGTGGTCAGTATGACTGCGATAACTGCCATGATATTTCTGGTTTTGTTTGCCGCAAAGCTTCTGTCTGCCAAACGGCGTATGGTCTTTTTGTTTTTTACACGCAGCATGTTACTCACCGTCCTTTACGATTCGGCCGTCCTCGATTCGGATGATGCGGTCGGACATCTGGGCTATCTCTTCGTTGTGGGTAATCATAACGATGGTCTGATGGAAACGCTGGCTGGTAACTTTTAAAAGTCCCATAACATCCTGGCTGGTTTTGGAATCCAGATTGCCGGTTGGCTCATCGGCAAGGATGATGGCCGGTTTGCCGGCCAGGGCACGGGCGATTGCCACTCGCTGCTGCTGTCCGCCGGACAGGTTTCCCGGGAGGTTTTCCAGCTTTTCTTCCAGGCCAAGGAGATCTATGATCTGCCCGATGTATTTTGTATCCGGGCGGCCGCCGTCCAGTTCGATGGGAAGCAGGATGTTTTCTTTTACGTTCAGTACCGGTACCAGGTTGTAGTTTTGGAATACGAAGCCGATTTTTCTTCGTCGGAAGATGGTCAGGGCTTCTTCCTTGAATGAAAAGATGTCTTTGCCGTCTACCAGGACTTTTCCCGCCGTGGGACGGTCCAGGCCGCCCAGCATATGAAGCAGGGTGGATTTGCCGCTTCCCGATGTTCCTACGATGGCAGTGAAGCTGCCATTTTCTATCTTCAGGTTTACGCCGTCCAGGGCTTTTACTGTGTTTTCGCCGGAACCGTAATGCTTTCGCAGGTCCTTTGTTTCCAGAATGGTCATGTTTTTTTCCTCCATTTTTGATTTTAATGAAATCAGAATATGGTTATATATGATTTCTATGCAGCAATGTTTGGTGCTTATATTGGGAGTATAGCACATGAAAATTTCTGGATTCTTTCTGAAATATAACGGTTTTGAAAGATTTGTCATTTTCAATGATTTAGGTTTTCTAAGACGGACGGGAGAATGGCAGGCCGGGGAGGAATTTCCATATCCTGTGTTCGCAATTTCTCGTTACATCTGTATGCTTCATTCGGACAATGCCCCCTCCAAGCTTTGAACTTTTCTGAATGTTCTTGTGGGGCATTGTTCGCCTAAATCATACAGATGTCTCGAAAAGGCGGACGCTTGGATATTGGAAATCCCTCCCCGGCCTGCCATTCTCCCTGGTTTGTCTATAAAAGTTTGGTTATGAAAAATAGGTTTTAATAGAGGTATTGGTTTTTTAGGCTATCTATTTCTAACTGGATGGCTTCTCTGTTGGCACTTAGGATGGTGAATGAGCAGTGCATGGTGCATGGCTCATTGGTTGCTTTTATGGTTCCGGTTTCTATACGTTCGTATTCTGTAAGGACACCGTATTCGTTGATGGTGTAGGATTCTGTGGCTTTTGCTTCTTTGATTTCATCACTGTTTTCCAGACTTCCTGCTACTTGCTTGTATTTATTGTTGTAAATTATGGTATAGCAGGTTTTCCCGTCCTGGTATTCTTTTGTAATGACCTCTACGGTTTTGGGAGTGATGTCTAAAAGGCCGCAGATGGGCTGTGTGTTGTGGAATGTATGATCGAGCATGTCTGTTGTCCATTCTTCGGTATAGGCCTGAAGCCATTCCTCCTCGGAAATCCATTTTCCCTGATCAGCCATATACCATTCAAGGGTGTCCGGATCTTTCCGGTAGTATTCTCTGTATACGGTGTCTTCATTTTCGGGATCCATGCTTCGCTTCTACGTCCCTTTTCTCCTGTCTCTTCATCAATCAACAAGGCATAATGAAGATATGCCAAATGACTGAGAAAAACCGCCAGCAGGATTCCTAGTACTGCCATTACCCATGGAAGCGGATGCTTTGCACCGCAAAAAATGAAAAACATGAGCCATGGAAAAGCTCCCATAGACAAGCTGCAACTCCAGAAATTCCATTTTCCTTTTCCTTTCTCATAAAATTCCTGATTTCCGTAATAGCAGCTATAAAGGAATCTTCCTGTTTCCATAACTGAGATAATCCCAAAAGTTAGAAGCTGAAAAAACATCTCCCCAATCAAACTTTCACCCAAATATTTTTTTAAAAGGTCAAGTATCATCGGCCAGAAAATCATGAGAAAAATGAGTATTCGAATCAATGTCCGGTAGCACCAGTAATAGCTTTTCCATTGAATTTGTTCCATCCGTTCGTCTTTTATGATGCTCTCCGGCTCTTTTAGGGCATTCCACAAAATCCATTCTTTTTTCATGAAGTCTTCCTCCTTTCCCTATTTCCAAAATATTTCATCCAGTGTTTTTCCTAAAACATGGCAGATGCTTAAGCATAGATTTAAGGTGGGATTATAGTCTCCCCGTTCGATCATGTTGATGGTCTGCCGGGATACGCCTACCGCCTTTGCCAGATCCTCCTGGGAATAATCCAGTTCTGCCCGTGCGGCTTTCAGCTTCAGGTTCTTTGCCATGATCTCCACCTCCTAACCGGTCTCTCTGGTTTCTATCTCGGTTTGCTATTCACCCATTGCTATCTCCTATCTAAAATCAGAATATCATCTATATGACATTTTGTCAAATATATTTTACATATAAGAGCACAAAATAACAGAGCCAAAGTTGTTTTCACCTCTGGTTCTGTCACCCTGTTCTTCTTGGAAGAAATACGGAGAATACGGTTTCTTCTCCGGATGTAACCTTGATGTATCCGCCCTGTGCACGTATAATCTCTCTTGCCAGATAAAGGCCAAGGCCGATGCCGTCTTTTTCCCGGACTCGCCCGGAACGGTAAAATCGCTGAAATATTTTGGGAAGTTCTTCCTCTCTGATTCCCATTCCGTGATCTACGATGTCAATCCGGTAAAAAAGTTCGTAGGGGGAACCCTGGATGAGTATGGTGTCACCTGGATGGGTGTATTTTACTGCATTATCCAGAATGTTCCAAAGTGCTTCCGCCGTCCATTTATAATCAAAGAAAGCCGTTTCCGGACCCTCCTTTATGCGGCAGTGAATCTGAATCTGTTTCTGTTCGGCTAAGAGGGTGCCTTCCTCTGCTGTTTCATGCAAAAGCTTCCCCACCGAATATTCCTTTGGAGATAATTGAATGATTCCCTGTTCCAACCTGGAACTTTTAATCAGTGAGTCTATGAGAAATTTCAGCTTTTCTGCCTGAGCATTCAGTTGATAAGCCAATTCCCCCGCTTCCTTTGGTGCCTGTTCGGAAAGGAGTCCGGCATAGAGAAGCAGATTGGCTATGGGAGTTTTTGTTTGATGGGAAATGTCTGCAAGGAGGGAATGAATCTCTCCCTGTTCCTTTGAAAGCTCTTGTTCTCTTCCTTCCTGCCGCCGAAGATACTGGCAAAGCCTTGCTTCTATTGAGGATAGATGGCTTTCGTCAAAATGCTGTTCCTCAAAGCTTCCGTCCACTGCCGTCTCCAGCATCTCTTCCAGCCGTTCCATAAGAAGTTCTGTCTGCTTTCGCTGTACAAAAATATATCCTACTGCCCCAAGAAAGGCTGCAAAGATCAGCCCTGAGCATAAAATCATATAGTTATCCATGGGTTCCGCTTCGCAGGGCACCGGTACGCTCATCCGACCAGGTATAGCCGATTCCATAGACTGTTTTAATGTATCTGGGTGTGGAAGGATTATCCTCAAGCTTATCTCGAAGACGTTTAATCGTAACCGACAAGGCATTCTCATCAACATATTGAGCACCGTCTGTCCAGATTCGATCTACCAGCTCCGCCCGTGAGAGGGTAAGTCCCCGATTCTCTATGAGAAGCCGCAAGAGCTTTTGCTCGGTTTTACTAAGCTCTATACGCTGGTTCCCCCTGATAAATTCCATACTGGAAAAGGAAAAATAAAATTTTCCTGCCTGATATACCTGAATGCCGCCCCTGCGCCTTTTCCGCATCTGGGTATTGATTCGGGCACGCAGAACCATCAGACTGAAGGGCTTAGTTATATAGTCATCCGCACCAAGCTCTAAGCCTGTTACAATCTCGGTTTCCAGATCATTTGCTGTGAGAATCACCACCGGAATCTCCTGCTTTTCCTTTATCTCCTGTAATAACTCTAAGCCGTTTCCGTCCGGCAGGTTTAAGTCCAGAATCACCAGCGTAATTTCATGGTGCTCCAGCGTTTCTCTGGCTCCGGCCAAATCCTGAGTCTGTAAAAATATATATCCCTCCGCTTTCAGTGCAAGGGCAATGCCGTTGCTTAAGGCTTTGTCATCCTCTACAATCAAAATCTTTTCCATGGAATATGTTCAGCTCCTTATGTATGTATTCTTTGGTCACTTTTCGCACCTACGCCAATCAACCATCTGACTGGTGTGAAACCAATACAGAGAATTGTAACATTCATTGTGTGCGAGGAACTTATTTTCTTTTCTTTTGATTGTAAGATAATAACCTTGATAAAAATGGATTCTTTTCTTAAGAATTTTTGAACTTTTCTCTTTTGTATGGCAAATTCTTGCAATAGACAGAATGTTCCAGCAGCCCTTCCTTTTCACCCGGCTTTAAAATCAAATCCATCTCCGCCTGATGATAACGGCCAATATTCTGCCCTAAGATTAATTCCAAAATCAGTCGGCAGGTTTCCGGCTCATCCAATGCCGCAGCAAATAGAAAAGCATTCTTTAAATCCAGTTCCCCAAATTTTTTCTGTGCCATAAATCCTCCTTCCGGATGTACGGCACAAAATTCATTCGGTCTTTTTCATTATAAATGACTGGTAATGGAAGCGCAGCTATAATTTACATAACTTTCCGCTTCATGCTCCGAATCTTCGCCTTTATTTCTCCATCTACCCGATAAGATTCCGTGATTTTCTGGAGAGCCTTGTTGTAAGTCCAGTCGTCCAACTGATTATGATTTAAATAATCCATGCTTTCCTCCTGAAAATGCACAAAATAAACGGATACAGCCCATGCTACGGCCATCCGCACATAATAAGCCTCACTGGTGATGGCATCAAAGACCGCAAACGCACGCTCCAAATACTCCTTCTCCACAAAATGACTCAAAAGCATCACTACACCAAAGCGAATCTCATATTCCTGATCTGACCGCAAAAAAGGCTGCAGAAACTCCCAGGTCCTCTCCTTATGCTTCTTTGTTTCTTTTAAAGAACCGCAGAACACATCACACACTGCCCAATTATTGATACGTGAAATAAAATCTTTGGTGAGGGCAAGCCGTTTTTCAAAATCCATCCTGGCACAGCCAATCACAAGCCCCTGCAGCATATCATGCTCATACCATTCCCGATCATTTTCCGCAAGAAAGGTCTCCCAGTCTCCTCTGGCAATTTCCTTTGCCAGACTTCGAAGCTGGGGCACCCGCACCCCTAAAACATTGTCAACTCCAGGCAGAAGCTTGCTTTGAAATTCCTTATATTTTGGATCTGCAAGCTCCTGCAGACGTTCCCTTACAGATTCTCTTGTAAAACTATGGTCCGGTTCTTTTGTAGTACTCATTCGTGTCTCTCCTTTTCCACTCCCCAAAGTCATGTGTCCATAAATCCGTCTAAACATGATTCAAGCATTATATTTTACAGCTTTTTCAGCTTCACACCCTCCAGCTTCAGCAAATACTCCTTAATATCCAACGCCTTATTCTTCCCTGCATACCCGGTCAGGCTGCCGTTGGCGCCAATCACCCGATGGCAGGGCACAATAACGGCAATGGGATTATTCCGATTAGCCATTCCCACTGCCCTGCTTCCTTTGGGACAGCCAATGGCTTTGGCGATCTCTCCATAGCTTCTCGTCTCCCCATAGGGAATCCTAAGAAGCTCATCCCAGTCTCTCATCTGAAACTCTGTCCCATCCAGCGACAAAGGCAGTTCAAAAGCTTTCCGCTTCCCTGCAAAATATTCCTCCAGCTGCTTTTTCGCTTCTGCCAGCAAAGGAGTTTCTTCCTCCAAAACATCCTCACTTTCCGGCGATGCCCCAAAAGAAAGGCTGCAGATGCCTTTTCCATCCTCCATAAGCTCAAGCTCTCCTACAGGCGTCTGAACCATACATTTTTTCTTATTCAAAATAGTTGGTACTTCTTGCTTCGTCATAATAGATCACATTCTCCTGTCTTAAAGTAATGACCCCTTGTTCTACATCCAGAATAGATACTGCACAGTTTTTATGTACGCCCCCATTCCAGAAATCTTTCATGTCCTTAATGGTAATGCTGCTCAAAAGACCTTTCACCACAGCACCATGCCCAGACAGCAGGATTGTCTTATCCTGATACTCTGGGTTATGCACCAGCTCCTGCAAAAATTCTGTCGTCCGCTCACAGAGATGAAGAATAGACTCTCCCCCTTTTGGAGGAACATACTTTCCAGGATCATTAAAAAAATTCACAAAATCCGGATCCGGAATGTTCCAGCCCTCTTTTTGGCAGCAAAGCCCCTCATAAGGTCCAAAGCAGATTTCTTTCAAACGTTCTTCTTCAATAATCGGGATTTTACGATCTCCCCGAATAATTTCGGCAGTTTCCTTCGCCCGCTTTAAAGGGCTCGTAAAGATTAGATCAAACTTTACATCTTTCAGTCCCTCGGCAGTAAGTCTCGCCACCTCTATTCCATTCTGATTCAGAGGAATGTCCGTAGCCCCCTGCAGCAGGCGTTTGGTATTCCAATCCGTTTCTCCATGGCGTATTAAATAGATTACCATTTTTTTACTCCTTGTATTCTCGGCTGTTATTTTACTGATATTTTGCTTGTTTTAGTATAACGAATTTTTAGGGGGAATACAAGGTGGGGATTTGGAATTGTATTGTGTAGCGTTGGAGAAACGGACGGACGCCATCCAACCGAGAATATGCTTCCTGTCCTGCTCCGCCCAAAGGGCTAACACGCCTGACAGGAAGCATATTCTCGGTTGGATGGCTGACATTGTAATGTTGTACTGTTTTATTGATGTATCTGGTTTCTATAGTTCATTAACATCCACCTTAAAAGAACTTTGAATAAATAGTCTTATAAGATATATAAGGTAACTCCCTTTTCGGAAAGGTGTACCCACTGCTCATTAGTTTAAACTATCTTGTATATTTATAAATTTCTCTATTTTTCATGCAAGTCAAACTGCCAATAACTTAATATTCGTTGTACTTTGGATTTTACTGTTCACCTTTCTTTTTGGACATGTCTACACAGTTCTATATATTGACTTAAATAATTCCTTTTGCTTTCTCGTCAAAATTCCATTTTCTTTATGAAATCTTCAAAAATATTCTTTATGCTATTGATAGAATTAAATGAAAGGACATGATGATTTATGGATATGATTTTGAAAACAACAAACCTCTGTAAAAATTTCAAAGGGCAGACAGCAGTAAACAATGTCTCTCTGAACATTCAGAGAAATTCCGTCTACGGATTGCTGGGACCGAATGGAGCAGGCAAATCTACCATTCTTAAAATGCTCACTGGCATTTTGCGCCCTACATCGGGAGAAATTGAGTTTGACGGTCACGTATGGAACCGCAGCGATTTACAATCTATTGGCGCATTGATTGAAATGCCGCCCCTATACGAAAATCTGACTGCATATGAAAATCTGAAAGTGCGAACCCTTGCGCTCGGACTTCCCGATACCCGAATTGAGGAAGTCTTACGGATTGTTGACCTTACAGACACCCGAAAAAAGAAGGCGGAACATTTTTCTTTGGGAATGAAACAGCGGCTTGGCATTGCACTTGCGTTGTTAGCATCACCTAAATTATTGATTTTAGATGAACCGACAAACGGGTTAGACCCTATTGGTATTCAAGAGTTACGAGAACTTATCTGTTCTTTCCCTGCACATGGAATCACAGTAATTTTATCCAGCCACATTTTATCCGAAGTAGAACAGATTGCGGAACACATTGGAATTATTTCTTCCGGAAAGCTGGGCTATGAAAGCAAAATAAACAAAAGTACAAGTTTAGAAGAAATTTTTATGCGTGTTGTAGCCGCTAATAACGAAAGGGGAAAAAATAATGTTTCATCTTATACATTCTGAATTATTAAAAGTACGCCATACGTTTACATTAAAGCTATTTGTTGCGGCTCCTATCGTTACTTTGAGCTTAGGATACATCTTGAGCGGAAAATTTGTTCAGCTTACAGCCTATAATTGGTGGTATATTTTGATACTGCCGATTACGATTGCTATTTGGTGTGCCAGCTTTATCAGTTGTGAAAAACGCACACAGTATCAGAATATTCTCTGCTTATCTGTTGACAGAAAGAAAATCTGGATTGGCAAGCTGTTTGCGGCTGCCGTACTGCTTTTATTAACCAATTTTGTAATGTGGGGCGGCTGTACGCTCTTTGGTGTTTTTACCGTAATGAACATTGACCCGCTTAATGGGTTTTTCGGCTGTATGTTATTGTTTCTTGTTTACCTTTGGCAGCTTCCGCTTATTATGTGGCTTGCGAAAAAAACAAATTATCTGACCGCTGTACTTATTTCCTTTAGCTGCAGCATTTTATCCACGCTTGGAGCAGAAAGCGATTTGTTTTATCTCAATCCATTTGCCATTCCAGCACGCATTGTATGCCCCTTTTTCAAAATGCATCCTAACGGTATTCCTATTGAAAATGGTTCCTTTCTGCTGAATACTGGAACGGTCATTCCTGCCGCTTTGTTTAGCTTGATTTTGGCGGTATTGTGTTTTTTGCTTACAGCATGGCTTTTCAGTAAAGGAGACAGAACACATGATTGAGTTATACCATTATCTAAAAAGCGATTTTTACAAGCTGCGCAGTTCTTCATTCTTTTGGGTACATGTTTTATTCCCATTTCTGGGAGCAGCACTTGTTTTACTGTATGCGACATTTGCGGCTGTAAACGATATAAACAAAACTGCGGTATTCTTTCAGCTTTTCGCAATCGCATATCCTTTTGTTATTAGTATCGTTTGTGAGATGATCGCAGGACAGGAAAACCGGGCGGGGCATTATCAGAATATTTTAGTGCTGCGTTCCAAAACGAAAGTTATTTTGTCTAAATTCCTGTTACTGATTGCCGCCGGATTGCTTGCAGTATTATTGGGCATATTTCTATTTACTTTGTTGCTTCCGGCAACAGGAACAAAGCTGCTTTTGCCCATATCATCCCTTGTATTACCGGCTCTGACCTTGTGGAGCAGTAATATACTGCTATATGCGCTTTCCATTATTTTGGCATTTCGGTTTGGAAGAACGATCTGCATAGGAACGGGAGCTATTGGCAGTTTATTAGCTGCGTTGCTCCAAACAGGCCTAGGTACAGGCTTGTGGTTTGTGCTGCCATATGGCTTTGGAATACGTCTTAGTAATTTTGCGCTTCAATTTGCCTTGCAGGATTTACCTGCTGTTAGTGCAGAACTTAAATTTGGGATAAGCATGTGTGCGGGCATGACAGTTTTGTTTATTGTAATTTTGCTCGTGTGGTTTTTGCGGTACGAGGGAAAGTGTACAAATGAGTGAGGAGATGATATTATATGGGTTGTTGGGGAAATGTGATATGGTTCCTGTGCGGAGGATTATGGCAGGGCTTGGCATGGACAATATCGGGCATTTTTTGGTGCATAACCATTATTGGAATACCGATTGGGCGGCAATGTTTCAAATTTACTGCTTTTCGTAAATGAAGCCTGACAGGAGGGATTGATATGGCAAATATATTAGTTGTTGATGATGAAAACCCAATGCTGCAATTGATAAAGCGCATTCTCGAAAAAGACGCCCATACCGTAACACTTCAAGCAAATGCAAAAGCCGTTCTTGATTTGGATTTCAGACGATATGATTTGATTTTGCTGGATATTATGATGCCGGATATGGACGGTTTTGAATTATGCGATCAAATCCGTTCCCTTGTGGACTGCCCTATTATTTTCTTGACTGCAAAAACACAGGAAAGCGATATTGTTCGTGGTTTGGGAATTGGCGGCGACGATTACATCACAAAGCCTTTTGGTACAAATGAATTGCTTGCCCGTGTAAATGCGCATTTACGCAGAGATACCAGAGAAAAGAAATATGCCATATCCATTTCGGGCATTATCTTTCACATCAACGCAAAAGAAACGGAAGTTAATGGGAATAAACTCCCTCTAACCAAAAGTGAGTATGAAATATGTGAATACTTGGCTTTGCACCGGGGACAGGTTTTTTCAAAGGAGCAGATTTATGAAGCTGTTTTTGGTTTTGAGGGAGAAAGTGACGATAGTGTGATAGCCACTCATGTAAAAAATATTCGCAGTAAGTTAGCGGCTGTCAAATTATCCCCTATTGAAACGGTTTGGGGGGTGGGTTATAAATGGGAGTAAAAAAACTGCGTTCTATCTTCATGCGGTATATATTCACTGTTGCCGGAGGTATCCTTTTCATTATTGCCGTTAATGTTGGTCTATATATGCTCTGTATAAATACAGAAGTCATTATTCCTGCCATGAATATTGAGGATAGGATTGCTGACGCAGCAGAAAAAATACAGGCAGATAAATTATTTGATACAGCCGACATTCCCAGCTTTTGCGATTATGGCGTTTATTCTCCCACAGGTGCGTTCCGGTACGGTTCTTTATCAGAAGATACCGCCGACACCTTTTGGGAGAAAGCTGCCACAAACGGAAAGAATGTAATTCACCCATACCGTGTTCGGATTGTTGACCGTGGGGACGAAGTCATTCTTTTGCGTTACCGTTTGACTTCACAATTCAGCAATCCAGTGCTTCGGCGGATATGCCCCACATCCGACTTTTGCCTTGTCGGGCTGATAATAATTGAGACTATCGTTTTGCTGCTCCTTGTTTCTCATTGGTTTGGGAAATATACGGGCAGGAAAATTGAGAAACTGCTTATCGTAACCCAGGAAATTGAGAAGCAGGATTTGGATTTTAAGATTGAAAGCAGTGGCATATTTGAAGTAGACCGCGCTTTATCCGCATTAGAACACTTGAAACAGGCACTAAAAAATTCGCTTGCAGAACAATGGCAAGCCGATAAATTACGGCAGGAACAGATTTCAGCTTTGGCACATGATTTGAAAACACCATTGACTATTATCCGTGGAAATACAGAGCTGCTGTATGATACGATACTTGCCGATAATCAGAAAGAATGTGCGGACTATATTGAGGGCAGCGTTGTTCAAATGCAGGATTATGTTGAAACGCTGATTGACATGACAAAAGCAAAAGAGAATTTTTCTTTTCGCCGTGAAAATGTAAAATTATCTTTCTTATTGCAGGAAATTCATACACAGGCAAAAGGTTTGTGCGCTGTAAAAAATATTCATTTGGAATGGAGGGAGAATGTTGATCGGGAATATATCTTTGCAGACAGTGAACAACTGATAAGAGGTTTTGCAAATGTTCTTTCAAATGCAATAGAATATACGCCAGCAGGAAAAACTGTTTTCTTTGAAGTGCATGAAAAAGATAATTCAATCCTATGTTCTATCACTGATATGGGAAGCGGTTTTTCTCCCGAAGCGTTAAAACATGCGACCGAACAATTTTATATGGGCGAACAAAGCAGACATTCCAAATCGCATTATGGAATAGGTCTTTATGTAGCAGACTCCATAATAGCCCAACATGGCGGACAGCTTATTTTAAGCAACTCTGAAAAGACTGGCGGCGCACAGGTTATAATCAAAATTCCATATTGACATCATGGACGGCTTGCCAGCCGCCCTTTTTTCAAATCTTTATGAAATCCACAAAATTAACAGTTAGCATATAAATAAAGAAACACAACCAGCCATCGGATAAAAAGTATACTTCTCGCCAGGCGTGTTAGCCCTCTGGGCGGAGCAGGGCGAGAAGTATATTTCTTGTCCGATGGGGTCCGTTCTCACCCCCTACTATTTCACACTAATCATCACAACTTCATACTCCCCATCTTCTCCCTCCACAGGACAAAATTGCAGAACATATTCCCCCGTACCAAGCCATGCTCCATCCATATTTACAGAAATATTATTAAAATCTGACCGGAAGATCGCCTCTTTCACCTCCGAAGTAAAAAGATATTCATAAAGAAAATGAAAAAAATCCCTGTCCGTCACATGAAAAGTTGCCATAGCTGCATCACCAGAAACAAAATCATTCGCTGCCAGTTCTTCTAAAGCCTTATCCCCGGAAAACATAAGCTCCTCTGCCATTTTTTCATACAGCCCATCCACATCGTCACGTTCCAGACAATGCCGAACCTTCTCCGCAAAGCTTCGGTATTCCCTCTCTTTCGGGTCCCGAATCTTATCTGAGTACTCCTCCGCCACTCTGTACGCAAAGCTTTTCTGCTCATCTTCTCCCGGCTCATCGATACCGGAATAGAGTATCTTTCGATAACAGCCCTCCCCCTCATTCAGAAGCGTCATGCGATTATCCTTAATCTGACACGTAGTATAAGCAAATCTTATAGAATCCTCCATCACCTGAGCCCGGTTGATATGCAACATTCCGTTTTCACGAAGAAGATACTCATATTTACAGCCGGGATTCGCTTCTTCAATGGCCCAGAGGATCTCCTGCCCGTTTTTATATTTTTTCACATCCTCCCGCGTAATTTCAACTGCCTCATATTGCCCCCAATATCCCCCGTCATCGTCATTTTTGTAATAATAGGGATAGGGCTTCTGCGTATGGCCGGTAAATATCCCCATTTCTATATCATAATCCATGTCATAACCCGAAACAATACACATCAGCATCCCGTCCTCTATGTATTTATGCTCCGGGCTGGAAAGCGCACAGAGTACATGACTTCCATTCCACACACCATGCACATCGGTCAGCAATGGATTTCCGTCTATATAGCTCATTAGAAGCCAGACATCTCCACCCTGTTCAAAATATTCCTGTTCTGTCTGCATCAAAATGTCTTCCCGAAGCTGCTGGGGTCTTCCCTGGCTGGATACAAACCAAAGCTCTCCCTTGATATACGCATCCTCTAAGCTTCCGATCTCCACATAGGCTTCCGGCTTCCCGTCTCCATCATAATCTCTGGCAAAGCAGCGTATTTGCGCATCTTCTCTATAGTCTCCTGCCGTCCGTACAATTTGCATGAAATCTTCTTCTGAAAGTCCCGTATTTTTAGGATTCATCAAAAGACCTGCTGTCAAAAGCAATAGAACTGCCACAGCAGATACAGCCACCCAAAAAGATGCACGCCGGTATTTTAACATATGGTGAATCCGGTTCTTTACACTATTTTCCCCAAAAGACAGGAGGGAGCAAATACTTCTCTTTCGGCAGGCAAAGCCTCCCCCGTCTGCCGCATCTAATAAGGCTTTGGAGTAAGCCTCTTTCCTTTCTTCTCCCAGCTCCTCCAATACCCGTTCATCACAGGAAACCTCCATATCCTGATTCATCAGGCAAAAGGCCAGCCATACAAAGGGATTGAACCAGTGGATGCAGGAAATCACAAGAGCCATCGGCTTTACCAGATAATCCTTTCGTCTCAAATGCACCCGTTCATGACAGAGCATGATCTGACGCACTTCCGGCTCAAGGCTCCCTGAGATGTATATAGACGGATGGAAAAAGCCTGCCACAAAGGATATATGCTCTCCAGGAAACTCATACACGCCAGGCTCAACCTCCATTGTCTTAGAAAGCTGTCTCTTTAACCGGACATAAGCAAAAATATGATACAAGAGAAATGCCGCTGCTCCAAAAGCCCACACAAAAGGCAGCCAAAACCACAGCTCTGAAAGGACATTCCTAAAATTCCAAAGCGGATTCTTCGGTTGTTCTCCCGAAGCTTTTTCCGAATAGGAAATTGCGTTATCAGAGCCCTCCGAAAAGAACACCTCTTCTCCTTTTTCTTCCCCCTGCACATCCGAATAAATCTCCTGGCTCTTTGAAAAATTCCCTATCCCAAAAGCACTTCCCTGTGATAATGTCCGTTCCACGCCTACCTCAGTTTTTATACGGATATCCGATGCCGGGAGCAGACTGAAAGGCCCTTCCGGAAATACCGGGCATACAAAGCGTAAGAATACAAGCAGCCACAGAAAATAAGTATATTTCTTAGGACACTGAAAGAGAAGCAGCCGTGCCAGAAGTACAATCAAAAGCACATAAGAACCTGCAAGGCTCATATGCAAAACCGTTTGAAATAATGTTGTCATAGCTTTCCCTCCTTATAGTCCTCAATCATCTGTTCAATCTCCGCCACCTGTTCCGGCGTGAGCCGTTTTCGCTCCATAAAGGCGGCAATCATTTTTGGCAGAGAGCCACGAAATGCCTTTTCCACAAAAGCTTCTCCCTGTCCCTGAAGATATTCCTCCTTCGTGATAAGGGAGGTTACAATGGCTTTCTCATTTTTTAAAATCCCCTGTTCACAGAGCTTTTTTATAAAAGTGTAGGTGGTTGATTTCTTCCATCCAAAGGCTTCCCCGCAAAGCTTCACCAGTTCTCCTGAGCCTACAGGCTCATGCTCCCATACATAGTCTGCAAATCTCTCTTCCGCTTCTGTCATTTTATACATCTCTTTTCCTCCCGTAGTAAGCTTGTATAGTGTTTAATAAATAATTGGACCAATTATAGAGAATGTTTTCTTAAGTGTGTAAGTCAAAAAATGCAGGCATAGTGGTGTCAATACATGTTCCAATTTTATTCTTTACTCACTCTGCAAACATTCCATAGCTTTTTCCATACGCAAAACAGGCCGGTAATTTATAGACCCTATATGAAGTCTATAATATACCGACCTGCTTGTCAAGATAAAAAGATCATATCAATATAAAATCTAAATAAAATGCCAAAGAGTAAGAATTACGCACAAACAACATAAGCATCAATGATTATCCAATGCTTTCCGAAATTCCTCCAGATTATCTTCTGTCACAAAAAAACCGAAGCCCTGGCTTTCCAACTGCTCATCTGTCACATTATTGAAAATACGGTCAATAATCATATCACCTACATCTTCTGTATAATGACTGGCCTCATAATAATTATTGCGGTTTTCAGTAATGGCATTGATGCCGCTGAAATTATAGTATCCGGTCTTTTGCTGTTCTGCCAGCAGCTCCAGAAAAGATGCATACCCAAAATATTTTGACTGCTGATAGGTGGAATCATAGATAGGATTCGTAAATAAAATCAGGTTGATATTATATTTCTCGCATAATTCCGCCGTCCTTCGTATACTTGCTAACGCATCATCTATATAATAATGGTAATAGTTTCCCCAATAGGGTGTATCGCCTTCCCATTGTCCCCCCAGAGACGGGTCTCGCTTGGTGGAACCGCTTCGATAGTAGCGATCTACGTAGTCGGGATCCTCTATCTCATGTTCCACGCTTACTTCCAGAGAGGCAATGACACCCCGGATGCTGAGATAGTTTGCATAGAAGGCAAGCTTATTTTCTCTTGGATAGGGAATGCGGTAAAATTGGTTTTCATGAATAGAGGGATCCACAAAGCAGGAGATATTGTCTACACCAATCATGACATTTTTGGGGATGATCCCGTTTTCGATCAGTTCTTTCAGATTCTCCAGATGTTCTTGGGGAAGACCCTCGGAATAAGACATGTTGTACCAATTCCCTTCCGGAATTTTTTCTACGTCTATAAAGCCTGTCCGGGATGAGCCGAACAGGAAGGAGTCGAATTTGTCAGGATTGTGAAGAATATACTGCATTTTTATATAGTTGCTGTTTGGTTCTACTCCGTTGTCCCGGATCCGTTTCCAGTGAAAGATGTTGTAGGGATCTACCATAATGGGAATGGCTATCTCAAGGATGAGGATAAACAGGACGAAAGGGGTTATCTTTTTTAGGAATGTTTTCATTTGGATCTCCATTTGGGTCTTATTAATGCGAATAATGATGTAAAAACGGATGCCGCCAAGCAGGAAAACGCTTCTACTCCTGCTCCGCCATTCGGCTAACACGCCTGAGTAGAAGCGTTTTCCTGCTTAGCGGCTGAATTTTTCATCTCTCACTTAAAATTGGAAGTAGACGAACTCGTATTCTCCTAACTGGCGGCTATAGAGGATTGCAAACAGCAGCAAAAAGTAGAGAGCGTAGCGGAGGGGTTTTTTCAGAGCTCCCAGCCGCTCCCAGATGCTTTTTGTCAGTTCCAGATAGTCGTGTATCAGCAGAATCAGGATACAGACCAGGCTGATACAAAGGGTCATCACACCGGAGGCCTGTGTCATACCGGCTCCCTGAAATGCGTGATAGCCGTCTTCCAGATAGGCCACCGGATTCATAATTCCGTCGAACATGTGGGTCAGCACATAGCCCGCATCCGAGATGGTGTTTGCTCGAAAGAAGATCCATGTTATGCTCACAAACAGAAAGGTAAGCCCTATCCGAAGCCAGGTCTTTTTCTTGGTATCTACATGGAAGATGCGGTTCCACTCCCGCTCCAGAATCTGGCCCAAACCGTGGATGCCGCCCCAGAGGACGTATGTCCAGTTTGCTCCGTGCCAGAGGCCGCTGACCAGAAAGGTAATAAGCAGGTTTATGCGAGTACGCCACTTTCCTTTTCGGTTGCCGCCTAAGGGAATGTACACATAGTCCCGGAACCAGGTAGACAGGGAAATGTGCCAGCGGCTCCAGAATTCTTGTATAGAAGCTGAAAAATAGGGGCTTCTAAAGTTGGTCATCAAATCAATATCCAAAAGCTCTGCCGTTCCCACCGCAATATCAGAATAACCGGAGAAATCGCAGTAGATCTGAAAGGTAAACAATACCGTGGCTAAAAGCAGGGGAAATCCAACAAAGTTTTCTGCCGCATTATATACAGTGTCTACATATACGGCTATGGTATCCGCAATGGCTATTTTTTTAAAAAAGCCCCATGCGATCATTTTTGCTCCATGGATGCCTTTTTCGGTGTGAAAGGTATGCTCTCCCTCAATCTGCGGGAGAAGATTTCTTGTACGCTCAATAGGCCCGGCCACCAATTGAGGAAAAAATGCTATAAAGGTGGCATATTTTCCCAGATGGCGGCAGGCCTTTGTCTCACCCTTGTATACATCGATCACATAGCTCAATGTCTGGAAGGTATAAAAAGAGATACCCACAGGAAGCATCAGGTTCAGGGTTGTCTCATGAACCGGAATAGCCAGGTTCTGCAGCAGGTCTGTGACGCTTTTGCTTAAAAAATTAAAATATTTGAAGAAGAACAGGAGGCCAAAGCTGATGAGAAGAGCTGCCGCCATGCACAGCTTTCTTTTGGTACGGCTCTCTGTCCGCTCCATAAGCAATGCCGCCCCGTAAGACACCAGGGTGGTGGTCAATATCAGGGTTACATATTTTACATTCCAGCTCATGTAAAAATAATAGCTGGAGATAAAAAGCACACCCCATCGGTATTTTGCCGGAATGATCCAGTAGACGGCAAATACAATGGGCAGAAATACATAAAATGCATTGGAATTAAACAGCATGTAAAAGTTCCTCTAAAGTATTCCGGATCTCTTTGATAAAGGATTCGCTGGAAAGTACGGCGGGATTTTCAAGGGTGGTTATCAGAGCCAGATCTTTTGTCATCTTTCCGGCTTCAATGGTTTTTAAGGATGCCTCCTCCAGCTTATCTGCAAAGTTTATGAGAGCCTCATTTTTATCCAGCTCTCCCCGCTTGCGCAGTGCGCCGGACCAGGCAAAAATAGTTGCCATAGAATTGGTGGAGGTCTCCTCGCCTTTTAAATGCTTATAGTAATGACGCTGTACGGTACCGTGGGCTGCCTCGTACTCAAAGTATCCGTGGGGGGATACGAGAACAGAGGTCATCATAGCCAGAGATCCGAAAGCCGTGGCGATCAGATCGCTCATCACATCGCCGTCGTAGTTCTTGCAGGCCCAGATATAACCGCCCTCAGATTTGACCACACGGGCTACCGCATCGTCAATGAGGGTATAGAAATACTCGATACCCAGGCGTTCAAATTCTTCCTTGTATTCTTTCTCGTAGATTTCCTGAAAGGTATCCTTAAAGTAGTGATCGTACTTCTTGGAAATGGTATCCTTTGTGGCAAACCACAGATCCTGCTTTTGAGATACGGCATAGGAGAAACAGCTTCTGGCAAAGCTTTCCACCGAGCTCTCCAGATTATGCATGCCCTGGGCGATCCCGGCCTCCTTAAACTCATGGACCGTCTCACGAATCTCGGTTCCGTCTGTTCCGGTATACACCAGCTCACACTTTCCGGGACCCGGAACCTTGATTTCCGTTGCCTTGTACACATCTCCATAGGCGTGACGTGCTACGGTAATAGGTTTCTTCCATGTCTTTACATAAGGCTCAATGCCCTTTACAATAATGGGAACACGAAACACAGTTCCATCCAGAATGGCCCGGATCGTTCCGTTGGGGCTTTTCCACATTTCTTTTAAATCATACTCTTCCATCCTTGCCGCATTGGGGGTGATGGTGGCGCATTTTACGGCAACGCCGTATTTCTTTGCAGCCTCGGCAGCATCTACGGTAATCTGGTCATTGGTGGCGTTCCGCTTTTCCAGCCCCAGATCGTAATATTCCGTATTCAGATCAATAAACGGAAGCAAGAGCTCGTCCTTGATCATTTTCCAGAGTATCCTTGTCATTTCATCCCCATCCATCTCTACTAATGGGGTTGTCATCTTTATTTTTTCCATCTTCTTTCCTCCTCAGGGTTTCGTATATTGCTAAAATCTCTTAATGCCTGATCTTGACAAAAATGATTCCGTTTCCTAATTATAGTCGATCTTTATGCTGCCCGCAACCCAAAATTGTCTGCCGCCTCCCACTGCTAGCGCACCAGATTTTCCCGGGAAACCTTTCGGATAAGCTTCATCCGATCCTTCGGGGACAAATTCGGCCTGTTTGCAGTCTTTTTTAGAGAAACAAGGAATTCCGCTGATGCGGATCTTTCAATGCTCTCTATTTTGAAGGTTATGAGCCCGTACTGCCACAGTTCATAGATGATGAGCTCAAAGGAGGAAGGCGTAAAAACATTCTGATGAATATCATGAAAAGTGCTTTCCTCTATGGAATCCTGAAATATCTTCTGGTTAAATGTCTCATCATGGATAAACCGGTAGTTTTTGCTCATAAAAGGTGCTCGCAGAGGCGACCAGGAGGTTTCCCCGCCCCGGCTTACCACATGACTGCAATAGTCGGTCAGCGCACCTGTGGAACCATTTTTATCAGCGGAAAGGTAATCGTTGATTACTTTTCCTGCTGTAGTGCTCATCCGAAAGTGATCCAGCGTAAAACGTTTATCCGGTACGGCCAGGGACAGGATGCCGTCCATCTTGAGCATATTGGCACAATCCTTGAGAAATCCCACAAAGTCGGGAACATGCTCAATTACATGGGAAGCAATCACATAGTCGTAATACCCGGTTTTACCTGTTACTTCTGTGTAGGACTGCCCCTTCCATATGTAATCCACTTCTTCGATTTGGGAGGTATCAAGGCCCATAGCTTCGTACTTTTTTGTCAGTTCTTCTTTGGACAGGTGATCCACAATCTCTACCTGATACCCTTCCCTTTTGGGAGCACAGGGACGTAAGGATGGGCCAATCTCAAGCCCTGTCTGATTTTTGGTAATGTGCTTTAACATTTTATTTCGGCGCCCCTGCTCCATGCGCCCTCTCAAATGCTTTTTTGCTGCGGCGGCAAGTTGCTTCATTTGTATACCTTCCTTAGTATCTTATAACAGTCAAAAGAACGGTTTTATTTTATCACCTGAAGGTAATTATTTCAACCTGCGATTTCGGGATTCTCAGCAGTTACTCACTTGTACATTTTTTTGGTATTCCCTCCCCTGTCACAGCTTTTTCACAAACAGGCAGCGGATTGCATTGAGAACTGCAAGAATCATAACGCCCACATCCGCAAAGATTGCCAGATACATATTTGCGATGCCCACAGCTCCCAGTATCAGGCAGGCAAATTTTACGCCCAGGGCCAGAACAATATTCTGATACACAATTCTCAGGCACTTTCCCGATATCTTGATTGCCTTTGCGATTTTTACGGGATCGTCGTCCATCAGCACCACATCCGCCGCTTCAATGGCCGCATCTGAGCCCATAGCTCCCATGGAAATGCCGATATCAGCCCTTGACAATACCGGAGCGTCGTTGATGCCGTCGCCCACAAATGCCAGCTTTGCCTTGCCGGACTTCATTTGAAGCAGTTCTTCAACCTTGGATACCTTATCCGCCGGAAGCAGCTCACTGTAGACTTCATCTATGCCAAGGGAAGACGCCACCTGGTCTGCCACCTTTTTGGCATCCCCGGTCAGCATCACGGTCTTTTCCATACCTGCCCTTTTCAAAGCCAAAACAGCTTCCTTTGCGCGGGGCTTTACAATATCGGAAATAACGATATGCCCGGCATAGGCGCCGTTTAACGCCATATGAATGATGGTTCCTGTCTGATGGCAGTTCACAAAGGGAATGTTCAGGTGCTTCATCAGCTTGTCATTGCCTGCAGCAACCTCTATGCCGTCCACCTTTGCAAGAATCCCGTTTCCGCTGATTTCCCGAATATCACTTACACGGGTGCGGTCAGGCTCTCTCCCGTAAGCTTTTCGCAGGCTCCTGCTGATGGGATGGGAAGACGCACTCTCCGCCAGTGCCGCATACTCGATCAGTTGGGCATCCTTAAGCTTATTGTGATGAATGCCGTTTACCTCAAATACACCCTGGGTTAATGTGCCCGTTTTATCAAATACCATATATTTTGTCTGGGAAAGGATTTCCAGATAGTTGGAGCCTTTCACCAGAATCCCCTCCTGGCTCGCTCCGCCGATTCCTGCAAAGAAGCTTAAGGGAATGCTGATAACAAGCGCACAGGGACAGCTGATAACAAGGAATGTGAGTGCCCGGTAAATCCACACGCCCCAATCTGCCGAAAGACCCATAAGCAGCATACGCACAAGGGGCGGCAGCAGGGCCAGGGCCAATGCACTATAGCAGACAGCCGGCGTATATATTTTTGCAAACTTGGAGATGAAATCTTCGGACTTTGATTTCCGGGAGCTTGCATTTTCCACCAGATCCAGAATCTTTGACACTGTGGATTCGCCGAATTCTTTTGTTGTCTTGATTTTTAAAACACCTGTCATGTTAATGCATCCGCTGATAATCTCATCGCCCGCTTTTGCTTCACGGGGAAGACTTTCGCCTGTCAGTGCGCTGGTGTTCAGGCTGGAAGCGCCGCTTACAATGATTCCGTCAATGGGTACTTTTTCTCCCGGCTGCACCACAATGACGCTGCCGATCCCCACTTCGTCCGGATCTACCTGCTCCAGCTTTCCCTTTCTCTCCACATTTGCATAATCGGGACGAATATCCATCAATTCACTGATGTTGCGGCGGCTTTTCCCAACCGCATATCCCTGAAACCATTCTCCCACCTGGTAGAACAGCATTACGGCAATGGCTTCCAGATATTCGCCGTTTTCATATATGGCCAGAGCCATTGCGCCTATGGTGGCTGCTGCCATTAAAAAGTTTTCGTCAAATACCTGTCGGTTTTCGATTCCCTTGATGGCTTTCCTCAAAATATCATAGCCGATTATAAAATAGTCAGCCAGATACAGGGCAAAACGAACCCACCGCCCTGCAAATGGGAACAGGTATCCGTCAAGCTGGCGGAAGGTCTCTGCTGACAGGAACTGAAGACCCAGCAGGATTGCGGAAGCAGCCAGGATGCGTACCAGCATTGTCCTCTGCTTCTTCGTCATACCGCCGTTCCTCCTGCCTGCCAAAAGGAGAAGGAGGGCTGCCATTGCTATCACTGCAATCAATAATCCGTTTATAATCAATTCTTGCATTTTAAAAACTCCTTTCGAATTTATATAAAATTTTCGTTTATTGCGAAAATATGCTGCTCACAGCCTTTTGCGCATATTATGATGCTGAAAGGGCATCCCTTATTATGCCCAATGTTATGATGCACCGGCAATTTAAGGAATGCCCTCTCGGCTCAAAGAAAGATTTCGCAGTCCGGCTCCACTTTCCTGCAGGCCCGAAGTACATCCTCCATCACTGCCCCTGGCTCTTTTCCGTCCTCAAACTCTACGATCATCTTCTGGGTCATAAAGTTTACGGCGGCTGTTTGAACGCCGGCTGTTTTTCTGGCGGCATCCTCCATCAGATTGGCACAATTCGCACAGTCTACTTCGATTTTGTAAGTCTTTTTCATTGGGATAAATCCTCCTTGTTGAATCTTTTTTAATTTAACAATTAAGTACTTGTTTAATTGTTATGGCCATAGTATAATGCTGACAGGGAAGCAAGTCAATGACTTGAGCCCAATCCCTGCCAAATGGGCGAAATGTATTTCTAATTTGGCGAAAATATAAAAAGAAAGGAGCATACCATGCACAAGGAATTACCTCACTATCACGGAGAGGGACAGGAAACATTGCTTATCCGGGAGCAGCTAAGCCATGTAGATGATTTTCAGATGGTGGCAGATATATTGAAGCAGTTAAGTGACACTACCCGAATCCGCATCTTCTGGCTGCTGTGCCACTGCGAGGAATGTGTGCTGAATATCTCAGCCATGCTGGAAATGTCAAGCCCCGCTGTTTCCCATCACTTAAGACCGCTGAAAAACAGCGGTTTGATCGTCTGCCGCCGTGAGGGAAAGGAAGTATATTACCGTGCTGCGGATACCAGCCAGAGCCGCCTGCTGCATCAGATTATTGAGCAGGTCATGGAAATCACCTGCCTTAACCAGAAAGGAACCTCCCATGGAAAAAGAACTGGAAAAAATCAGAAATGACCTGCAGGCCTGCCCGCAGAATCATATTGAGAAAATCGCACTTTATAAAGGCATTGAATTATATTTCTTTACCGTGAAAGCAGACAGCATTTCTATGGAGCACCCGAAATGGAAGCATATCATGGAGATTAATTACTGCCATTTGGGGCGGATTGGATGGAAAATGGATAACGGAAATGAGATCCATCTTGGCCCCGGGGATTTCTCTGTGCACACGCCGGATACCTGCGCAAGGTCAGCCCTGTATTTTCCTGCCGGAGAATATGAGGGACTGACACTCTGCATCAATCTGCAGGAGTTGTCAGCACACCCGCCAAAGCTTTTATCTGGAACAGGCATCCGGGGAGAGATGCTTTATGAAAAATTCTGCAAAAACGGCACATTTGCTTCCTTTGCCGGAAATGAAGAGACGGAAGCTGTTTTTTCGGCATTTTACGGACAGCCGGAGCATTTGAGGACGGCATACCAAAAGCTCAAAAGTCTGGAGCTGCTTCTCTATCTGGAGAAAATGGAACTGGGCCAAAACAGCCCATTGACGGAATATCAATCGGAGCAGATCGAAATTGTCCGCAAGGTCCATGAACACCTGACGCAGAATATGGCACAGAGAATCACGATTGAAGCCCTCTCCAAGCAATATTTAATCAATCCTACCACCCTAAAAGAGGTATTTAAGTCTGTCTATGGAACTTCCATTGCCGCCCATATCAAGGAACACCGCATGGAACAGGCTGCCCGGCTTCTGCTTGAGACAAACCTTAGCATCGCAGAAATCGGACAGCAGGTGGGATATGAGAGCCAGAGCAGATTTACTTCCGCATTCAAAGCATATTTTCACACTTTGCCGAAGGAATACCGCAAAACTCATCAAGGGTAATGCTATGAGGAAAGCCGCCTCGTCAGTTCCTCCAAAATCAGCTCCCCGGCCGTTACCGCATCCTCCACAGACAGATAGTGCTCTGCATTGGCATTCAGAAGCATTCTGCCCGAACCCTCCAGCTCCTCATCTGCAAACCAGATATTGAACGTCACGGGATAACGGGGAAAAGGCTTAAAAACTGCGCAAAGATCCGCTTTTGAGGGGATAAACTCAGCTCCCAGCTCCGTACATGCTTTTCTGACTTTTTCCGGCTCCTTTTTTCCGATAACTGTTCGGATAACATTCTCGCACTTCCGGTCAAAGCCGCCTCCCCGGACCATTCCCTCCTTAAGCTCTCCAAAGGTTATAAGTTCGGAGGACAATGGCGTGCCGTCCGCCATATCCATGTAGTGCAGAAGCATCAATACATGCCATTCATTCCATGAAGGCTCCACATCATAGGAGGGATAGGAAACGGTAATCTCACGCCCCAGGCCGGACAGATAAAATTCCTGCTGCTTTCTGCGAAACTCTATCTACGTGTTTGCTGCAATATCATCGACCGGGCGGCCGCGCAGACGCTCCTTTGCCGGTTTTAGCATTTCCAAAAAAGCTCTGTTTTCAACTGCCATACTCTGCTCTCCTTACTCTTCTCACGCCTGCTCCGGATGGGTTCCCTCCGGTATCACATATCCGCACTGGGCGCAGATACTCTCTCCAACTGTAGCTCCGTCCTTTAAAATGATCTCTATCCCATCTTCCTCATGGCATTTTGGACATGTAATCTCCATAATCGTCTTCATGTTCCTGGCATCCTGGCAATCTGCAAATGCTCCCATATTACAATTCTCCTTTTCTAAGTTTGGTGTCTATTTTCTGCTGCTTCGAATTGGAAATCAATCCCCATCCTCTCTCATTTACAATCCCATCCTCTCCAGAATCTCATACAATGCCCCTTTAACCGGCGCATCTTTTGGCAGCTCTACAAGGGGTTTTCCGTCACAGTCATAGCGGTAGACCATCTCATCCTGGGGAATGACGCCAAGCAAGGACAGCCCCTGCTTTTCGATCTCTTCTCTTGTGCCCTCGTCAAGCTTTCCCTCCGGGGCACGATTGATAATCACGCCCGCCCTCCGGGGCTTCAGATCCAGTTCTTTCATCAGGGCTGCAATTCTTCCTGCCGCCTGTACGCCTCTTCTGGAACAATCGCTGACCAGGATGGCCGTCTCCATGGAGGGAAGCAGACCTCTGCTCACATGCTCAAGCCCTGCCTCATTATCCACCACTACATAAGGGTAATGGCTCTGAAGCTTTTGGATCTGGGTCTGCACCAGCCCGTTAACAAAGCAGTAACAGCCCTGTCCCTGGGTGCGCCCCATAACCATGAAGTCAAAATCATCCTCTTCCGTAAGGGCATCCGCCAGCCGCCTTTCCAGCCATGCCTGCTTTGTGATTCCGGTGGGAATCTGATAGCGGCTGTCCACGCCGGCCCGCTCGATCTCTTCCCGCAGCTCTCCAAGGGTAATTCCCATCTCTACCCCAAGTACCTCATTCAGATTGGAATTGGCATCCGCATCTACGGCTAATACGGGTTTTTTTCCATGTTCACACAGATATTGAATCAGCAGGCCGCACAGGGTCGTCTTGCCTACGCCCCCTTTTCCTGCTACTGCAATGTTATGTCCCATTCTTTTTTCCTTTCTTTCCTTTTTGTTATTTATGGAAGCCCAATATTCAACAACATGTTGATTATTTTTATATTTTTCAGTATAATGGGTGGAAATGAAAAAACAAGCAACAATATGAGAAAGCTGTATGGTTACTGAACACTTTTGGAAAATTGTTGATTAAGGAGAACGTATATGGCTGATAAAACGAAAAAAGAAGACCGCCGTGTAAAATATACAAAGCAGGTTATCAAAGAATCCTTTTTAAAGCTTTTGGAAAAAAACAGCTTTCCGAAGATTACCGTAACAGAATTATGCCGTTTAGCAGAGATTAACCGGGGGACTTTTTATCTTCATTACTATGATATGGATGATGTACTGGATGATCTGCTAAGTGATATGCTCTCCAATACCTCCAGTGTTATGGAGCATGTTCTATCAGAGGAATGTTCTTCCTCAAGCTGCTCCTACCCCTTTTGCGATCGGATTCACAGCAATGATGCTTTCCGCCCTCTTCTTCTGGATGATACGATTTCCGGCAGGATCATTGACAGGATGGCGGACCACAAGGAGCATTATATTACCTGGCTTATGTCCCACAGTATTCTTACTTTTGAGGAAGCGGAAGCCGTATTTTATTTCCAGATGAACGGCTGCCTGACTATCAATAAGCTGATGCTCCGCAACCATTGCAGCGATTGGAAAAAGATACAGAAGGTTATTGATTCCTTTATCAGGGCCGGGCTGGAAAGCTTTTTGATTCATGATCAGAGGGATGGGGCACGGACAGATTGATGGAATGAACTTCAGGAGAAGCTTGTACAGCCGGGAAAATAGACTTGTATCATTCTATTCACCCCGAATCAGCATAATTCTGCATTTATCCTTATAGCAGGCTATGCCATACTTGAATACCTTTACAATATCCTCATCATAGAAAGCATCCCCGTATTGTCTTTTCTCTATCTGTTCTAATGCTTCCTGACATACCGCATCCAGATTCCCGTCCCGTGCATATTTCACCTCAATAACAATGCCCATCGGATCATCATCGTCATTAATTTCCACAAGAATGTCTGCATAGCCTTCCCCAGCCTCCTTGTTGGATGATACAACCCAATTTTCCTTAAAAGCCAAGAGACCGAGCAGCATACCATGATAAAAGTTCTCTTTCAGCTCCTTTCTCGCAAAGGTATCACGGATACTGATGGTCTTTTTCAGGTATTTCCGCAGCTGCAGCTGTGCCTCTTCAGCATTCCCTCTCTGTAATGCATGGCATAAGGCGTTCAACGTTTTTCCATCCTTTTTTGCTTCTTCCCTGAACATATCCATAATCTGCCTTGTGAAGATCTCACGCACTTCCAGGTTGGGAATGGCAAGATGGAAGCTTTATCATACTCATATTTAAGGACTTTCCAAAACGCCTGGGACGAGTAAATAGTGTCACCTCTGCCGGATTCTGCAGTAATTCACGAATAAACCCCGTTTTATCTACAAAATAAAATCCGTTTTTTCTTAGCTTCTCAAAATCTTCAATCCCGATAGGAAGCTTCTTTTTGGCCGTATCCACGAAAGTTCACTCTCCTCTCCCATGCTCTTTCCTATTATTTACATCATACTCAAATACGGTGGCACTGTCAACTTTTGTGATATTTATGGAAAGTCTGCAAAACCGCATATCTATTTCTTTAACCCAATCTCTATCAATTCTGCCGCAACCTGTACGGATTTGATTCGCATCAGATTATCCCATGCATCTTCCCTGCCAAGCAAATTCATCCCTCCATGCCATACAAGGTCATGGTCTATAATTGCAAAATGTTCGATCACTTCATCCTTTACCATTACTTGAATACCGTTTTCCTGCATTTCTTTCACCAATCTTTGGCAGAACTCCGGATTTCCATAAAATAGATTCTGTGGATCTGTTGTAATAACTGTCACAGCTACTCCTGCCTCCTGCCTTAATTTCACAAGATAGATAAAACGCTCTACCTTATCCTGAGTGAGCTCCGGGCTGGATACGATGATTCTCTTTTCCGCTTCAACAAGATCTCTCTCAAATATATCCATGTAATTTCCCGAATCATAGATGGCATTTGCTGTCTGTTTTGTAAGAACGTCACTTGTGATTAGCAAAAAGCCTGTCCTCTTGTATGTGCGCAGCCGCTTCGCATACATATTATCAAAATTACGAATGTGGGAATCTACATAGTCGTACACGATAACTTCCTTTTTCCCATCATAATCACGGTTCAGTCTTCCAATATACTGTTCAAGCCTGCTTGAAAAGGATACCGGAGCCGCCAGCATCAATGTATCCAATCTCGGACAGTCAAACCCTTCACCGATTTTCTGGCCTGTTGCCACCAGAATCATGCTTTGATTCTTTGGCAATTCTTTTAATCTTCTTCTCACTTCCGAATTTTCTTTATCGCTGTTATCGCCATATAGGATGAACACATGATATGCATCCCCCTGTAAATGATCATACAGATATTTTGCCTGCTCTTTGTATCTTGTCAAAATTACCGGTGTTCTCCCCTCTTTCACGCAGTACCTGGTATCTTCAAGAATCATCTCATTTCTGGCCGCATTCATACTAATCAAAGCATAAGCTCCATTAATATCATTTTTGCTCTCGTCTGTATCAATTACTCTTGTGTACCTGGGATATACGTAATGGCCAATTCCCTGCTCGGCTGCCCGTTCTTTTGCAGTATAGCTGTGCCTTATGGGGCCTAAAAGCATAAAAATGATTTTCTCCAGATGATCCCCTCTTTTTGGTGTTGCGGATACTCCATAAATGTATCTGGCGTTAACTTTCTGCATAACTTCAATGGATGTGCCGGAACCGCAGTGATGACACTCATCCATTAAAACCATACCATAAGAATTGATAAAATCATTAAATTTTCCCTTACTATACATGGAACCAATCATGGCCACATCGATAATACCTGTCAAAGTATTCTTACTGCCGTGCAAAATGCCAATAACGCTGTCTCTGCGCTTTTCACGGCCGCTTTTTGTTTTATAGAGCGGCGGTTCTTCATCTATAATCAAAAATTTATTTAGTTCATCTACCCACTGCTCCAGCAAATCTTTACTTTGAAGCAAAATAAGTGTATTTACTTTTCTTTCTGCAATAAGATAGCTGCAGACAACGGTTTTGCCAAATGCAGTAGCGGCGCTGAGAACTCCATTATCAAAGGCAAGCAGACGCTGTGCCGCCAAATTCTGCTGAGTTTTTAAATCGCCGTTAAAAGAAACTCTTATGGGCCTTCCCTTTTCCCTGTGATCCACAAGCTCATACTCAATACCTGCTTCTTTGCAGGAAGCGCACAGATTATCACGAAGACCTCTTGGAATGCGAATATAGCCGTCTATGTCTTTTCCCATATATATGGCGCTAAAGTTGTAGTAATTGGAATATCCAAGCCTCTTATTTTTATAAAATACAGGATTATCAAAGGCCGCCATACTTCTGATCTGATTCTGCAATCGTGGCATTAGATTTAATGTATCAACATAGATACCGTCTCCGAAAACAATGTGCATCTTCCCAACAACATCTGATTTTGTAAAACCATCTTTTTTCTTCCATGGCTTTGGACGATTTTGTGAAGCCGCAGAAGCCAGGATTTCTTTCTCTTCAGCAAGCTCTGTCTGCCATTTTTTCATGTGCTCTTCAATATCTTCTAATGACAGTTTTTCCGTATGATTTAACAAAATATCCCACTGATCCGGATAAGCATTCCAATTTTTATCTACAAAGGCACTGTTGCCGCTTTTTAATGCCTGTCCTTGCAGTGGCAGCGCAATTAAATTGCCTATACTGCTTGCAGCATCCTGAGAAGGGTACATACGATCATAATAATGGAAAGATTTTAAATTAATTGATGCGGAACCTTTATCCAGCAAAAGAAACCCAAAATTTCTTGCCAAAGCTGCCGGTACAGGCTTTTTGAAAAAAATCCATACATGTGCCCCTCTGCCCGATCTTGACCGTTCTACTAAGGGTATTATTCCATTCCTTTCGCAAATGCGCCGAAGTGCATCAACCTCTTCATGCCATTCGTCATCAGCATTGGCAAAATCCGTTTTTTCAGCGCCTTTTTCATGGTTATCAAAGTCAAATACCAGAAAACGGCATGTGCCATCCGCAAGCAGCGGATAGATCCCCAATACATCCGCCCCATCTTCTCTATAGCCAAGAAGATGCTCTATGATTTTCCTGGGCTCAAGCTTTGTCCACTCCTTATGCTCACAGGCTTCACAGTGGATTTTTTCACCACGCTGTTTCGGGCATATCTGATCCCTCCATCTATGATTGCACTGTGGAAAGTATCCGCCTTTTGTGCCTCTTTTGGCATAAACATCTGTCCTTCCCCAAAACATTGCAAAGTACTTATTTACCAGATCTTCTGTGATATATTTACTTAGAATGCGTTCACCCTGATCCGGATCATACTCTTCATTTGTCTCAATTTTCTCTTCAAATGGGTTCTCTGATTCATATGCAATATTTGCCTTTTCCAGCTGCATTTTCAATCTTTTGTTTTCATCCTGAAGACTTCGCACCAGCTTTCGAAGTGAATCCAAATTATATGCTTCTATGTTCATTTTCTTTTATTGCCTCTCCTGCTGCTTTAGATTTATTTTTGTGCAATTTCTTTCAAAATATAGAACCTTTCTGACTTGTCTTGCCTTTAAAGTGGTCGAATTCGACTACTTTAAAAACAGGATTATATATTTGCTCGTTTTTCAGTCTCTTAACAGTCAACCCTTTCATAGCTCATAAGACATTGGTTTCTAACTCTGTATTAACTCGTTTTTTCTAAAACCTGCCAATAATTAGAAGCTATTAATATCTGACATATCATAAAAGAGACACCTGTTGCCCGGCATCTCTTCAAGAGGTTTACAAATAATACTTCTGAGTAAGTTTTAGATAATTTTTTCAAGATTTTTTCTAAGTTTTTTGAATGTGAAATCATAAAGATAAAATCCATTTTGGGAAATCTTATCCTTCAATTCCTTTTCAGCACTCGAATTGATTTTTACCAATTCATCAATCGCTAATGAGCCCGTAAACTGCACCTGCTTATCTACAATATCTTTTTTAGAATTTAAAGACATTTTTAAATAGCTATCATAATATTTCATTCCGCAAGTAATTTGAATATTTTCAAATTCGGTATTGCTTATGAAATAATCATTGTAAGTATTTAGTACAATGCAATCATCAAGAAGATTTTCTGTGTCTTCTTTTGTCGGAATATTCCCTACTATAACAGTAAAAACATAGATCCGCTGATGCTGTTGCCAGGACATAGCGTAGTTAATTGGATATCCTATGCTATAATCCTCAGCAAAAATGCTTTCTGTACCAAATAATTCAGCCAAAAACTTCCTGTATCTATCAAGAAGTTGATCACATTGGTCAGATATCTCAACTCTAATTTTAATATATCCAACGAAAACATCTCCACTATCAGACTTACATTGCTTCCAGTATTTAAGTCCCTGTGCCACATCCAAAAAGTTTACGACCTTATCATCTTCTCCCTTTTGATCAGCACTTTTTGCTACAATCTCATAATGATTTTGTCGCTTTCTAATCTCAAATTCCTTTGAATTGGCTTTGAAACACGGAAATTTATCCGCTTTCTCATCATTTGTCAGAATATGGCAACAAACCAGGTTATGATCTGCCGTTTTACCTCCTCTTGATAACGGTAAAATATGATCAACATTCCAGCCATAATTACTGTTCCTGTCATTGTAAGCGGCTTTTGCGATTTCACGCCCGGCAAAATCAATCGCCTTTTGTCTTTTGCCAAACTGTTGTACCCACAATCTGCTGGCAGTTTCTTTGTTTAGATCCATAAATTTTTTCATGTATCATACTTCCCTTTCTCATAAAATGAGAAGTATAATTTGTATTTGACCTCCTTATTAAATTAGGCAAATACTTTGACCGGCACATAGGGCAACCTACCGCTGAAACCTCAAAGGGTAATCCTTATAACAGCTTGACTAAGGATTTGCCAATCATCTTTTTGCATATACAAAAAGGATTAAGATTTGCTCTCTTTAAGTATAACATAGAAATTCTTTATCCACTACACATTTTAATAAATTACTGGGCGGACGGATTCTGGACTTGCACTGGTTAGAACGCCGCCAGGCACACTACTAAAAGAATGTCCGAGCAATTAAGCCCAGGCAAAATTTTTCTTTTTTTGAATTACAATTCATGCTGATTGAACTATTAATGTTCAATAAGATTGGGGGCAGGCCTTATGTTACTCCATAGGCAGAGAGTTTCTTTGTATTTCTATTGCCCGCAAAGTCGGGACGGGTAATTCCTCTCTATCGCCGCAAAAGCACTTAAGTTTTTCTAAAATCTTCCTAACAACTGAAAACTGCTATACAAGTCCAGGGCACCATATCCCGATGATGTCAAGCTTTTACCACGAATTTTTTTCACTTTCTTTAAGCAGAAATCGCTAGAACCCGCTTAATTTCATAGGGAGTATGGTAGAGTATTGCCAATTCCAAGCAATAACTTATCAAAATCACTTTGATACAATTTATCCTGTATAATTCTATATTTTTCAAATTCACTCTCGGCAAAGCTTTTAGCAATCTCTGCAGATACTCTTCCCTTATCTTTCAATACTGATATTCTTTCAATTGAAGCTCCAAATATCACGCATTCGTCATCATAATCTCCGTTTGCTATCGACTTAAAGAGCAACGCATCTGTAGATGATAATTTACCTATAATATCTGTAAAAATTGGATGCACTTTTACCGCTTTATCACTACTCATTGACGACGCAATCAAATTAACAAACATTTCCCTCAATTCTTCTTTTTCGACACAATACTTTGAAGCTTCCAAAGCTGGAGCAACAATCTGAATATCTGGTTCTACCCTTTTCTCATTTGGGATAGCTTCTATTTTTTCATGTAACTCCCGATTATAATTTTCTAATTCTACTGCATAGCGCAATTTGCGTTTCTCAGCCATATGTCCAATACCACCAAAAACTAAAAACCAAATATCTGACACTGTACTACCAATGGCCTTCGTTGGCTGTTCTGTTAAATTAGTTAAAGCCTTATCAACACATTCTGGCATCTCTGCATTGATTAAGCCAATATTATTCTTCGATTTATCCGACATATGTATTTCCTCCGTCTATCATATATATTTTTACTTTACTACTTAAGAGTAGTTTTTACACATTCGGTTTTTCACTTCCTCACTCGTAGTAAAACCCGTAGTACCCCACCACTCCTATTGCCATGATTTGCCCCGTTCTGCCCCACAAGTGCCGCCAATTCCCGGCTAGCCGCCGTGCTGCCGTGGCACACAAATTGTGAAAAATGTAACGAAAATGGCAAATCGAGGCAAAACGGGACAAGTTGATGCCGTCAAACATAGTAGGAATTGGGGGCTTTTACTACTACGATTACCCTATTTCAAATTGCTAAAAATTTCTTTTTATACTAACTCTAACAATTGCATCTCCATCACTTTGATTATGAGAATTTTCTACTATATAACTGACCATTTCTGCGATATCCTCTTGTGTATACAACTCATGTGTTATCAAATCCTCTATCATTTCAAAATCCTCTAATTTGGCAATGTATTCTCCACACTTCTTTCCAACAACAATTTCATTTTCTTTAAACTCAATCTGAAATCCCATTTCCGTAAGACGCTCATAATAAGTCGCAAAATTAACAACAGAAAAAATTGCTCTTTTATCAAAAAGAATATCCAAAATAATATCATCACTGATATTCCACCATATAATTGGCTTCCTATATGGTTTGTACTCTTTCCCAATTTGTTCCATCCTTATATTGTTATATGGGGAATCCTTTATCATCTTTTTTACAATATTATCTATTTTTTCTCCTAAAATATCATCAAAGTTTTCTGATGCATAATATTCTTCTTCCTTTATCGCTACAATCAATGTATTTATTTCTTCGTTATATGCAATCCCTTTTTCATTATTACAAGCAGCATCAATCAAAAAATGCTGTTCATTCATTTTTCTTTTATCCTTCATAATGTCACCAGAATCACTTAGCAATAAATCATCTTGATTTTTTAGCTGTTTTTGTATTTTTTCTTTTGTACTATTTCCGTAGATTTCCTCTCCTTCTTCTGCATCAATTTTTAACTTTACTTTAGATGACATATATACACTTGATGCAAGAACTCTTTTGTCATTTATATATTCACTTTTTATTTCTCCTGTTCCAATCACCTTTCCATCTAATGAACATACAGAAAAGTCCCCTATTCGCAGCATATTTGTAATGGAGTGATATACTACTAAATAACCGTCAATAGTAGGATTTTCTTTAATGAACTCAATTTCTCCTCTTCCACCTATGCCTGAAACAAATAATCCATTATCTGGATGCTTATAATGTTTTTCTAATTCCTCAATACTGTCTCTATAAAATATATAGGCAAATGAATCTCCAATACTTTTCCCTATGCTAATCACTTCTTTAATTTCTAGCTTTTGATTTTTCCATTTTTGCATTTTTTCTAAAAAATCCTCTTTATCTAAGGATTCTTTTATTTCTATATATTCCCGTTCTTTTTGAGATATCTCCCTATACACAGACATTGCATTATATAAACATTCTGCAAGATTTGTCTGAAAATTGATAAATTCATATTCTTCTAAATTAGCACCTCTTTTTAAATTTAGCATTATCAAGGCTAATTCGCATAAGGTTTTCTTTATTTCTTCAATTTTATCATCATACATACTTCAAACTCCCAAGTAAATGCTTGCTCATTTTTAGAATAATTATATCAGAAACATTTCACCCCTACCACCATATATTTACATAAAAAATGCCCTGCCGAAGCAGGGCACACAAACTCTCCATATATCAAATTGCTCGAAACATTTTCTATGAAACGAGCTTCTCCTCCTTGTTCTTTTCCAGTTCCTTTCTGGCATTCTCCAGCTCTTCCATCCTCCGAAGTTCGTCTGCGGCATTCCCCAAGCCAAGGTGCGTATAGGTATTCAGCGTGACACCGATATCGCTATGCCCTATTAGGTATTGGAGTGCTTTGGGATACCAAGGTTATTGCTTCCGACACAGGCGATATTCCTATCGTTAAAATTTGCACCCAAAGTCATGCTTGGGTGCATTGTATCAAATTGTGGTACGCAAGCCATATGGGGAAACCGACAAACACCACTTCGTACCGGTCCATATCTTCCATTTTCCCGGCAATCCCAGGGCGGGATGCGGGATCATTCATTTCCACACTGCTGCGGCTTTTCTTATCCATCCAGTCAAGATCTTCCCTGCTGTAAGGAATCTCCGGCTTAATCTCATACAAGTCTGCGCCTGCCGCCTCTGACAGCTTCCATGCTGCTTTGGCCGTCACACCGCTTGCTGAAAAATATGCTACTAACATTTTTTTGCTCATTACAATTACCTCCATAATTTTATGATTCATGACAATAGAATTCTTGCAAAGCATGAATTCTATTGTTTGATCACCTGAAAAGTTTTCCACTTTCCGGTTCTTTCCCTCCAAATAAACAGAGCAGCCCTGACCACCCAGTCACATACCATGGCAAGGGCAATCCCGATCACACCCATCTGCAGGGTAATCCCCAGCAGATACGACAAAAGCAGACGCACTGCAACCGTAGAAACAACTGACACATACATGGTAAATTTCACGTCCCCTGCCGCACGAAGTCCGTTGCTGAGCGCCCCGGAAAAAGGATAAAAGGCAGCATTGAACACATTATGGATCAGAACCAGCCAAACTACCAGCCGTTTTGTTTCCGGCGACAGCGAATAAAAATGCAGAAACACCGGGGTTAGAATAGAGACCAAAAGATTCCATACCGCCGAAACGAAAAGTGTCAGCTTTGTAAGTTTCTTAAAGTGATATTCTGCCGCTTCGGTATTTCCGGTTCCCATGCACTGCCCAATCACAGTAATGAACACCGGCCCCATGGCGACACCAGCCAAAGCTGCCAGCGACCAGATACTTTGCGCCACACCGTTTGCGGCAATCTGATAAGTTCCGAACAATGCCACCATACTGCTCAGCGCTACCTTGACAAGCTGGAAGATACCGTTTTCTATGCCGTTTGGTACAGCCACATTCAGAATACTTTTCATCAAACTGCCATGCCAGCTAAAAATCCACTTTCCCCTATATACCACCCTGTTCTTTTCCCGAAAGCAAAGAAAGGTGATTGCCACTGCGGAAAAAACACGGGCAATGAAGGACGGCCATGCAACACCGGCTACCCCGGCACGAAAAACAAAAACACCAATCACATTGCCAATGACATTGATCACATTGGACACTACCGAGAGATACATCGTCACATTTGTTTTTCCAAGACTGCGATAAACAGCCGCCCCCGCATTGTAAACGGCAAGCGCCGGATAGGAATAGGCTGAAATTCTCAGATATGTAATACATGCCTCCATAACCGGCTGCTCCACTTTCCCAAACAGCCGGCATAGCATCGCTTCATTCCCAAGCAGGACCGCCGCCCCAAGCAGTACAGAAAAACCAAAAGAGAACATCAAAAGCTGGCTTGCGGACTCTCCCGCAAGGTCTGTATCCTGCCTGCCTATATACTGGCTGATCACAACAGCCCCTCCAGAAGCAAGCGCTGTAAACAGGTAAATAAATATGGTATTGAACTGATTGACCAGGGACACCCCGGATACCGCTGATTCCCCAGCATAACTGATAACCAGCGTATCCGCAAGCCCTACAAACATCACCAGAAGCTGCTCTAAAAACAGAGGTACAATCATTTTTTTCAGTTCCTGATTAGAAAATAAATCATTCTCGCCCATTATACTTTTCCTTTTTCAAAAGATTCATATCCTGCCTATTCTATTATCCCATTTGTCCTCAGCCATTCTTCCACATCATCCGGCAGGCCGCTGCCTCCAGAATAATGTACTGACAAAGCCTCGCCCATCACTGCATCCAAAGCCAGTTTTGAGATTGCTGTCAGGCTCTGTCAAAACAGTGAATGCACGGATTCCTTTCATCGTGAGCCTTCTTCCTTCTCCTCATTTTTCTACACAGAGTTTTTTAATGTGAGAATACTTGCGATTCCCTTCGATATATAACAGGCAGCATAAACCCAAAAGCCCATCATTGCAATATATTCCACAAATGCAGCCCCCGCACTCTGCTCAAAATCAAAAAACACAAACTGCTGCTTAAGGAACATATAAGAAAGAATATCCTTTCTGCAAAAGAGATACAGCCCGTACATGGCAAGCAAGGCTGCCATCACTCGTAAAATCCATGTAACAGCCCGTAGTTTTTCCCTACTGCCTGTCAATTTCCGGCACATTCCTAAAATCATCCTCCAATGAAGCCCTAAATGCACACTCATCAGCACAAATCCCCAATAGGAGGCCGCCAAATGCATCATTCTTGCCGTTGCCATCGGACCATGGATAGAAAGCGCTGCAAATACATGGCGTGACATTACAATCCCACTGAATCCCAGGCACAACATTGTAATCAGGATACCGAAATTAACGATCGTCTGTATGATACGAGACGGCCTGTATTTTCCTTTGAATAAATTACCATACCATTTCATATTCAGGATATTATGCAGCAGAAACAGCAGAAGCTCCCCTGCACCAAACCACTCATGCAGCTCCTGCCCGGTAATCTGATATGCCATTAACAGGAGAAGCAGTACCGTCATCAATAAATCAATTCCTGTTTTTATTTTCATTTTTGTCTGCATAAGGCACTGCCTCCCTTCCAGAACAGAATCCGTTTGCTGCCCTCAAATCATTCTCCAAAATCCAAACCAAGACCGTTTACCCATTCCATAACCGTATCCTGCGAATCGCTGCCATTCAATCGCATTCCCGGAAGCCAGTCTGCTCCATCTGTGAACTGCTCCAAATTAGTTGCGGAAGAACCCACGCCACTGCCGCCGGAAGTACAGAATGGAACAATCGTCTTTCCTGAAAAATCATAGCTCTCCACGAAAGTGCTGACAATCCTTGGTGCCTCTCCCCACCAGATCGGATATCCAATGAACACAATATCATACTGTTCCATATCTTCCACTGAACCGGTAATCGCAGGACGGGCATCCGGATCATTCATTTCAATCGTGGTACGGCTATTATTGTCATTATAATTCAGATCTGCATCCGTATATGGTTCTTCCGGAACAATTTCGTAAATATCTGCATTCAATCCGTTTGCGATATGCTCTGCTATCCCTTGGGTTGTATTGGTAGCGGAAAAATAAGCCACCAGCACCTTTGTTCCCTGTTCTTCCGGAATATCCGGATTTTCCGGATTCTCCGATTCGTTCGTCTGTCCTTCAGAAGTGTCCGTGTTTTCTGCAGGTTCCTTACTATTCACAGTGCCTGCCGCCGGCTTCTCTTCCGTAGAAGGCTGCACGGTCTGGCCTGCAGAGTTTCCACAAGCTGTCAGACTCAAAATCATCAACAGAGAAATTAAAACAGTAATCACTTTTTTCATCATAAATACCTCCAATTTTTTATTAGCATAATCCCACTCTCTAAAGGTGTAAATCCCCGTCTACTTCATCCGCTATCATATTTGCAATATACTCTGTCGTACCATATCGCCCATCTCCATCAGGCACAATACTCGCTGAAGTAGCAGCATCCGTATCTGTATCTCCTTATCATCGCACCTGGTTATTACCTCAATCCGCTCTTTACTGAAGCCGGCTTTGGAAAGAGCATAGATATCTGGTTCCATGAAAAAGCATTTCCTCCTAAAACAAAAATGTAAGTGCGGTTCCGAAGCTGACTGCTCCATCCTGCACTTACATAATAATCACATACCTAACATATATCAAATACTCAGTTTTTATGACTCACACATGCTTAAAAAGCATTTTGCATATTCTATAAATTTTGTAGCTGCCAGACTAAATGGCTGTTCCCGTTTCCATGCCAAAACACACGTTGCCATAAGCTCCGGATACAGCGGCCGACAAGCAATCTTTGATGAATCCCAAAAGGGGACCGCACCCTCAATGACCAAAGAATATGCCAATCCCCTGCTTACCATAACCGCACTGTTGGTACTCAGATTACTGGTAAACAGGATATTCAGGTTTTTATAATAGTTCCCAAACCAGCTTGCCAATTCACTCCGCACCTGCATCCTTCTCGGAAGAATCAACGGCAGTTCTGCCAGTTCGTCTGCCTTGACATACTTTTTCCTTGCAAGCGGATCATCCGGCGGCATCAAAACCACCCATCTTTCTTTCATATCCAAGCGGATAAACTCATATTTCCCCATCTCAATCGGCTCCAGGAGCAAACCTAAATCAAGCAGTCCCTTATCCATCTGTTCTTTTACCAGATCCGCAGTCGCTGTAAACAGATCAAAAGTAACAAGGGGATATTTTTGATGGAAATTCCGAATCAGATCCGGGAGCATCTGCACAGACGCAACTTCCCCGCATCCAATAGAAATCTTTCCCTCTACCTGTTCTTCCTGCTCTACCAATTCTTTTTCTGTTTTATCAACCAACTGTAGAATTTCCTCTGCCCGACGCCGGAGCAGCAGGCCTTCATTCGTCAGCCGAATCTTCCGTGTCCCCCTGTCAAACAACCTGACACCAATTTCTTCCTCCATCTGTGCAAGCTGGCGGGAAAGCGTCGGCTGTGTAATATGTAAAACTTCTGCGGCTTTTGTAATGCTTTCTTCCCTGACTACGGTAAGAAAATAGCGAAGAACCCTGATTTCCATATGCAAACTCCTCTCAGCCTTATCCATGCTTTGCAGATTGTATTATAACATTTTTATGCCTTTTAAGCAATACAACCATATCGTTTGATTTTGCCTTTAGAGGGTTCAAATTTTTAGAAACAAAGGGTTCAAATTTCTGTTGGGAGGGTTCATGCACAAACACTTCTACTGCTTAACCATTACTCCATCCTTTCCCTCCATTCTCCTCCTTTTTCGGACATGGAAGTGTATGCCCCGGAGGGTATTTTCATATCATCAACCGTAATTGTGAACAGAACCTCAACATGTTTTCCCGGGTAGATATAGATTCTTGAAATAAATACTTAAAATTGATTATTTCCGTTACCTGCACAAAATTATATAATTGCCAACATAAAAGCTATTCCAAAAGGAGGGATATGATTATGGTAGATCCAAAACAATTGGATCCGGAAGCTCTTGCCAAAATGAATATAGCAAAGACTCCTTCCAACGAAGAAGTCTTCCAAACTTCCATGAAGGGAAAAACAGCTATTGTAACCGGCGGAGCCACGGGCCTTGGCTACAGTGTGGCAAACCGCCTCTGTGAGGCGGGAGTAAAAGTTGTTATAGCTTCGAGAAATGAAAAAAGAGGAAAGCAGGCCGTGGCTGATTTTAAGGAGAAAGGTTATGAAGCGGTATGGGTTCAGACAGATGTCTCTGTAGTGGCAGACTGCTACGCAGCAGTAGATTTTGCTGTAAAAACCTATGGTCAGGTGGATATTCTGGTATCCAATGCGGCCGGATGGTCTTCTTGTTCTTATCTGGATGTCTCAGAAGAACTTTATGACCATATTTTAGATGTGGATCTGAAAGGCTCCTACTTTATGGGACAGGCAGCAGCCCGTCATATGGTTGCCAACAAAATCAAAGGGAAAATTGTATTTATCTCATCAGCAGCCCACTTAGGGGAGGGGCCCTCCAATCTTGTTATGAACACCTACTACCAGGCAGCTAAAGCAGGTGTAACCGGACTTACCCGAGGTGCTGCGGAAGAATTGAAGCAATATGGTATCTGCGTCAACTGTGTTGCCCCAGGAGGAATGCTTTCAGCTGGTATATTTTCTCAAGGCACGGAGTATCCTGCCAAATATGGTCCCGCCTATCAAGAAGCCCAAAAAAATCCGGCTCCTGAAACACCTCTTGCCATGAATCCGGATGAGGTTGGGCGTGTGGTATTCGCCATGTGCACACCTATGTCTGATTTTATGCATGGAGAAATAATCAATGTCAACGGCGGTACTATGCTGAAATTCCAGACTTCACCCTTAAGTTATACTGTGGAAGGCTGTATTCCAGGCCCAAACACAAAATAAATTAAAAACCTTGAAAGGAGATTTTAACAATGCCAAAAGGAAAAGGAACTGATATTGAAATGATGCCCATCTCTCTCGAAAGAAAAACGATCTGGCATCTCCAGAAAATGAAGGATGAAGGTAAGCTGATTTCTATGGTTGGTACGGCTTATCTGGATCCCATCTATGTTATGATGTGCGAAAAAGCCGGTATTGACTTGGTACGTTATACCTGCCCTGCCGAAAACTCTCAGCAAAGGGCACAGCTTATGCCTATGTGGACTCGAATGATCCGTAAGAGTGCCCCGAATATTTGCCTGAATGCAGTAATGCAGACACAGCAGTATGCGGACAAATATACGGCTGTAAAAGAAGCTGCCGTTCTTTTGGGCGATGGTGCCGACTCTGTAATGCCCATGGGAGTTCCGGCTGATACAGTTGAATATATGTCTAACCATTACATTCCTGTATTTGGGCATGTAGGCTGTCTCTCCGGATGGCAGACAGGCCAGTTCGGCGGCTATCGCCGTCAGGGAAAGACTGCCGAGGAAGCCATGCAAGTATTCCGAATGGCCTATGAATATCAGGAATCCGGCATGGTGGGCATGACCACTGAAATGACTTCCAGAGAACTCACAAATCTCATTGCCAAGAAGCTTCGCATTCCAGTCATTCAGGTAGCAGCAGGCGGCGTGGCCGATGGCTCCGAAATGGTAATTTTTGATCTGCTCGGTTTTGTACCGAAGGCGGCTCAGGCTAAGCACGGAAAATACTACACCGGCACCTTTGATGACTGTATGAATGCTTTTATGTCCTTTGATCATGAAGTAAAGGGACAGATCTATCCTGCTGAAGAACATGGATGGGGTATGGATACTGCTGAATTCGAAAAATTCCAGAACGAACTTGACAAAAAGTACCCGAATATCAAAAAATCATAGGCATCTCAGCCTTTACATATTAGGCCAGATCCCTATAAGAAAGGCGGCAGGATTCCTGCCGTCTTCTATGTGATCCAAAATAATATTATGAAAGGACCTCTAATAATGCTTCAAAATCTTCAATATAAGCATTTACCCATCACATGGCATGGTTCTATCCCTTCCGGAAAAAACATAAACTTTGAGACAACGGTGCTGCAAAGCTTGGCTGCAAATAATGACTTTCCTATTCCGGAGACCCTTATAGAACAGGAAATGGATGAACTCTATATGGAGCTGGATCAGCAAAGACACAATCAGCTCTTTGGCTGCGGAGATTATAAGCCTTTCCTTCCTGATGAAACAGCCAAGCAAGATAAGAAAATCCGTATTCAAGCCCACATCAATGTAAAAATTCGTATGGTGCTTCAATATATTATAGAAGCAGAACATCTGACCATCTCATCAGAAGAATTGGAGCAAGAAGTTAAGGCTATGGCAAAACGACAGAATGTATCTATTTCTGAGATAAAAGATTTCATGGGTTCGAATCTTGAGCCGTTAAAGAGGGAGCTCCTAACTGAAAAGGCAATCCGCCTTATAATGGATAGTGTGGTGATCCAAAACGAATAACTTATTTTAGTTTTGCGAAAAATTCTTGACGATTTGAAACCTTTAGCTTTTTATACATATTCGCAATATGTTTATAAGTTGTATTCTTACTAATAAAAAGCCTCTCTGCAATGCTGGCAGGAGAAGATCCTCCCAACATCAGTCCAGCAATCTCCTGCTCTCGTTTTGTAAGAGAGGCCTCTACAAGCATAAAATCTCTGTGCGAAAATGCTTTTGGTGGGTTTGTAAAAAATTTTGTAAATAAATTATTCAATAACGGGTGAAGAAATCTAACAAATGCAATCTCATCCTCGGAATAGCGATGATCTTTAATACGATCCAAAGATAAGATGCAGCGAATACA
>NZ_JAYMNS010000012.1:0-111685 GCF_036941035.1 Candidatus Merdisoma sp. JLR.KK006 | reverse complement strand
CTTTATTCCCAAATCTACATTTGTTTTGTTAGCAAAATATTATACCACCTTTTCCCTCTCCAAGATCACCCTGTCCCTATTCTATTCATTTTTGACCCCCAATTTTACATTTTAAAGCAACGAACCATAGACAAACCCCTCCCCAAACAGGCATAATAAACTAAAAGCCAAAGGAGCATCTCTATATTATGAATACATTCAATTACTACGTTGCTGAATATCTGGAATATTGTGAATGCCGGAAACGACTGGATCCGAAAACCTTAAAAGCATACCGAATCGACCTGAAACAATACGATGACTATCAGAAAACTCATTTAGAATTTTATTCCAAAGACACTGTTGACAGCTACATCACGCACTTACATAAAGCATACAAGCCCAAAACAGTAAAACGAAAAATTGCTGCATTAAAGACATTCTTCCATTATATGGAATACAAAGAACTATTAAACGAAAATCCATTCTCTAAGCTGGACATTCGTTTTCGGGAAGCAAAGCTTCTCCCTAAGACAATCCCTTTCCATTCCATACAGACATTTCTCTCGGCCCTGTACACACAAAAAGAAAAAGCAGCCTCTGAGCATCAGCTCCATTGCTGCATTCGGGATATTGCTGTGGTTGAACTTCTCTTTGCAACCGGAATACGGATATCAGAGCTCTGCTCTCTAAAACCGGCTGATATAGATTTTGAAAGCAACAGCATCTTAATCTATGGAAAAGGCGCCAAAGAACGAATTCTGCAGATTGGCAATCCGGAGGTTCTCTCTGCACTTCTTTTGTATCAGGAGACCTTTAAGACTGATATAGAAATATGCGGATATTTTTTTGTAAACAGACTGCAGCAAAAATTATCGGATCAGTCCGTCCGCTTTATGATTAACCGCTACGCCAAGCTTGCCAACATCGAGCAGCACTTAACACCACATATGTTCCGGCACTCCTTTGCAACTCTCCTGCTGGAACAGGATGTTGATATCCGATATATCCAAAGAATACTTGGGCATAGCTCTATCAGTACCACGGAAATCTATACCCATGTGTCCAATGTAAAGCAAAAGGATATTTTATTTAATAAACATCCTCGGAATTTGATGGTGGTTGGGGATTGAAAAATGCCTTACCGCTTTCCAGTGCATTGACCGCTTGGCAATTAGTCTGCTTCCCAAACGGTCAACGCACTCGTAGTCCATACTGAAATTGTCCAAACCGAATTATACATTGATTTTTCGTCTTTTACATTTCCTATAAACAAGCCCGCAGACAACACTCCCAAGCACCACACACCCAAGAATCATCAAAGCGCAATGCATAAAAAAGGTATCCGGCAGGATTGTGATCACCGGATCTGTAAAAGGATCAAAAATCCAATAATCATTGTCAAAGGCTATATGATGAAAGGTTACAAAAGCCCAATCCCAGTTCAAAGCCACCAGCAGACCAAGCACAGCAGGCAATGCCACAGCCAGAATGGAGGTGAGCTTCAGATATCTGTACTCCTTTCTGTGAATACAAAACACAATTCCCCCTATACTCAATATCACGCCTGCAATTGCCATATATTTAAAAATATTAAAAATATCACGAACCTCTTCAAAATGAATCCGCCCCGGTTCTGACATGGCAAGAGTTGGAAACTGCAGCTGGTCTTTGCCAAAAGAAAGATTATAGTCTATCAGAACATCATAATTTTCCCGGATCTCTGCTTCCGAATATCCTGACTGCTCTGAAATATCAAGGGCAGAAATATCCATATAATAGAGAGGGCGAAAAGCCAGTGTAAATACCACAGACACAGAAATAATTGTCAGCGTCAGCACAAGAGCTAACAGCGTATGAAATACAAGATTATTTTTCTTCATCACCCAATCACATCACTCATATCATACCGTCCGGCAGGCTTGCCTGCCAGAAACTTTGCCGCCTGAATAGCACCCTTTCCAAAGACAGCCCTGGAATAAGCCCGATGCTCAAAGGTAATCACCTCGTCCGTACCTGCAAAAATCACATCATGATCCCCAACAATGGTTCCGCCCCGGACTGCCGAGATCCCAAGCTCCTTTGCATCCCGCTTCTGCCGCACCTGGCTTCTGTCATAGACATATGTATAAGCTCCATCCTCCGCTTCATTGATGGCATCCGCTAAAGCAATTGCCGTTCCGCTGGGAGCATCTACCTTTTGATTATGATGCTTCTCCACAATCTCAATATCAAAGCCCGCTTCCGAGAGAACCGGAGCCGCTTCCTTCAAAAGCTTCAGAAGAAGATTAATCCCAAGTGACATATTGGCAGACTTTAGTACCGCTGTCTCCTTCGCCGCTTCCTCTACTCTGGCAAGCTGCTCCTCAGACAGCCCCGTAGTACACAGAACCACCGGAGTCTTTGCAGCCACGCAGTAGTCAAGCACTCCGTCCACCGCACCTGCATTGGAAAAATCAATCACCACATCCGCTTTCACATGGCAATCCCCAATCCTTGAAAATACCGGAAACGGATTGGACACACCGTCAAAGGCATCTACACCTGCTACAATCTCTGCCTCCGCATCATCCTTCAGAAGCCCTGCAATCATCTGTCCCATTCGGCCGTTACAGCCATGCATCAGTACCTTAATCATCTATTTAACCTCGATTCCAAAATCAATCATTGCTTTCTTCAGATTCTCTCTATGCTCCGGTTCCATCTCTGTCAAAGGCATCCGTAAAGGTCCTGCCTCCATGCCCATCAAATTTAAAGCCGCTTTCACCGGAATGGGATTCACCTCACAGAACAGCTGATCCACCAGAGGAATCGCCCGAAGCTGAATCTCCCTGCTGCCTGCAATATCTCCCTCCAGGAACTTCGCTACCATATCATGAGTCTCCTTCGGCGCCACATTGGACAATACGGAGATCACTCCCAAGCCTCCCAATGACAACAGGGGAACCACCTGATCATCATTTCCGGAATACAGCTCAATACATCCGTCCGCCAGCTCCATCAGCTTCGCCACCTGCGAAATATTTCCACTGGCTTCCTTGATTCCCACAATGTTCTCCACATTTCTTGCCAGTTCCACTGCAGTCTGAGGCTGAATGTTGCAGCCTGTCCGACTGGGCACATTATACATGATGATTGGAAGCTTTACCGAATTGGCAATCGCCGTATAGTGGGCAATCAGTCCCTTCTGCGTTGCCTTATTATAATAAGGAGTTACAATGAGCAAAGCATCCGCACCATACTTCTCCGCCTCGGTTGACAGATAGATAGCCGTCTCCGTACAATTGGATCCAGTTCCCGCAATGACCGGAACCCGGCCTGCCACATGGTCTATGGTAAACTTAATCGCCTCCAGATGCTCCTCATGCGTCAAAGTGGAAGACTCGCCCGTAGTACCGCAGATAACGATAGCATCCGTATGATTGGCAATCTGAAAGTCCAAAAGTTCCTTAAGCTTCGGGAAATTAATCTCCCTGTTTTCTTTAAATGGTGTAACAATAGCCACCGCTGCTCCTTTAAAAATAGCCATATCCTTTCCTCCTAGTATTTTAAGTTCCGTAATATCCTACCAGTGCACCTATAGTAGAACAATTTCCAGCCACAGTAGCATGTGTCTGTAAATCGTTCTGTGCACTGACAGGATATTACTGTTTCCAGTTTCATAATACAAAAGTGGGGCTGACCCTTATGAAGTCCGCCCCTAAAGAATCGCTCTTTTGCTACTGAATTCTTCCGATAGCGCCCCATCAATGTCTGATGACAGTCACATGCTTCTTCAGCATATGCCCAAGAAACCGCCTGCAGAAGGCTATTTCTTTCGGCGTCCGCCCCTTTTCCTCTCCTTCTTCTATGTCTGCCATATCCGAAGAGGTACTCTTGGAGAACGCAACCTCTATCTTTTTATCTTTAATTGTCCATATCAGCCTTACTGTATCATAAGGATATTTGATTGTCAACAAATTTCCTCTACTTCAAAGCTGCAATCTGAACCACATTATCCGCATAAGAATACAGCGAATCGCACATATTGATCCCTGTCAGTACCAGTTCCATGCTTTCGTCCTTGGCTTCCACCAAAGCCGTCAGCTCTTCCTCCGTGATAATTCCCCTGTCTACCAGTCCTAAAACCTCATCCAGAATCAATATATCACAGCCGTCTGTGCTCATCACCTTTCTGGCAAAGTTTATGCCGTTGCGGATATTCAATGCTTCTTCCTGCTGTTCCTCCGGTGATAAGGATTCATAATCCACATCCCATTTTTCAAAAGAAAATACCTTAATCTCTGGTTCCAGACGCTTGATAAACTCATCCTTTTCCTTAACCTTTCCTTTCAGGAACCGGATAATAATCACAGACTTTCCCTTGCTGGCGCCGGAAATTCCCCGGCCAATGGCTGCGGAGGTCTTTCCCTTTCCCTCACCGCAGATAATCATAATCTGTCCTTTCTCCATCCCTGCACTCCTTTCCTGCTCCCTGATAAAAGGCAGGGGCATCAGACGTCATGGTGTAATAATGTATCTATCATACACTAATTACAGGAGAATTGCAAATCTTTTAGTTTTCATCATAGTCCAGCTTACTCACAGAGACCTCATAAGCAATACGCTTTTCCGATTCTTCCTCATCTATTTTTTTCACATATTCCCGGCTCTGAATACGCCCCCAGATCTGAGCGTGACCTCCTACCTCGAAGCCCGATGCAAAACGAGCATTCCTGCCCCAGCAGATGCAGGGAATATAATCTGATTTTCCATAAGGACGGTTTACTGCAATCAGCAGATCCGCAATCTCTCTGCCAAGAGGCGTTTTCCGGTATACAGGTGTCTTACATATGTACCCATCCAGGTAAATCTGGTTGGTTTTCGCATTCTCCACCTCGTCCTCCAGAAATTCCACTTCTCTGGCAAAAACAGACAGCACCAGCCTGTTTTTCTTCTCTTCGTGTCTGTTATAAGAGCGGAACTGACCGGCAACCCGGATATATTCTCCAGTATAATCCTCCCCGATATTAATCAGCCGCTCCGAAATCATAACCGGAATCACATCAGCGGAATCACTCAGCCGCTTCACTAATACATCCATCATATAAAAGCCCTCTCCAAAGACCTCATGACTAAATGTAAATTCCGAAACAATTTCTCCGATTACCGACACTTGGTTGTTTTCAATAACCTTATCTGACATTACGCATGTTCTCCCTTCTTCTTCTTGTATTTTGGTATCTTTAAATATATATGACGCAAAAAAACACTTTAGAACCATTTTTTGGAAATTTTATAATTTTTTTATTTCCTCCCCTATTTTCCTGTTGTATTCCTCGTTAAATGTGGTAAACTGTATAAGTTAATGAAAAGAAAATGTACAAAACAGCAGCAATGAGGAAATGATTATGAAAAGAAATGATATTCGAAATATTGCAATTATTGCTCATGTAGATCACGGCAAGACTACATTGGTGGACGAGCTGCTAAAGCAAAGCGGCGTATTCCGTGCCAATCAGGCGGTTGCGGAACGGGTGATGGATTCCGGCGATATTGAGCGGGAACGCGGCATCACTATCCTTTCTAAAAACACAGCAGTTACCTACAAAGATATTAAAATCAACATTATTGACACACCAGGACATGCAGATTTCGGCGGAGAGGTGGAACGTGTCCTTAAGATGGTCAATGGCGTTATTCTGGTGGTGGATGCTTTTGAAGGCTCTATGCCCCAGACAAAATTTGTACTTCGCAAGGCACTGGAGCTGGAACTTCCGGTAATTGTCTGCATCAACAAAATTGACCGGCCGGAGGCAAGGCCCGCCGAGGTTATCGACGAGGTTCTGGAACTTCTGATGGATCTGGATGCCTCTGACGCCCAGCTTGACTGTCCATTTGTCTTTGCCTCAGCCAGAGACGGATACGCACTTCTGAATCTGGAGGATGAACCTAAGGATATGACACCTCTTTTTGAGACTATTATCAATTCCATCCCTGCTCCGGAAGGCGATCCGGACGCCGGAACTCAAGTCTTAATCAGTACCATAGATTATAATGAATATGTAGGCCGTATTGGTGTAGGCAAGGTGGACAATGGGTCCATTCGGGTAAATCAAGAGATGGTAATGGTCAATCATCATAACCCGGAACAGTGCAAAAAGGTAAAAATCAGCAAGCTCTACGAGTTTGACGGCCTGAACAAGGTGGATGTAACTGAGGCTGGTATCGGCTCCATTGTAGCCATCTCCGGCATCGCAGATATCCATATTGGGGATACCCTGTGCTCCCCGGAGCATCCCGAGCCCATCCCCTTCCAAAAGATTTCCGAGCCTACCATTGCCATGCATTTTCTGGTAAATGACAGCCCCCTTGCAGGGAAGGAAGGAAAATATGTGACATCCCGTCATCTTCGGGATCGTCTGTTCCGTGAATTGAATACGGATGTAAGCCTTCGAGTGGAGGAAACAGAAACTACAGAGTGTTTTAAAGTTTCCGGCCGCGGCGAGCTTCATTTATCTGTCTTAATAGAGAATATGCGCCGTGAGGGCTATGAATTCGCAGTAAGTAAGGCTGAGGTACTCTACCGCACAGATGAAAAAGGTCATCGCCTGGAGCCTATGGAGCGGGCTTATATTGATGTAGATGATGAGTATTCCGGCAATGTAATCCAAAAGCTGGGCGAGCGCAAGGGTGAGCTTATAAACATGAGCAGCAACGGCAGCGGTTCTACCCGCCTGGAATTTTTGATCCCTGCCCGGGGTCTTATCGGATATCGGGGAGAATTTTTGACGGATACAAAGGGAACCGGTGTATTAAATACTATTTTTGAAGGCTATGGTCCTTACAAAGGAGATATTCAGTATCGGAAACAAGGCTCTCTTATTGCTTTTGAACCAGGCGAGGCTATTACCTATGGACTTTTTAACGCTCAGGAACGGGGTTCTCTCTTTATTGGACCGGGTGAAAAGGTATATGCCGGTATGGTCATTGGTCAAAATGGCAAAGCTGAGGATATTGAACTGAATGTCTGCAAGACCAAAAAACTCACCAACACCCGATCCTCCAGCGCCGATGAGGCCCTAAAGCTGACTCCCCCAAGAATTTTAAGTCTGGAGCAGTGTCTGGAATTTATTGATACGGATGAGCTGCTGGAGATTACTCCCAAGTCTTTAAGAATCCGTAAGAAGATCCTAGATCCCACTCTTCGGAAACGTGCTAATTTTAGCAAATAGTAAAGCTTGCTTCCAGATATTTCAAAAGGGACTGCTTCAATCCCGCAGTCCCTCTTTTCTTATAATTTATATCTCTTTTCGTGGAATTTCTACAGCCTCCAAATTATCCGCTTCCAAAAATTCACTCAAGATCACAGATGCTGATGCTACCATCTCACTTTTTATATCTGCTCCCAAAACCTCAAATTCCTTGCTTAGAGATTTCCATATCAGCTTATCTGCTTTCTCTTTAATTATATTTACCATTTCCGGCCATTCCTGTTGCATTTGTCCATGGAACAAAACACACTTTGTATCATAATAATTAACCAGATTAGCTGTCATAATTGCAAAGCGATCCGTCACCTGTTCCAGATACTCCTGAACTTCCTTATCTGCATTCCTCTTTGCAATCACTTCTGAGAACGGCATGCCAAAATGCTCCTGGACACTATTCATGCTGACATAAGTCTGAAAGCAGCCATGTCTCCCGCAATCACACAGGGGACCATTCGGATCGATAATCGTATGTCCTATTTCTCCAGCAAAATTGCTGGCCCCCCTGCAAAGCCTTCCCTTTGAAATTACTGCCGCACCCACACCACTGCCTACATTAAATACAATAAAATCTGTATATTCCTTCATATCGCCAAACAAATGCTCAGCAATCGCCATTGACTTTACATTATTTTCCACAAGAACCGAACGTTTTAACTGCTTCTGCAGTTCTTCTCTGAAGTTACAATTTCCCCAGCGAAACTGAGGAGAATACTGCATAATACCTTCCGGCCATGCTACAGGCCCTGGCACACTTATTCCGATTCCTACAAGTGCCTGTTTCAGTTTCCCGTCATACCGCCCTATCAGGTCTTCTATCAATTCTACTGTCTTTCTGATGAGCATCTCCTGACTAATAGAATGATCAATTGGTCTCTCTATGCTGGCACACAGCTCTCCCTCTACGTTGACAATTCCAGCCTGAATCAATCCTCGATCCACACTTACTCCAATGGCCAGAACCCTATTCGGATTCAAGCTAAGCGAGGTTGCCTTTCTTCCGACTCCATTACTTTCCTGCCCGACTTCCTGTACAAACTGATTCTCAATAAGCTCCCCGACAATCCTGCCAATACTGGTTGGACTCAACTTCGTTATACGGGTTAGTTTTGCTTTTGTTGTCACCCTTTCACTTTTAATCAGCTTATATATCATCTTCATATTTCTTTGATGCATCAAGTCTGAATCTTGTTTCACTATGTGCCTTCCCTGCATATATCCAGTCCTTTATCCCTCATTGATAGCGCCTCTGCGCCGTTCGGCAATATTCTGAACAATGACTGCACCCAAAAGAATAAATCCCATAATAATCTGCTGCCAGTAAGTACTCACATCACCCATCATATTAATCATATTCTGAATAATGCCCCATATTAAAATTCCGGCCACCGCACCGCTGATTTTTCCTTCCCCGCCCCGAATCAATGTTCCTCCCATTACTACAGCTGCAATCGTATACATATCCCAGCCCTTTCCAGTAAAGGGAATGCCTGCATTTAACCTTGACGACATCATTATACCACCAAATCCTGCCAGTAGTCCACTGAAAATGTATAAGAGCATCTTTGTTTTGGCAACCTGAATTCCCATCATAACTGCTGATTCTTCATTTCCTCCGATAGCATATACTGCTCTCCCATATCTGGTATGCTTTGATACATAAATCGCCACTGCTGCCGTTACTACAAAAATCAAAATAGGAAATGGGATGTTCAGTATCAGACCTCTGCCCAAAAACTCAAATCCAGCGCTGTTTTCGCTGATGGCCAAGGATTTTCCATCATGCACCAGTAATGCTATACCATTAAATGCAATCATGGTTCCTAATGTCGCAATAAATGGGAGGATCTTTAAAACAGCTACAAGAAAACCATTTAATGTACCAAGAAGAAGTGCTGTAAGCGTTCCTCCTATAATCGCTGCTGCCGTTCCATAAGGAGACAAAAAAGCTGCTACCATACTGCATACTGCTGCAATACCTCCCACTGATAAATCTTTACATCCTGCAATGATAATAAAATTTACTCCTATAGTTGCCAGTCCCAGCATACTGACCTGACGAAGCAGATTCAATATGTTGCTGACAGACAGAAAATTTTTCCCGTTTAATATAGTGGAAACTACGGCTAAAAGAAATAAAGCCATCCAGGAACCATTTTTTGCGAAAAAATTTTTCCCATTCCATTTTTTCTCCATTTTTCCTCCTATTCCAATCCGCATCCTTATCAGCCTGCCAGATGCTGATTTAAAATTTTGTTCATGATATTTCTTTAACCGGATTATGCTTTAGATTCCCTTCTCATATACAAAGAGAAAAGAATAATAAATGCTTTCACAATATTCGAAATCTCATACGGAATGTTATTCATATTAATTGTCATAGTAATGAGAATCATTGTCATAACACCAAAAAATGTTCCTATTATATTTGGTTTTCCACCATCTAATGATGTTCCTCCTATAGCTGTTGCTGCAATCGCATCTACCTCATATAAATCGCCTACAATACTCGGGTCCACTGCTCCGCTTCTGGCTGCTTCCAAAACTCCTGCTAATGCAGACATTACTCCCGACAGCATATATACCAGAACTGTTATTCCCACAATACGGACTCCTGCCAGAAACGCTGCCTTCTCATTGTCTCCAATAGCTTCCACATAGCTTCCAAGTGCCATCTTTTTTGCCAAAATCCAGCCTACAGCCAAAATAATGCCTACATAAATAATCTGGATTGGTACTCCTCCCTGAAATCGATGCAGTCCCAGAGACGATAGGATGCTGTTTGTAATTGGAATGCTCTTTCCCTCACTGACAAAAATAGCAAATCCTCTCAAAATCATCTGCATAACAATGGTAAGTATAATTGGCTGAATCCCCATTTTTGAAACCATAAATCCGTTAAAAATTCCTATTATTGCACCAATCAAAAGAATCACTCCAATTGCTGCAAGAACAGGATATCCCAGCTGCAGCATGCGAGCCAGAATAATAGAACAGAATGCCAGCGTTGAGCCTACGGACAGGTCAATTCCTGATGTTCCAATTACAAAAGTCATTCCCACAGAAATATACATAATCGGCGTCATTTGAGCAATAATGTTCCACATAGTTGAAACATTTACAAAGTTAGGTGTAAAAACTGCATTCACCAAAACCAGAAGCAGGAATACTGCAACCGCGCCATATTTTTGGAAAAATAGAGAAACCGTATCTATCTTCCAGATTTTCTTCATCACAATTCCCCTCCTGCCTCAATTATATTTTCTCCGGCAATCATATGCAGAAGATTTTCAGAAGTAATGTCTTGTCCGGAAAGTTCACCAAATACAGTACCTTCCCGAAGGACTGCTATCCGATCACATCCGCGAACCAATTCTTCAATCTCCGAAGATATATACAGAACACTGATACCCTCCCCAGCCAGCTGTTGTATGAGTTTCTCAATCTCTGATTTTGCTCCTACATCAATTCCCCTTGTAGGCTCATCTAATATAATCAGCCTTGGCTTTCCTGCCAGCCACCGGGCCAGAATTACTTTCTGCTGATTTCCACCGCTCAAAGAGCGCACCACAGTTCCCCTGGTGGGCGTTTTGATATTGATTCTTTTGATATATTCTTCAACAATCTCTTTCTTTTTCTTTTTTTTAACAAATCCTGCCCGAAGCAGACTTTGCAGAATTGATATGGTTAAATTATCTTCTACGGACATACCTAAAAATACACCTTCGGTTTTCCGATCCTCCGGACAGTACACAACTCCCTTCTCAATAGATTTTTTCACATTTGGAGAATGAACTTTTTCTCCATCAATCAGTACATCTCCATCATAAGCGGTATCTTCTCCAAAAATAATTTTGGCAAGTTCGGTCCTTCCGGAGCCCAAAAGTCCTGCAAGCCCTACAATCTCGCCTTCCCGAATTTTTAAGTTTACACCGTTTAGCTTTGTCTTTTTTCGAATATCTTTTACCTCACACATAACAGGCTTCTGTTCCCAATCTATCCGATACTGCTTTCTCTGCCCGATGATCTCAGCCGCATCCCTGCCAATCATCTTTGATACCAGCATGTGGTGATTCATTTCACTCATATCATAGGTGCCAACCAATTCTCCATCCTTTAAAACAGTCACGGAATCGCAGATCTGAAACAGTTCATCCATACGATGACTCACAAAAATAACAGCAATTCCCCGCTCCTTCAGATTTCGAATCACATCAAAGAGGCGCTCCACCTCTCTTTTATCCAATGATGATGTAGCTTCATCCATAATAAACAGTTTGGCATCTGTCTGAAGAGCACGTGCAATAGCCACCATCTGCTGCAAAGCTGTGCTCAATTGATTGATCTTCTGTGTGACATCTAAAGAGATTCCCAGATCCTGCAAAGCCTCTTGCGCTTTTTTCTTTACCTGTTCCCAATCAATCTTTCCGTGCTTTGTGGGTTCTTTTCCAATATAGATATTTTCTGCCACCGACAGATATGGAATTAAATTAATCTCCTGATATATGGTGCTTACACCCATTTTCTGCATCTCGATTGCCGATTTGGAATGTACCTGTTTTCCGTCAAATTCGATCTCTCCTTCTTCAAACTGGTAAATTCCTGTAAGTATCTTGATAAGTGTAGATTTTCCTGCACCATTTTCTCCCATTAAAGCCCGGATTTCTCCTTTTTTTACTTCCATGGATACATGAGACAGAGCTTTTACTCCCGGAAATTGTTTGGATACATCCCGTATTCGAAGCACTGTGCTTTCTGCCATATCGTTGCCCCCTTTTTGTATAGACGGCAGGGCGCTAAAAGCACCCCGCCGTGTTTTGAGCTCTTTCTTAAAATGCTCTCTCTAATGCCGTATCAATGTTTGTTATATCAAAAACCATATCATCACTGATAATTTCCGTAGGAACACTCTCTCCATTTTCCAACTTCTTAATTACATCTACTACTCCAGGACCAAAATGTGCGTTACACTCTACGATACATCCAATTTCTCCTGTTTTTATCGCCTCTACGGCTTCCTTTGTTCCATCTACGCCAATAAAAATGATATCTTCACCCGGTTTAAGCCCTGCTGCCTTTGCTGACTGGATCGCTCCCAGAGTCATATCATCATTGTCCGCATAAACTGCTGTAATTTCGTCTCCATGTGCCTGCAGAATATTTTCGAATACCTTCTGGGCTTCCGCACGCATAAAGTTTGCTGTCTGTGATGCAATAATTTTCATATCCGGATAATCTTCCAATACTTTCTGGAATCCTTCCCGCCTGTCAATACCCGATGTAGCTCCAGGTGTTCCTTCCAGCACTACAATATTTGCCTTTCCTTCTGTTGCCTCTGCCAGCCATTTTGCTGCTGCTTCACCTTCCCATACGCAGTCTGACTGGAGGCAGGTAACATAGTCCACGCCCGCTTCTCCATTCGCCAGTCTGTCTACTAAAATGACCGGAATACCGGCAGCCTTCGCTGCTTCTAAGGCAGTTGAAAGTCCCTCTGCTTCTCTGGGAGCAATTACCAAATAATCTGGCTTCTGGGATATCAAATCTTCAATATCCGATACCTGTTTCTCCGTTGATGCCTGTGCATCCGTGAAAAGAAGCTCCCAGCCCTCTGCAGTAACAGATTCCCGAATACTCTCTGTTTCAGCAATTTTAAAACCTCCTACATTATCTGTCTGGGAAAACGCTATAACAAGCTTGTCACCATTTCCAACTGTTTCTTCCTGTGGGGTCACTTCCGCTTCCTGCTGGTTCTCTGCTTCTGGCACCTCTGCAGCTTTTTCTGCCTCTGTGGAACACCCTGCCATCAATACTGCCAGAATCCCCGCCAATACTACTGATAATACTTTTTTTCTGTTTCTCATTTCTTTTCCTCCTTTAATTTATTGCTTTTTCATAGCTTTTCTTTTATTAAAAAAGAAAGGCCTTAACAACCCAAGTGTGTTCGACATAGGAAGCACTTCCGGCTTCATAAAAATGCCGATCTTCTGTTCTATATACTCTCTCCGCTTCTGCATCCTATTCCACATATCAGGATATTTCTTCCGGATTTCCTCTCGAAGCTCTTTATCTGCCAATAAAATTCCATCCTCCAGATTGGATGTAAAATACGGAGAAATACTGTCCGGAATAATATCCAGCTGCAGAATCTGACCACTTTTCAGCAAAATATCGGATCCCGGATAAATAGGTGATGCCAGCCATTCCTCTGTTCCTGTCAAATGTCCCGGATTCAATACCCAGCCAAATTTTTTCTGGGGAAAAATCTTTTCTACCAGGTCATACATAGCACCCCCGCTGATTCCGATTCCGATCTGCTCCAGCCATGATACAGCTGTGGCAAAATATGGTTTTACTATCTTCTCCAGATAGTCCCTAACATCTTCCCTAAGCTGTTCTTCTTCCTCTACCGCATATCCTGCTCTGCAGGTCAATCCGCCCCGCAGACTAAATGAGAAGTTAATTACATCTCCCATCTGGATTTTTCTGGAACCGGGACTGGTCAGGCTGACCGCCGTCCGCTCTCCGGAAGCAAACATCACATGGCTGGTCATGGGAAGGCCCATCGGTGACAAAACCTCTGCCAGTTCTTGTCCGCTCTTTCCTGGTTCCATGGCATCAAGTGCATCCAGCATTTTATTTGAGGTCAGCGCAGCTCCATATTCAAAATATGAAATCTGCTCTGCTTCATTTACTGTGCGGAGTCCGTCTCTTGGATGAATAAAAATTCCGTTCGCATCTGTCAGACAATGGATGCCCTCCGTTTGGTTTGAGAGTTCCTTGATCAGATACCATGGAATGTCCAGATAACCATTAGTACCCTCATGCTCCGGAAACAGCTTCCATCCACAGACTCCAATTCGATCTCCCTTCTTGATACCGGATTCTTTTAATATTACATCTAACCGGCTGGATTCTCTGAAGGGCTGATTCGGTAGGGAAAAAACTTGATATAAATGTGGTATAACCGGAATTTTGGAAAGTACATGCAGGCTGTAACATTCATTTCCCAGGATTACATGACAATTTCCTTCCATTGGAACAATTAAAGCGGCTTCTTCATATCTTGGATCATAACCGCACAAATACTCAAAGTTTCCGCAGTGTTCTTTGTCTGCATATATAAATAGAAAATCCAGCTTTTCTTCCTGCATCCGCTCCCGAACCTTTTGAATTCTCCTCTCATAAACAGATTTTGGGACTTCGGGAAATTCCATTCCTATCCACTTTTCAGGATTTTTTACTTCCCCGTATATAATTTGATCTGCTGTTGTAATGTTCACCTTATTCCTCCTCATATCCGCACCAGTCCATACACTGACATGCAATAATCTTTGTATATTCCACAAGCTGCCAGATACTGCACCGTTCATTATCATTATGAGCTAATGCGGGATTTCCCGGTCCAAAGTTAACCGTTGGAATGCCTGCCAGCTTCTGCGGCCATTCATTATCTGTATGGAATTCCGAGCCGGTCAATGTTATTTCTGGCGTAATTTCTTTTGCTGTCCTCATAAAAGCGTCTACAAACGGATGCTCCCTGGGTACCTCGCCACAATTTGCTTCCAAAATCCAGGTTACCTTAGGTGGATGTTCTCTCATCCATGGATCACTGGCAGCTACTTTTGCAATATACTCTTCAAATTCTCTTTTTGTAACCGTTCCAAGGCCATTTTCATCTGTCTCATGAGGAAGAACCTGGAGATTATAACTGAGAACACATCGATCCGGATAGCTGGAATGATGGTGTCCACCCTGGATTTTGGAAAGTTTTGCCTGGCAAGGCAACCTTAACAGCTCATGATTTTTATCCGGTCTGGACTCCCAATCTTTGTTTAATTCTTCAATTGCGTCAGCCAGATGAAATGCTTTTTCAATGGCACTTACAACGCCACCCTGGCTCCAATGAGGCTGTGTAACCTCCAGATGTCCTGTCTTTCCATAAACCTCTACATCTACCCAAAGGATTCCTCTGCACAAAAGGCTCAGTTGCAGGTTTGTAGGTTCACCCATAATGGCTGCATCTGCAAAAATGCCTTCTTTTCTCAAAAATTCAGAAAAGGCCAGCATGCCTGTTCCTCCAGTTTCTTCTCCAACAATGCTCCCAAACCAGATATCACCTTTCAGCTTTACATGATTTTCCTGTATTGCCTTCATTGCTATGAGCATTCCTGCTATTCCACCCAGCATATCTACAGTTCCTCTGCCATAAAGGAAACCTTTTGCCTCCTGTCCCTCAAACGGTGGATAATCCCACTTTTCAGGATTTTCAACCGGAACAACATCTGCATGTCCAACCAGCATTAGAGATCTTTTTTCCCCTGTGTTATTTCCCTCTATTCGGGTATAAACATTTTCTCTTTCCGTAAAATCAATTTGATCCGTGTAACCCGTTACAAATCCGGGCATTCCCCGATATGCTTCCAGCTGTGATAAATCTACCGGCACGGAATTCACACAAAGCCCCATATCCTGAATAACCTGCCCAACGATCTTCTGGACTTCTTTTTCATTTTCCGTTTCAGATAGCGCTCCATTAACCGGCCTAGATTTTACCATGCTTCTAAGCAATTCTACTAGCTGCTCCTGATTGGATTCAATCCATCTTAACACCTCATTTTTTTTATTATGACTCCCCATAATATCCTCCTTTCATTATTTATTCCACTGAAGTTAATAATAGAGTAACACAATAACTTGGATATTTCAACTAAATTCTAGGTTAATAATAACCAAATTTTTGATGTAAATACTAGTAATAGTAGCCAAAAAAGTATTTATTTATTCCAATTATTATAAATTATAAAATCATAAAATGATCCCTTTTCTTTGTTTCCTTTTTTCCCTCTTTATGGTATAATAAAAATTCCAGGAGGTAAAAAATGAAAGACCAGAGACATAAACGTAAAGAAATCTATTCCGTTCTCATGGTTTCCAATACCAATGGAAAAAGCAGACAATTTCAGGTATCTGCTTTTACGCTCCGGTTTTGTGCTGCTTTTGTTATTTTTCTCTGCCTTGTCATAGGCTGGCTTATCTACCAGGCTTCAGTGGCAGACGGGGCCCAGCAGGTTCTGCGTCAGGAAGCGGCCTCCTTGAAAGAGCAGCTTCAGCAGCTTGAGACGGAAAAGGAAGCATTGACAAAGGATAAACTGACACTTGCAGCAGAGAATGAAGCACTGCAGCGGCAGGTTGAGGCAGCAGAGGCACCGGAAGAAGTTCCTGAAGAAGAGACAAGCGAAGAGGAAGAAGAAGAGTCCCCAGTTCCTGACCTCTATCCTTCCGATGGTGTAGGCATGCAGAAAACTTCCTATTCTGACGAGCAGCCTTACATCTCCATCAGCGCCTATACGGATGCCCATATTGTAGCTGCCGGGAACGGAACTGTGACAGCCGTTAGCTCCGATGATACCTATGCCCATATTATTGAGGTAGAGCATGAAGGCGGCTATACAACTCGTTACCTGCTTCATCAGGATGCGGAAGTGAATACGGAAGAAGGCGCTCAGGTTCAGGCCGGCGACAGTTTGATGACCATTACATCGGATGACTGTCAGCTGGATTATCAAGTTCTCTTAAATGGAGAACCCATTGATCCGCTGACCATAATCGATGCAAAAGGATAAAACAGCAATATCTGCCAGTGTATGGCTGGTTCATGCACTGGAAGGATTCTGTGTAATTAAGTTAAGGAGGATTTTATCATGTTAGGAAAAAGCAAACCCACCCCCACTACCACTACGGTAGAAACTCAAACAGCAAAGATCGGTACCATCATCGGTCCCGGCGCAATCTTTAAGGGTGATATCTCAGCTCCGGAGGCCATCCGGATCGACGGTACCTTAACCGGTAATTGTGACTGCAAAGCAAATCTGATTCTTGGTACGGAAGGACAAATTAAGGGAAATATTAGAGCTCAGAATGTGATTCTTTCCGGTAAGGTTGTAGGAGATGTCGCTGCTTCCGGTAAGCTGGAGCTGCTTGCTACCGGAAAATTGTCCGGCAATATCACAGCACGCTCCCTTGTCATTGACGAGGATGCTTTCTTTGACGGCAGATGCGCCATGGTAACTAACCATGCCGCCGCTCTGGAGCTTGAAGAGGAAGAACCGCCTAAAGCAGAAGACAAGACAGAGACAGAGGCAAAGTCCAACAGCAAGTCCGATGATCTGGACAAATACTAAATCAACTACTGGGCATTTCTGAAAATTCTTACATAAGCCTTTAAAAGGACAGCGGCTGATAGCCTTGGCTATAAACTACTGTCCTTTTTCATTCCTGCAAAACAGCAAGTCAGGGCAGATTACACCTCAAAAAGCAGATCCCCATAAGAGGGCATAGGCCACATATCTTTTGCAACCAGCATCTCCAGCTTATCCACCGGCTGGCGCAGATCCCCCATGGCCGGAACCACCACATCCTGAAAATATACAGCCCTGGTTCTTCCCTCCTTTTTCCCCTGAGAAGCATCTGTTACCTCCATAAGCTTTCTTAAAGCGGCCTTTGTGGCTGCCAGAAGAGAGGAACACTCCTTTAAAAGTTCGATCTGTACACTGATGTTCGCCTCACCGCAGGCCTCCCGTATCTGATTTATGGAGGTCGCAAGTGCTGTGGTATACTGCAAAACAGACGGAATAATATGCTTGCTTGCAATATCAATCATAGCTCTGGACTCAATATTGATAGCCTTGGCATAGGTCTCATATTGAATCTCCGCTCGGGACTGAAGCTCTGCCCGAGTGAATACCCCAAACTTTTCAAATAGCTCTATGGTCTTCTCCTCTGTCAAAACCGGAATCGAATCTACCATCGTCTTAATATTGGGCAGCCCCCGCCGCCTGGCTTCCTCAACCCATTCTTCCGAATATCCATTCCCATTAAAGACAATCCGCTGATGATCGGAAGCATATTTCTTAATCAGATCATGGACTGCCAAATCAAAATCTTTTGCCTGCTCCAAGTATTCACTTGCCTCTGAAAATGCCTGTGCCACAATGGTATTGAGTACTACATTAGGCGCCGCGATAGAATCTCTGGAGCCTACCATGCGGAACTCAAACTTGTTGCCCGTAAAGGCGAAGGGCGAAGTGCGGTTGCGGTCTGTTGCATCCTTTGCAAAATCCGGAAGCGTCCGGACTCCCGTGTGAAGATGACCGCCTTTCAAACTATGTGTGGCCTCACCTGTACTGATAAGCTGAGAAAGCACATCTTCAAGCTGCTCTCCCAGATAAACTGAGATAATAGCCGGCGGTGCCTCGCTTGCCCCTAGCCGGTGATCATTGCCCACATCTGCGGCGGATTCCCGAAGCAATGCCGCATGATTATCTACAGCCTTCAAAATACAAGTTAAAATCAGCAAAAACTGAATATTTTCATGGGGTGTCCGTCCTGGATCCAGCAAATTGATTCCATCATCCGTAGTTAGAGACCAGTTGTTATGCTTTCCTGAGCCGTTTACGCCGGCAAAAGGCTTCTCATGAAGCAGACACTGTAATCCGTGCTGGTAGGCAACCTTTTTCAGTGTCTCCATAACGAGCTGATTGTGATCTACTGCCACATTGCATTCTGCATAGATGGGTGCAAGCTCATGCTGTCCGGGAGCTACCTCATTGTGCTGTGTCTTTGCCGATACTCCAAGCTTCCACAGCTCCCGGTTCACATCCTCCATAAAGTCTGCAATCCGTTCCCGGATAACACCAAAATAATGATCATCCAGTTCCTGTCCCTTAGGCGGCATAGCCCCAAACAATGTTCGTCCGGTGAACACCAAATCCTTACGTTTTAAATATTTCTCTCTATCTACCAGAAAGTATTCCTGCTCCGCTCCCACGGAAGGCGTTACCCTGTGAGAAGTTTCATTGCCAAAAAGGCGGAGCAGCCGAAGGGCCTGCTTGCTGACAGCCTCCATGGAACGCAGAAGGGGTGTCTTCTGATCCAGCGCCTCACCTTTATAGGAACAAAATGCCGTAGGAATATACAAAATCGCTCTGGAACCATCCGCATCCTTTTTTACAAAGGCCGGTGAAGTGCAGTCCCAGGCCGTATAGCCTCTTGCCTCGAAGGTTGCCCTTAAGCCTCCTGAGGGAAAAGAAGAAGCATCCGGTTCCCCCTTTACCAGCTCCTTTCCGGAAAACTCCATAAGAACCTTTCCATCAGTTTTGGGCGCTGAGAGAAAGGCATCATGCTTTTCTGCTGTAGCCCCTGTCAAAGGCTGAAACCAGTGAGAATAATGAGTTGCACCCTGTTCAATAGCCCACTCCTTCATCTCATGAGCCACCACGTCAGCTACCGCCAGATCCAGCTCTTTTCCTTCCTGAATCGTCAGCTTCAGCTCCCGGTAAATCTTTTTCGGCAGACGCTCCTGCATCACTGTGTCATTAAATACATTTTCTCCGAATATTTTAGATATATTTGTTTTCTCTGCCATCATTGTCTCCCTCGCATGTTTTTCTTTCTTAAGATACTGAAAATCTTAAGAAAATGCAAGTAAAATTGTAATAAGGGCAGTGCATCCTGCACCGCCCCTTATAATTTTGTTCTCAGGCCTTTCCAATGGATCCGAAAATCTCCATCTTCTCCTTTACAGTTTCCTTAATTGCTTCAAAACCAGGAGCTAAGAGCTTTCTTGGATCATAGCCCTTACCCTGCTGATCCTTGCCCTCTTCTACATATTTTCTGGTTGCTGCTGCAAAGGATAACTGGCACTCTGTATTAACATTGATCTTAGATACTCCCAAGTCAATAGCCTTCTTAATCATATCTGTAGGAATACCTGTACCTCCGTGCAGAACCAAAGGCATCTCGCCTGTAAGCTGCTGAATCGCATCCAGTGTCTCAAAGCTTAAGCCTGCCCAATTCTCCGGATATTTTCCATGAATGTTGCCGATACCTGCTGCCAAGAAGTCAATACCCAAATCTGCAATGGCCTTGCACTCCTTGGGATCCGCACACTCACCCATGCCGATAACGCCGTCTTCCTCACCTCCAATGGAGCCAACCTCTGCCTCCAGAGAGATTCCCTTCTCTGCGCAGACCTTTACCAGCTCCTTGGTCTTCTCAATATTTTCCTCAATGGGGTAATGAGAGCCATCAAACATAATGGATGAGAAGCCTGCCTCAATACACTTATAGCATGCATCGTAGCTGCCATGATCCAAATGAAGGGCAACCGGCACAGTGATGTTCAGCTCTTCAAGCATTCCATTCACCATTCCCACTACAGTCTTGTAACCTGCCATATATTTTCCCGCACCTTCGGATACACCGAGAATTACAGGAGAATTATTTTCCTGAGCAGTTAAAAGCACTGCCTTTGTCCACTCCAGATTGTTGATGTTAAACTGTCCTACTGCATAATGTCCTGCTTTTGCCTTCTTAAGCATCTCTGCTGCTGATACTAACATAGCTTTTTACCTCCGCTTTCTTTTTCATACTTGTCTATTATATATGATCTGCCTGTTTTCTGGCAAGAAGTTTTTCACCTGCCGCCACGCTTTTACTGCCTGCAGGATATACTTTTCCTGCACTCCTCCGTAACACGAATCTCTACCGCTCTTGGATTGTTGGAAATCACCGCATGGGCATGCTCTCCGCCAAACTCCCCGTCCAGTGTCCAGGGAATAGGTTCTTGCGCCTCCACCTCGATCCGGGCGCTTCGGAAGGAATACATATACTTACTGTCTATCTCCTTCACCAAAAGCGCTGCCAGAATCTCCTGCAGCTCCATGGGATTCCTGGGCCTCCGGATAAAAGTTACCTCATACACGCCGTCATCAAAGACTACATCCTTGCCCACAATTCCCTTAAATCCTCCCACGGACTTGGAGTTGGTCACCATGCCAAAAAGGAAATCTCCCTCAAAGCTCATTTCCTCGCTGGTCACTTTCAGCTGATAGGACTTCACATTATAGATGCTTTTCATACCCTCCAGAATATAGGCCATCTGTCCCAGAACGTTCTTTACCTCCTGCTTGGTAGAGTAGGATACATCCGTAAAAATGCCGAAAGCCGCAATATAGATAAAATGTTTATCATTAAAGGACCCCACATCACATAGAAAATTCTGTCCCTGAACGGCAATCTGGGCCGCCTCCGCCATATTAACCGGAATCTTTAAGGAACGGGCAAAATCATTGCAGGTGCCTGCAGGAATATAGCCAATGGGAAGCTTCTCCTCCCGCTGCATCATCCCTGTCACCACTTCATCCAGCGTTCCGTCTCCTCCGCTGCACACCACCAGATCATAGCCTTCCGGCATTTGTATCAACTGATCCACAGCGTCCTGCGCCCCTTTGGTAGGGTAAACCGTCAGCTCATACCCCGCATCTGCCATAACCTGCAGGATCCCATACAGCTTTCCCTTAATATGCTCCTTTCCTGCATGGGGATTGTAAATAAAATACAATTTCTTTTTCGGCCACTCCACAGCCTTCACCTCTCCTTTTAACCAAAAATTGAACCCAGGATGGTATATGATAAGATAGTCATAATAAATGCCGCCAGCAGCACACCCAAAATAACTGCCGGAAATGCTTTTCTGAATCTAATTCCAAGAAGGGAAGCAATGAGGGACCCCGTCCAGGCACCTGTACCCGGCAGAGGAATCCCCACAAAAAGCAGCAATCCCCAAAATTCATACTTCTCTATCTGATCCTTTTTATTCATAGCCCGGTTTTCAAGCTTCTCTACCATAGGGCGAAAAATCTTCGTCTTTTTGAGCCAGTTGAAAATCGCTGTAATAAACAGAAGAATAAAGGGAACCGGAATCAGATTTCCCACAATGCATATGGGAATTGCCCTCCACATCTCCACATCCAAAAAAGCCGGGCCGGCTGCCAGAAGCCCTCCTCTCAACTCCAAAATAGGAATCATGGAAATAATAAAAATAACAAGCTCCTTGGCCGCACTTCCTCCCAGATTTTCCACAAACCACTGTACTAATGTCTCTGTCATAATTTACTTATCCTTTCTCATTGATGTATTCTCTCAAAAATGCCAGCAGCGCATCCATTTGTTCATCTGTTCCTACCGTAATCCGCAGATAATCACAGACCCTTGGTTCCTCAAAATACCGCACATAGATCTGGTGCCCTCTGAGAGCCTCAAAAAGCTCCTTAGCCGGACAAGTTTCATGAGAAGCAAAGATAAAATTGGAGCCGGAATCCGGAAACCGGAATCCCAAAGCTGACAGCTCTTTTTTCGTCCGCTCTCTGGTTTCCACAATCCTCCTTATGGTTTCCTTAAAATAATCTTCATCCTTTACTGCTGCTGCCCCCAGCGCAAGGGCAGCCTGACTCATGGTATAAGAATTGAAAGAATACTTTACATCATTTAAGTACCGGATCAGAACCGGATTTCCCACTGCAAAACCAATCCGCATTCCGGCCATGGATCTGGATTTGGAAAAGGTCTGAACTACCAGAAGATTCTCATACCGATCTGTCAATTCCATAGCAGACGCTCCGGCAAAATCCACATAGGCTTCATCCACAATGACAACCACGTCCTGATTCCGCCGGATAATCTCCTCCACCTGGTCAAGCTCCATATAAATTCCGGTGGGCGCATTGGGATTGGGGAAAATGATTCCTCCGTTTTCTCTCAGATAGTCCTCCTTAACAACCCGAAACTCCTTATCCAGCGCCGGACGCTCATAAGGAATCCGGAAGAGATCCGCCCAAACCGGATAGAAGGAATAGGTAATATCCGGAAAAAGTATTGGCTTGTCAGAATTAAAAAAAGTCTGAAAAGCCATCGCAAGCACGTCATCCGATCCAACACCCACAAAAAACTGCTCCTTCGGCCTGTGATAGCATTCTGCCAGCGCCTCTGTCAGTACTGAAGATGTAGGATCCGGATAAAGCCGGAATTGCTCTTCCTTTATCTCCTTCAGCATACGCCGAACGCCCGGAGCAGGGGGATAGGGATTCTCATTGGTATTCAGTTTAATCATATTTGGTTCGTTGGGCTGTTCCCCTGGTGTGTAGGGCACAACTCTTCGTATGTTTTTTTCCCATTTTTTCATAAAGATAGACTCCTCTTTTGCCTCTGATACAATTCCCTACTATCTTACAGGAGACTGGTCCTTCTTACAACCCCTTTTTCAATAAGAAATACGGGTTTATATGACATTTTCGCCTGTCGAAGGCCTTCTTCTCCCATGTCTTCCTCCCGGTTGAGGTACATAAAGCCATTCCCTTCATGCTCTGCAAACTGCTGATTGATCATGGTGTAAGCTCCCTGAATATCCGCAAAAGCTTTCTCAATATGCACCACCAGGGTATCCTTTCCTACAGGCTCTCCTATGGTAAAGGCCGCAATTTTCCCATTGACTCTCAGGGCTCCTCCACGCACTTCCAATTCTTCAAAGAGACGCAGGAAGTTAAGTGCAACACAGATCTCTGCATGCTTTTCCTCATCCTCCTCACAGCCATTCAGCTCTCTCCAACGCAGACCCATCTGAAAGCACTCTTCAATATTGTCTTTTGTAATCGGCTCATAGCTCCAATCCGGATAGAGAGCTTTAAACTTGTTGATATGATTCTTTTTGCTGTGATATTTTTTGCCCGACAGCCTGACAAGCTTCTCCGTCTCATACACATAATCCGCATAATCTCGTTCATAGGCAATGGTAAGCATTCCCGGATAAAGCTCCTCCAGCCTGTCAAAATCTTTCCTTGTTACGTTATGAAGCTGGAATGGCGTACCCTTCTCCTGACAATAAGCCATCAAGATGTCGATTGTCTTCTTTAAATCACCCGGCCCTACCGGAACCGTAAAGGAAGTAGTTCCTGAAGTATAACCAAATACAAGCATGTCCTCTACAATTGCAAATCCTGTATCGTAATGCCGTGACCAAAGATAGCTATTGGCAAAAGTCATCTCACAGCTTCGTGTATCCGCATAGCTTAAATAATAATTGATCTGCGTCCGATCCTCCAGTTCCGGACGCTTCAGGTTGATTTCCATAGATGGTTTTCTCCTTATACTTTACATATTATCTTGTTTATTCATTGGCACATTTAACTTCAGGGAAAGAATCTCCCTTGGAGGCAGACTTCTCCAGAACATTTGCCGACACATACAGCTGATAATAAATCCCTTTCTGTTTCATAAGAGCTTCGTGATTTCCTTCCTCTACGATCCGATTTCCCGAAAGGACCAGGATACGGTCCGCCCCATGGATTGTCGTCAGCCGATGGGCAATGGTGAGTGTGGTTCTGCCTGCTGCCAGCTTATCCAATGACTCAGATACCAAATGCTCACTTTCGTTATCCAGTGCAGCCGTAGCCTCGTCAAGAAGCAGCACCTTGGGAGCCTTTAAAAATACTCTGGCAATGCTGATTCTCTGCTTCTGTCCGCCTGACAGCTTTACCCCCCGCTCTCCCACATAGGTATCATAGCCGTCTTTCAATTCTTCAATAAATTCATGGGCTCCAGCCAGCTTTGCCGCCTGAACCACTTCCTCCCTGCTTGCCCCGGGCCGCCCATAGGCAATATTCTCATAGACACTGCCTGAAAAAAGGTATACATCCTGCTGAACTACCCCCACACTGCTCCGCAGGCTCTCAAGTGTTACCATCCGAATATTCTGCCCATCCAAAAGTATCTCCCCTTCCGTGGGATCGTAAAAACGGGGGATGAGGTTCAAAAGTGTTGTCTTACCACCTCCGGAAGGGCCCACCAAAGCCACCTTTTCACCCGGATGAATAGTAAGATCAATATCCGACAAAACCGGAGTCTGATCGTCCGGATATTCGAAGGATACATGGCGAAAGGTGATCCCTCCCTCCACATTCTCAAGAGGAACTGCCCCTTCTTCATCAAAAATATCCACATTGGCATCCATCAGTTCCATAAACCGCTCTATACCCGTCATGCCTCTCTGGAACTGCTCTGCAAATTCTATAATACGGCGGATTGTCGCCAGAAGCGTTGTTACATATAGTGTATAAGCCACCAGATCCGCTGGTTCAATAAGGCCCTTTATCATAAAAATACCGCCTGCCACAATCACAACCACATACATCAGTCCGTCAAACATGCGGATGGTATTCTGAAAGGCAGCCATATACTTATAGGTTTGACGCTTTATTTTCAAAAATTCATGATTGTCACGATTAAATTTCTCAAGCTCCACCTCTTCATTGGCAAAGGCCCTTACTACCTTATTTCCCAGAAGACTGTCCTCAATCCTTGCGTTCAGCTCACCGATATGATTCCGCTGGAGTTTAAAGGCTTTCCGAACCTGCAAGTTAAAGTAAGTACAGGAAACTGCCATTACAGGAATCAAAATAAAAATAATGCAGGTCAGCAGAAGATTAATCCGTGCCAATATCACAAAAGATACCACTGCCTTCAAAAATGCAATAAAGAATTCCTCCGGACAATGATGGGCAAACTCTGTCACATCAAACAAATCGCTGGTAATCCGGGACATGATCTGTCCAACCTTAGTATTATTAAAATAATTGTCTGAAAGCTTCTGCAGATGGGCAAAAGCGTCCTCCCGCATATCCGTCTCTATGGCCGCTCCCATCACATGACCTGTATAAGCCATATAGTAGCTTGCCAGTCCATCCACCACTCTCAATGCGAAATATAATATACCTATATTCACAATTGTCCGCACCGTGAGAAGAGACAGATCACGCATTCCTACATTTGTAATATGACGCAAAATAAGGGGAAGCACCATCTCACAGATGGTTGTGAGAGCTGCACAAAAGAGGTCCATCACCATAACCCCCGTATATTTCTTATAATAGGGGGTAAATCTTTTTATAAGTGTACTTGTTTTCATCGCCTTAGTTTCCATATTTATTTTTTCTGATTTCTTCTCCTGTTTCAAATTACGCAGAAACTTCCCATTACATCTTTATATAGAAAAATTCTGCCATTTTCCATTGATAGCTTTTACAGTGTATCACATATGTTTTGGTTTTTCCAGAAGAACAGGTTTTTCTTTTGTTTTTGTTTAATCAGGCTCCTGCCTACAAAAGGGATGCCGGCTTTTCTGGCGGCATCCCTTTTACTTCCTCTTTTCCCATTCGTTCAAACAGTATGCTTCCTGCTGGAATTCTTCCTGCAGTTTTACTTTTTCTTTTTCTTAATAGTAGTAACAACAGCAATCACCACACAGACAAAAAAGGCAATCTCTACCACTAATTGTATTGTATCGTACATTCCACAGCCTCCCCTCTCTTCATGCCGTGCACATCCGCTTATGCAAAAAGTTTCTCTTTATATACACCGTCGGCAATCAGCTTCTTAAAGGAATCTACCACTGACTGCTTATCCTCTTTGTAGGTAACGCCGAACCATTTGTCCTTTGTCTCCAGAACTTTTACGGTTGCCTTCTGCTTCTTTAACAGGTCATCAATGATCCCCGGAAGCAGATACTCAGCCTTCAGATCTCCCGGCTTCACATTACCCAGGAATTCAATAAAGCCCTTCTCAATCTCATCTAAAAGCTCCGGGGTCAGTCCCCACATATTCATGGACACATAGCTTTTGGCATCAACGGGCACCAGCTTTACATCCTCACCTGGAACAGCTGCTCCCCCTTCCGGAAGCTTCTCAATGCCGGAGGTCTCCACAACATCTGTAAGATATCCGTTCTCTACCTTGCAGATTCCTCTTGTGACAGCTCCGTTATCGCTTAAGGTGTTGCCCAGAATAAAGCCTGCCATGCAGAAATCATACATTCCATTGTTCGGGTGCTCTTCTACCAGATAGTCATGAACCTTTACGAAGGCTTCTTTTCCGTAATAGTCGTCTGCATTAATTACTGCAAATGGCTCATTTAAAAGTCCTTTGCAGCTCAATACTGCCTGACCTGTTCCCCATGGCTTGGTACGCCCTTCCGGGTTTTTGAATCCCCCCGGCAGGTTATCCAACTCCTGAAAAGCATATTCCACTTCCGTAAGCTTTTCAATCCGGTTGCCGATGATCTCTTTGAAATCCTTCTCCAGATCCTTCCGGATAATGAATACTACCTTGTTAAAACCAGCTTCCAGAGCATCATGGATGGAATAGTCCATAATAATCTCACCGCTTGGTCCTACAGGCTCCAACTGCTTGATACCTCCACCAAAACGGCTTCCGATTCCGGCTGCCATCACTACTAACGCTGTCTTTTTCATACCCTTTCCTCCATTTCAGTTCCGTAATATTCTTTCTATGTGAACCTTTACAGGGTTCCCTTCATAGCATTGATGATGTGCAGTACATGTTCTTCGCAAAGCTCATCTGTCAAAGCTTCCACCATCACACGCAGCAAAGGCTCGGTTCCGCTTTTGCGCACCAGAACTCTCCCGTCGCTGCCCAGTTTTTCTTCCACCTCTGCAATGGCTTTCACCACATCAGGATGGTTCAGGGTGGCATCCATATCCGATACCTTCAGATTCTGCAGAAGCTGAGGGTAAATCTTAACTTCAGAAGCCAGAGTTGCAAGGGTGGTCTTTTTCTCCAAAATCACTTCCATGATTTTTAAAGAGGTTAAAATCCCGTCTCCGGTAGTTGCGTGCTTGCTGAAAATAATATGTCCCGACTGTTCTCCGCCCAGCTGATAACCATTGGCTGTCATATTTTCATAAACATATTTGTCACCCACGGCAGTCTTTTCATATTTCATGCCTATCTTGTCACAGGCTTTATATAATCCTAGATTGGACATAATCGTAGTTACAATGGTATTGTGGCGCAGCGCCTGCTGCTCCATCATGTACTTGCCGCAGATATACATGATCCGATCTCCATCTACAACATCCCCATTCTCATCTACCGCAAGGCACCGGTCCGCATCCCCGTCGTAGGCAAAGCCCACATCCAGATGCTTCTCCTTTACAAACTGCTGCAGCGCCTCAATATGGGTAGATCCGCAGTTGGTATTGATATTCGTGCCGTCCGGATCATTATTGATCACATAGGTCTTTGCTCCCAAAGCATCAAATACACTCTTGGCAATAGCAGAAGCACTGCCGTTGGAACAGTCCAGACCCACCCGCATATTTTTAAAGGAACGGGTAGGCAGGGAAATTAAATATCCCAGATAGCGGTTCCTTCCTGCTGCAAAATCAATGGTTCTTCCTATGTTCTCTCCTGTAGCCAAAGGACGCTCTTCCACCTCACCGTCAATATAGCGCTCAATCTTCTCTTCTACCTCTGCCTCCAGCTTATGACCCAGGCCATTGATAACTTTAATTCCATTATCATAGAAAGGGTTATGGCTTGCAGAAATCATAATGCCGCAGTCAAAGCCCTCTGTGCGCACCACATAAGAAACGCTGGGTGTTGTGGTTACATGAAGCAGATATGCATCTGCGCCGGAAGCTGTGATTCCTGCTGCCAGAGCGTACTCAAACATATAGCTGCTTCTTCTTGTATCTTTACCGATCACAATCTTTGCCTTGTGATCTCTTCCATAGTACCAGCCCAGGTATCTTCCGACCTTGAAGGCATGCTCTACAGTCAATTTCACATTTGCCTCCCCGCGGAAGCCGTCTGTACCGAAATATTTTCCCATAATATACTCCTTTTAACATTTGCCTTTGGCAACTATTATACCAAATAATTGAAATTTCACAAGATAAAATTTTACTGCTGTTTGTTCCAAAAGAGATTGCTTTATCTTGACCCTGTCCGATTTTTGCGATATTCTATTGAATAATGAACTTTTTGGAGGTTTTATGTATACACTGTCCCTTCTTTTACTGATTATTTTCTGCCTTTTTATCGGCATCTGCGGATTCGTTCGATGGGATGCCTCCTGGCTTAGAGATATGAATCTTTTTCCTGTTCAGGCACTAATCATTCTAACAGGGATTATTTTCTTATGTGCTGCCCTTTTTCTTATTTACCGTCTGCTCCAAAGACTGACCGAGCAAAGTTTAAAACGGACAGCGCTTCTTTGTATGGTAATCCTGATTATCGGGCAGCTTGCCCTATTGTTTTTAATTCGCCCCATACTGCGTTATGACCCATTAAAGACCTTTGACATGGCTGTTGAGATGCTGCGGACCCATGCCATTTCCGAAACCTACGAAACCGGATATTTTGCCCGATATACCAACAATTATCCTATGGTTCTTTTGACTTATTGGTTTTTATTATTTTTATCTAAATGCGGCATAGCAGAGTCCTTTTTTATGCCTGCTGTCCAGCTTTTGAATATTGCCTGTATTACAAGCTCCATCTGGCTGGGATATCTGATCGTAAAGGAGCTCCGGAACCGGCAGAAAGCCGTCTTTTATCTGACTGTCTGTGTGCTTTGTCCACTCTCCTATGTATGGGCAGGATTTTTTTACACTACCACCTGCTCTATTCCCTGTCTGATGGGTGTTTTATATCTATACTTGTGTATTCCCAAAGCTCGCACTGTCCTTAAGCGAACTTTGCTTGGCGGCCTTATGGGTGCAATTTTGCTTCTTGGTTATAAACTGCGGGCCACCACTATGATTGCCGGAATCGCAGTATTTATCATGATTATTTTTAAGCTTCAGAATCTGATAAAAGCGAACGGAAAAAGCTTCCTCGGCCTTCGCCCCATCCTCACTGCAATTTTCAGGAAATACGCTGGCGCCATAGCTGCTTTCTTAGTAACAGTCACACTCTCACTGAGTTTCTGGCAGGCTATGGTTGAACACTATGTTCCCTTTGATTACAAAAATACAGGCTTTCCCATGATTCACTGGGTTATGATGAGTTCACACTGGGATGGCTCCTATGATCAGTCCGACGAGCTTTATACATTCAGCTTTGCGACAAAAGAGGAAAAAATTGAAGCAGACAAAAAAGTTCTGCTGGAGCGAATTCAGGAAGCCGGCCCGGCAGGATTAATAGTTCTGGCCGGTCGAAAGCTTCTGAATACTTGGGTAGACGGAACGGATAACTTTCTGGCAGAAAACAGCTATTGTACTTACAGCAGATTCTACGACTACCTGCTGGGTATCAAAAGCGGCTTTACAGTTATCTATGCCCAATGCTTCCGTGTTCTTCAGATGCTGCTTATCAGCCTTGCAGCATTTTACTCTCTCAAACACAGGAAACGGCCGCCATTGTTTCTGATTCAGCTGACTTTTCTAGGCGGCATAGCATTTCACTTAGTTTGGGAAACCAATCCGCTCTACAGCATCTGTTTTACCTTTTTGGGACTCATCCTGCTCTCTGACAGCATTGCCTGCTTTGCAGAGGAAGAAAGCTTTAACCCCATTCTTCGAAAAGGATGGAGGGCATGTACCGGAGCTTTCGGCATCCTTTTCATTCTTCTAATTTTTAGTAAAAGAGAGTTGGTTGACACCCCCATTGAGGAAGAGCATTACCATGTAAATCAATACCAATATGCCGGCGAGGCCGCTGGCTTTGTAAATGATTATGACCAGGTTTATATCCAAACCTTTACCACAGATAAGCCTTTCAATCGAATTTCGATTCAGGCTGTTAATACGATAGGGCCATACAATCAGTCCGCTTTTATGGTGAAACTCACAGATGAATACGGAACGGTGCTCTATAATGAGAAGTTTCTCTCTGGTATGGTTGTAAAAAATACACCTTACGCTTTTGTTCTGGATCCTGTAATACCTGATGGTCTCACAAGCTATACTTTTGAGATTGCACCCGGTTATGTGAATGGTGAGGACAGTTTGGAGTTCTTTGCCTATAATACCGGGAATTGTGATATGTACCCTGACGGTTCACTATCCATCGGCGGTGAGGAACAGCCCCATGGAGATCTGGCTTTTGCAGTTTATGAATATGAGGTTACGACTTATTTTAATCTGAAGGTTTATCTGATGCTTTGTGTCGGCATTCTCATTCTGGCAGGAAGCATTACGGCAGGAATGCGGAAAGAATCCCGAAGCTTCTCATAATGCTCCGGGATTCTTCTCTTTTCCCAATAAAAGGTATTCCTCCATGGGGCTTCCATACAAAATCTCTGTCCCTTTAAGTTCCTCTGCATACTCTGTATAACGGCCTCGGTCCAGATAAAGCACTGCCTCTTCATCTTCCTTTAAAAATTCCTCCACTCCGCCATTCATACAGTGGAAATCCCCGCTGATCTCTGCAAGAAACAGCATATTCTGATCCCAGCTCCCTATATGCTCCGGATTCTCTGTATCCGTCATAATATAAGCCTTTCGTCCGGCATAAGCATCCATCCGGTCCACGCTTTCCTGAAGAAACATCTGGAATCCATCTCCCTTTGCCCCCCGAATAACTGTCAGATACGTATCCCGCATAAAATAAGCCGTCAGAAAAATGCATCCTGCCGCCGCAAGCCACATACATCCCCCAAATATCTCCTGCTTCCATCTGACTGTCTCTCCGGCTTTCCTCCCCTCAGCCGGAAGGCGCAAAAGCTTCCCAAGAAAAACAGACGACGCCAAAAAAAGCGGGACGATACAGGGATAGCAATACCAGATAAGCTTTGTGCTAACCAGAGAAAAACCAAAAAGCGGCACAGAGAACCACAGAAGATATCCCGCACTGTCTTCTAACACAATTCTTGATAAAGCTTTTTTATGCAGCAAAAGGATTGTCCCCGCTACTGCACCTATGATGCAAATCCATATGAGCCATCTGTAAATATGTGCTTCATTCCCAAAAACGGTATCATAATAAAACGAAAAAGGAAATTCATGCCCCTCATAGTTCGTGCCGGAAGTGCGTGCCAAAAGATCTACTTTCACCATCTGTATAAGAAAGGTAAATCCGTCTTTTGTATACCGCCAGCCAAACCATGTCAGAAGCGGCGCAAATACAGACAAAAGGAATACTCCCCACTCCTTAATCCTCAAGGTAAAAAGTTCCCTTGTCAAAAGCAAATATAAGCCCCCAATGACCGCAATCATCCCGGCATGCCAGCTTTTCGTGAGAAATGCCAGAGAAAAAAGCAGGCCGCAGATATACAGATTTCTATGGTTCTCCCGAATCCGAAACATAGCCAGTATTGCAAAGGTAAAAAACAGCAGATACAAAGCATCTGCATCTCCGGCACGGGCCAGATGCGCAGACAGCGGAAGGGTATTGGCACAGAAAAATCCCAGAACCAAAATAGACGCCTCCTTGCTGTACCTTTTTGCAAAAAGGCCGCAGCCGATTCCTGTCAGCAGATAAGCCAGAGCAGAACAGAAACGCAGGCCGAGAACACTGTATCCAAAAATCCGAAAGCCCAATATAATTCCCCAATAGCTTATAGACGGCTTTAAATTCCAGTCATCCACAACATAATTATAGGTGTGGCGGATATAATCCCCATTCTGTATCATCTCATAGGCATTCACTCCATGACGGGCCTCATCCCAGGAATCTACATACTGCACATCCAGACAACGGAAACAATAAAAAGCCAGTGTCAGGCAGGCCGCCGCGAAAAATATCCAATAAAATTTTTCAAAGAACCTTAGAATTACCATATATGCTTTTTTCAGCATAGAATCCTCCCTCTCAGTTCCCTGATCTAATGCTCCAGCGTTCCGCAATATACACTGTACATTACTTCCGCAAACTGCTGATCGCCTGCCTCTCCCGGATGCAGAGCATCTCCATCCTGAAAGTTCTCTTTACTGTTATGCATCAAAGCCAAAGGAATCAGTGTCACGCCATCCATGGATCCGAATTTCTTATCCATGGCTTTCATCAAATCCATAATGCGTTTATCCGAACGGTTCTTAAATTCTCCCGGCAAAAAAGCCATTCCATCCTGGCGCACCATAGTTCCAATCTTCTCCTGTTCGGCCCAGTAAATCGTATTTACCAGATAGATGGGAATCTCCTTGTCATACTTACGGATATTCTTTACCATCTGTGCAATCGCATCTACTGTCTTTGAAGGGTCATCCTTTAATCCATTGGTTCCTAAAAAAATCTGAATCACATCCGGATTCTTGCCTGTGTACATCTTATAGTAATTCCAGTCAAACATATTTTGAACCGGATCGTAAAAGGGATGAACTCCCTCGCTGTCTCCCTGAGAAAAATACTCTGTTGGATTCAAATAATCCTCTGCGGAAAAACCGCTCCGGCCTTCATGACTGTATTTCTCCCAGCCTCTTGTCCCCGTAAATGTTATCTGTCCATCGGACAAATAGAAAATAGTGCGATACCATTCTCTGCCGTTGGACAGACTGTCTCCCATATTCATAACAGAAAACTCTCCCTCTATCACCTGATCCACCACATGGAGAACACTGGTAAAAGAGAGTACCTCGTTTATATTGTAGTCATAGATGGTAAGTGTCAACGGATAATCTCCTATCTGTTCCTCTTTTCCTGTAACGGAAAAACGATCCTCCAGATTCTCTCCCACCTGACAGTCCCAGTTAAAGGAATAACCATCTCTGATTCCGGTCCACGCCACTTGATTGTTATAGAGCTCTATCGTACTTCCTACCGCCACATAGATGTCCCCCGGCAAATAAGCTTCAACCTGGGGCTTATACTTTTCCAGTTCTCTTTGAAGGCTGATATTCCAGAACAGCAATACCGAAAGCAGAAGGGCGAACACTGCCAGCAGCGGTCTCAATTTCTTATCTATCATGGTTCCTCCCTATGGCAATCGGATATTTGTCTCTTTGCAAATAAAAATAGGACGCCGCTTTGTCTCCATGTAGGTTTTCGCCAAATACTCTCCCAGTATTCCTATGCAAAAAAGCTGAATTCCGCCAAGGAACACAATGATGCAGGTCATGGAAGGCCATCCCGAAACCGGATCCCCGTATAACAGTGTACGAATAATAATAAAACAAATAGCAGCAAAAGCCACCAGACAGAAAAAGAGTCCGATAAAAGCCGCCATCATCAGCGGCGCCGTGGTAAAGCCTACGATTCCCTCTACACTATAGATAAGAAGCTTCCAAAAAGACCACTTGGTCTCTCCTGCGCTGCGCTCCACGTTTTCATACTCCAGCCATTTTGTATCAAAGCCAACCCAGCCAAACAGCCCTTTGGAAAAGCGGTTATATTCCTTCAGTCGCAGAAGCTCTTCCACAAACTGCTGCGTCATCAGACGATAATCTCTGGCCCCGTCCACAATCTCTGTCTTTGACAGCCTGTGCATCATCCGATAAAACATCCGAGCAAAAAAGGAACGGATGATCGGCTCTCCCTTCCTTGTCACACGCCTGGTTGCCACACAGTCATAGCCTTCCTCTTTGATAAAGCGATACATGTCCGGCAACAGTTCCGGCGGATCCTGCAGATCTACATCCATCGTGGCAATATAATCTCCTGAGGCATAGCTTAAACCGGCATACATAGCCGCTTCCTTTCCAAAATTTCTGGAAAAGCTCACATACTTTACTCTCTCATCCTTCTCCGCCAGACGTTTCATCTCTTTTAAGCTCCCATCCTTAGAGCCGTCATTGACAAACAAGAATTCCATCTGAACCTGCGAAAGGGTTTCTGCTGTTCTGACAATAGCCTCATAGAAAATAGGTATGGCCTCCTGCTCATTGTAGCAGGGAATAATAATAGAAATTTTATCCATTTGCTTCTCTCATTCTCTTAATTTTTCTGCAGCGTCCTGTTAATCTCTCTGAAATCATGAACAGCTTGACAGCCAATTCCAAAAATCTTCTTTAAATTAATAGAATTCTTTCCTCCCTGTCTTGGCCGGAAGGTAATAGGAATATATTTTACCCTTAGATTTTTCTTGGCATAAATAACCGAAATAAGAACATTTGACAGATTGAAGCCTTTGGGAATCAAACCAATCTGTTCTGCCAACACCTCTGCCCGCATCAACCGAAACGGCGTATTGGCATCTGTTACCTTCATGCGAAAGCACAGCCGAATCACCATGCCCAATACATTTGTAACAAAGATACGGGACAAGCCATCTTCTCTCTTGCAGCGATGCCCAATGAGCATATCATACTGTTCTCTCTGCTCCCAAAATTCCCAAAATTCATCCGGAACAGTTTGTCCGTCTGAATCCGTCTGAAAAATGTAATCAGGGCCACATCCCAGGGCATACTCATATCCATACAGAACCGTGGCTCCATGTCCTTCATTCTTTTTTGTCAAAGGCAGGAAGAGGGGGCGGTTCCCGGCAGCCTGCTTCATCAATTCATAGGTTCTGTCTCTGCTCCCGTCATCAACAATAACAAGGCGGCTCTCTCCTCCAATTTTCTCTACAATCGGATACCAGCTTGAAATCACCTGTTCTATATTCGCTTCTTCATTATACGCCGGCATAACAAGGTATATGGTATCCATCCTGCCTGATTCTCCCTTTTCTCTATTAAAACTATTATTGGCTGCTCTGTGAACTGCAACTTGAATTCTCTAATTCATAATGGTATATTTGTTATATTATAAACAAATTGGAGAAATGATGCAACCATGAAATCAAATGTCTGGAATAAGTTAGTCCTTTGGTCTGTTTTGGGACTGCTTCTGTTTTTAAACTTTTACACTCTGATTCATGCTGCCTCTGGGTGGATCATAGGGATTGTATTATTCTTATCCCTTTTATTTGTTCAGCAAGCTATCTCCGGAAAAGATGACAGGTTTTTAAACCATGCCTCTCTTTTTCTGTGGGTTTTCATAATCTTTGCGCAGATAATTTTTGTTCTGCTTCTTCACAATAATATCCGCCATGATGCATTCTGTATCTTAAATCAGGCTATTGAAATGCTGGATACACATCAGATCTCGCCTACGATCTCTGATGCCTATTTTGCACAGGTTCCGAACAATTACGGACTAACCATTATCACATACTGGTTTTTGAAAATTCTGCGGTTTTTAGGGCTCCCTTCAACCTGTTTCATGAGGGCAGTTCAATTATTTAATATTGTTTTTATTGATCTTTCTCTGCTTTTTATTTACTTGTTTATTCGAAAGAAAAAGGGAAACGCTGCATCTGCTTTTTTCCTGTTTTTTTGTGCTGTATCGCCCTACCTGTATGTATGGACACCCTATTATTATACTTCTACCACTTCCATGATGTTTGCATGCGCAGCCATCTTCATCTGGTCCTGTATCTGCAGCTCGTCCTCTGAAAAAAAACAGCTTCTTTGGGCCGGATTATTGGGATTTCTCTGTATTACCGGCTTTAAAGTGCGGGCCACCTCACTCATCGCTTATATCGCTATTATACTTTATTGGAGCGTCACCCATAAAAAGGGGAGCCTCAAAAAGCACTTTCGTTCTATCGCCGTTTTTATCCTTTCCGCTCTTCTTTCCTTTTTCATATGGAAAGGTATCGTTAATCATTATGTCCCCTTTGATACAAAGGATACGGCTCTTCCCATAACACATTTCATTATGCTTGGCACCTTTGGAGAGGATGGCAGCTTCGATACAAGCGATCTTGTTTACACTGTGTCCCTCCCAACAGCAGAAGCCAAGCTGGAAGGAACCGTAGCCGTCATTCGTCAGCGCCTGTCTGAGAATGGACTGGCTGGAAACATCCGTCTTCTTTTGAATAAACAATTAAATTGCTGGGCGGATGGAACGGATTTTTTCACCAAAGAGCACACTCACTGTACAGATTTTAATAAACTTCATACTTATGTCATAGGCAGCAAATCCGGTTTCCTGGCAGCATATGCACAGATTTTCCGCAGACTGCAGCTTTTTCTGACCTGCATTTATTGTATTTTTGCCTTTGCGAAAAAGCGGGCCGACGGCATGTTTCTCATGGCATTGAATCTTTTAGGCGGAATGGTTTTTCATCTGTTGTGGGAAGCCGGCCCCTTCTACAGCATTCCCTTTACTTTGTTTTCCTATGCTGTCGCCTCTGATGCTATGGAACAGTTAAACACAGTACCTGTATTTAAACACAGATATTCTTCTGTTATTCTCTTTTTCTGCTCCATATTCTGTCTGTTTGCCAGCAGTTTTTCTCTTCTGACAAACAAAAACCTCTATACGAAAGAGGAATCTATTATGAGTGATTTCGTTGTAAATCAGCATTTGATGTTAAGCTCAAAAGAGGGGCCTGACATCAAAGCCGGGGAAGTCTGGACACAAACCTTTGAAACAGGACATATTTTTAATGTCCTGAATCTTTATTATGATGTTTCAAACCCTGAAGCCAATTCTTCCGTCTATCGTCTTACTCTGTCAGATGAATTTGGCATTATTCTTTATGATGGTATGATTTATGGTAAGGATGCCGGATATAACCCGCTCTACGAGATTCAATTTAATCCGGTTGTCCCTGCCGGAAAAACAGTTTATACTATTTCTATCGAGCCTGTTACTCAAAGTAATGATAACTATATTTATTTTCAGTTCCATGATGCAAACTATGTAGATCTCTATCCTCACGGCACTCTTGCAGTCAATGGAACACCCGCAGAACGTGATCTCAGCTTCCGGGTTATATGCCGCTATATTGGAACTGCCGCCTCAAAAAAAGAGTACGGCCTGTTTGCCGTACTCCTTCTGTCCTTAGAATTATTTCTTGTCATCAAAACCTTTCATCTCGTCTACCAAAAACGGCGGTCGATTCCGGGAGGCATCCAGGGCCCTCCAGATGTACTCTCCTAAAAGCCCCAGCATCACCATAATCACGCCAAAGCCAAAAAGCATCAATACCATCATGGAGGTCCAGCCTGCCACATCCTCTATTCCATTGAGACGCTGGACCACAAGAACAATCGCCCATATTACAGCAATAAAAGCAAAGGTTGTCCCCATTCCGGACATAAAACGGACGGGGAAATAGGAAAAGCTCATCATAGAGTCCAGTACCAACTTCACTTTTTTGGAGAGCGTCCAGCGGGATTCTCCGATCTCTCTGGCTTTTCTGTGGAAATATACTTTATCGCTTTTAAAGCCCACCCACAGCACCTGCAGAGTCAAGGCCGAATTCTTCTCATCCAGCATCATCAAAACCTGAATCACCTGACGATCCAACAGGTAGCAGTCAAAACCACCTTTGGGCATATCCTTGATAACCAGCTTTCGCATCAAGGTATAATACAGATTTGCAAAGAACTTTTGGATCGGCCCCTCATCCCGGTCAGAGCGAACAGCCAGAACCACCTTGTTGCCTTCCTTCCACTTCTCATACATCTCCAGGATCAGCTCAGAATCCTCCTGGAGATCCGCCTGCTTCGTCACAGCACAATCTCCTGTGCAGTTGGACAGTCCTGCCAATATTGCTGCATGTTCCCCAAAATTTCGGGACAGCTTTACAAGCTTTACATGTCCGTCCATCTCTCGAATCTGATTCATAATCTCCCATGAGTTATCTCCGGATCCGTCATCTACAAATACAATCTCATAATCCTCCAGCTTGTGGAGAATCTTTTCCCTCATATCCTCATAGAGGAGCATCAGGGTATCGGAATTCCAATATACAGGAACTATAATTGAAAGCCTGCTCATTTGGCTCCAGTACCTCCTACTTCCTTTAGATATTCATCATAGCTACGGATATATTCCGTCCCATCATAGTGCGTATTGGTTAAAACCAAAAGTACGGAATCCTCGCTAAATTCATACATATCTTTCCACAGCATAGTGGGAAGATAAAGGCCCATACGAGGGCGGTTTAATTCAATGACAGCTTCCTCAAAGCCGTTATCTACCCGAACCTTACTGGTTCCGCTCACATTGATCAGAACAAATTCTGAGTTGCGGTTGGCATGCTGCCCCCGGACTACTTCACTATCCGAACCATAAATATAAAATACTCGCTTAATCTCGAAGGGAATGTCCTGTTCCCCCTCCACAACTACCAGATTGCCCCGTTCATCTCCCAAATCCCCAAACTCCAGAATCCGGTACTGATCCTTAATATTCATATTCTGCCTCCTAATGCAGCACTGCCTTCCCATCCTTAAAATTTATTTAAGGCCTCTATAACATAACTCTGTTCTTCGTCTGTCATCCCATTATACATAGGAATGGAAAGTACCTCATCCGCATACCGCTCTGTGATTGGGAATGCTCCCCTTTGATAACCCAGGTCTTTGTAGGCTTCCGATAAATGGGGCGGAATGGGATAATGAATAATGGTCCCAATCTCCCTGTCATTTAAGTAGGAGATCAACTCTTCTCGCTTGGAGGTACGTATCACAAACTGATGCCATACAGCTGTTGCCCCCTCTCTTACCCTGGGCAGCATAAACTTTTGATTCGTAAGCTCTCTTTGATACCTTTCGGCAATCTGAATACGCTCTTCCTGACACTCTGCCACATGCTTCAGCCGCACCCGCAGAAGTCCTGCCTGCAGCTCGTCTAAACGGGAATTAGCCCCTACAATCTTATTATAGTAACGCTTTTCACTTCCATAGTTGCGAAAAACACGAAAGTCCTCTGCAAGCTTTTCATCCTTCACGACAACCGCACCACCGTCTCCGAAGGCTCCGATATTCTTAGAAGGATAGAAAGAAAAGCAACCCACATCCCCAAAGGTTCCTGTCATCTGTCCGTGAAAGCAGGCTCCGTGAGACTGGGCACAGTCCTCCACCAGCTTAAGATGATACTTCTGTGCCAGCTCCGCCACCGTGTCCATCTTAGATGCCTGACCATAGAGGTGCACCACCAGAATCGCCTTCGTACGCTCTGTAATCTTCTGCTCTATTTTTGCTGTATCAATGTTAAAATATTCATCCGGCTCCACGAAAACAGGGGTTGCTCCATTCATGGTAATTCCCATCACACTGGCAATATAGGTATTTCCCTGGACAATAACTTCATCCCCCGGCCCGATTCCCAAAACTCGAAAGGCAATCCACAGGGCATCCAGGCCGCTTGCCAAGCCTACACAATATCCGCCTCCCGTATAGGCCGCAAATTCTTCCTCAAAGCTCTTCACCTGATTTCCAAGCACATACCAGCCGGAACGTAAGACTTCAAGGGCTCTATCTTCAAACTCTTTCTGGTATCGGAAAAATCCCCGATCCATGCGGTTTGCCATTATCTTCAATCTTATTCCTCCTGTTCCAGTCCGCAGACTTCTGACTGTACACTTTTTCTATGAAGGACTGTCATTTTTTATCGGTCCAAACTCTTTTCATCATAACATGGGTTGAAATATTCGTCAATCTCCACCTGACCAGAATCCAATTTTGCTAACAGTTTTGTCACTTCCTCTGCCCCTTTTCCATTCAAGTGATCTACATCCTTGAAGCTTTCCTCTTTCAACTCCAGATACTCTTTTTTACATAAATTAAAATCCCAATAAGGAACTTGATAGCTCTCTGCCATAGCCTTTATATAATCATAAGCCAAATCATAAGGACCTACAGTCTCAAGATATTGGTCAAAGCTGGGGGCAGTAACAAAAATCAAGCGAATATTTTCCTCCTTACAGAACTTTACAATCTTCTCAATATAGGAAATACTGTAAGTCTCATCGCTGTCCATGTCTTCCTTCACTAGTCCAAAATTCTCCCACCAGGTGATGGCCTTTGCATCCAGCTCCTCCATGGAATAAACAAAGCCCTTTCCTGCATAATATTCCTTCTCCAGTATAACCGGTTCATAATTCCGATAGGACTCTGTCTGTTTTTTTTCAAAAACCTCACACAAATAGGAAATATCTTCAAGCCTCTTCCATTCCCTTCGGAAAGGAAATATACGATTCGTTATCTGCTTAGCCTCTGAGGTTACAGTTAAAAATTCAAGCTTGTTCAAAGACGGAGGCATATAATCAGAAATAATATTGGCCTGTACTAAATCCCGACCTTCCTTTCCTATAAAGAGAAATTTATAATGCATATCCAGGTAAACCGTTTTTATATCATGCTTCTTTGCTGCTTCCCGAAGGAGGTAATAGGAGGTATCATAATTCTGCGAGGATGAACCCAGGTTAAAAGATATCTTCCCCGTTAATTCCGTAAAAAGCTGTGGATCATAAGCACGAAAGCAATGGGAACTTCCCAGGAAAAGAGTGTCTATAGGTTCTTTAGACTCATACAGCTCATGCATGGTAAGCCGCGTATAACTCTGACTGTCATCCAAAAGAAGATAATTACAACCACAAATCAAAAATCCTGTCAGCAACAGCACCAACAGCCCCATGCCCAGAAACCTTACACCTGAACCAAATCCTTCTCTCCGCATCTCAGACCTCCTCTCCTGTCAAAATTGTGTATACAAAAATCCGCTGGTATCATAAGCACCGCCATATACACCCAAAATCACAATTCCTGAAAGCAGAGCCGTGTAAATCAGAGCACGCACCAGCCAGCTCTGCCTCCCTAGCTGCTCCCGAAGGGATATTCCTTTCTCGTTCAAAATATCCTTCCCAATAATAAGCAGAATTCCCAGAAGTAAAAGCAGCCATTCGAATCCTCCAAGCTCCATTCCGGCCGGATCCCGAAGCCGAAAATCCGTAATTACAACCCAAAGCATCCCCCTTAAATCTCCCAGAGAATTAACTCGAAACACCATCCAGGATGCATCTATAAAACAAAAAGTTAAAAACCATCGAAGTAGTTTGGGTGCCTTTGAAAGCTTTGTCTCTAAAATCTGCGCCATTCCATGCATACCGCCCCAGGCCAAAAAATGAAAGCCTGTTCCATGCCAGATTCCGCTGACAAGAAAAGTAAGCATCATATTGATATGCTTTCTAAGCTTCCCTTTCCGGTTCCCTCCCAGCGGAATGTAGACATAATCCCGAAGCCAGCTGCTTAGGGAAATATGCCATCTGCGCCAAAAGTCCCGAACAGAAATCGCCAAATAAGGCCTTTTAAAATTTTCCGTCAGTTCAATTCCGCAAAGCTGTGCAATTCCACAGGCCATATTTGTATATCCGGCAAAATCACAATAGATCTGAAATGCATACAAAAGCGTTGCCAGCAATATCTCTACTCCGCCGAAAGCCCAAAACTGCTTATAAACCGCATTTACCGGAATCGCAATCCGATCCGCTATCATCAGCTTTTCAAATAATCCCCACAGGATAAGCTGCAGCCCCTTGCGAATGCGCTGCAAATCAAAAAGCGTTACATTCTCCAAACTGTGAAGCTGCTTTAAAAATCCGTCTGAACGCTCAATGGGCCCCTGAACCAGTTTAGGAAAGAAAGATTGAAACAGACCGAAAAAGATTACATTATGCTCCGGCCGTACCCTTCCCTCATATACATCTATTAAATATCCCACTGCCTGAAAGGTGTAAAAGGAAATACCCACAGGAAGCACCAGATTCCTGCTGTCAAATTTAAAAAAGCACAAAAGCAGAATGTGAAGAGCGATAACCCCTGTTACAATTAGCCTTCCTAAGCTTTTTCCCTGACATCTTTCTATAAAAATCCCTGCCAGCCAGGTTCCTGCCGTAGAAATCAAAAGCACGAGAGCATACCTTGTTCCAAAGCTCATGCAGAACCCGTAACTGGCTGCGAGAAGCCAGCATGCTCTCATTTTCGAAGGTATAAACACATACACTCCATATACAATTAGGAAAAAGCTTAAAAAAGTTAGCGATGTAATTCCCATGTTACTCTCCAAAAGCTGATCAGCTTATTTTTTCTTCTGAATCTTCCCATATAGAAAAAGGTCCAGTAAAGGAACTTGCTTTGTCACTATGATAATCCCTGCTGTAATCAGACTCATAACTGTAAAAGAAGCCAAAACAAAGAATAAGCCCTTCCACGTATACAACTCATAGCTCTTACCCTGGTTTAAAATTGCAGCAAAATGGAAATGAAGTACATAAATTTCCAAAGTATAGTGTCCAAGCCAGGTCAAAAAGCGCTTTCCCTTTCCGTCTTTACATAAAGCAATCAGGTACGTGACCACATAACATCCCAAAACAGATGCAAAAAGCTGTCTTCCCAGCAGCAACGGACTTCCCACATCTAATAAATCATAAAAAATTACCAACAGCACTAACCCAGTTGCTGATATCCAAAAGACCGCCCCCTTTACAGCTGTTGGTATCCTCTCTATCTTCTCTTTGCACTCTCCTGCTGCATATCCGATTACATAAAAAGGAAAGTATAGTCTCGTCAGTCCGGGACTTAAAAATTCCCAGCCCAAATAGGTCTCCAGCACTACGGAGGCCCCAAACCCCATATATACAAGCCAAAAAACCTGCTTCTCAAAGCCCTTAGCCTTAGCGCTCACAAGCTGTGACGTATAAGTCATCAAATTAAGCAAAAAGAGCGTCATCAAAAACCACAGCCCTTTATCCAGGGCGAAGAGTACCTCCTTAATGCTTGTAAAGGGATGAAGCGGATGCTGAACTACAATCCAGAAAAAAAAGGGAACCAGATATGCCAGCATCCTTTTTTTTAAAACTGCTCCATATCCGGCCAAGTTCTTTATCCGTCTTCCAATTCCGCACACATAGCCGCTAACCAGCATAAACAGCGGCATCTGGATTACCTTTACGGCATCATAGATATATCCGTCCTCCATGTGATTCCAACTCAAAACATGCCCTGCCATCACAATTAAAATAGCAATTCCCTTTAATGCATCTATAGTCCGGCTGCGTGCATCTGCCATGTAAGCCTCCTGTGGCAGTATTCCTCCGCCACCTATTCCTCATTCATTTTTGCCAGCTTCGCCGCCTGGTCGGCTGCGATGCATGCATCTATGATCTCCTGAATATCCCCATTCATTATCTTATCCAATTTGTAGAGGGTCAAACCAATTCTGTGATCCGTCACCCTGCCCTGAGGAAAGTTATAAGTCCGAATCTTTTCCGAGCGGTCCCCTGTTCCGATCTGGCTTCTCCTGGCCTCTGCTTCCGCATCATGGGCTTTCTGACATTCAATGTCATAAAGCTTTGTGCGCAACAGTGCAAAAGCCTTTGCTTTATTCTGAAGCTGAGATTTCTCTGTCTGGCTGTATACGACGATTCCAGAAGGATAATGGGTCAGACGCACAGCAGAATCCGTAGTGTTGACGCACTGTCCTCCATTTCCGGAAGCACGCATTACATCAATCCGAATATCCTTCTCATCAATCTGAACATCTACTTCCTCTGCCTCCGGCATCACTGCCACAGTAATCGTAGAGGTATGAATCCTTCCGCCGGACTCTGTCTCCGGAACACGCTGTACCCGATGGACACCGGACTCATATTTCATAACAGAATAGGCTCCCTGTCCGTTGATCTGGAAAGTAACGCTCTTCATGCCCCCTATGCCGATTTCATCTGCCTCCATCACTTCTACCTTCCAGCGGCGGCTCTCTGCATAATGAACATACATACGATAAATCTCCGCAGCAAACAGAGCAGCCTCATCGCCGCCTGCTCCGGCCCGAATCTCCACAATTACATTTTTATCATCATTGGGGTCCTTTGGCAGAAGCAAAATTTTCAGCGTACGCTCCAGCTGGGAAATACGTTCCTTGGCATCATTTAATTCCTCTTTGAGCATCTCGCGCATTTCCTCATCATTTTCTTCTTCCAGCATCTGAAGGCTTTCCTCAACGGTCTGCTTACACTTCTTATACTCTCTGTAGGCATCTACAATAGGCTGCAGATCATTCTGTTCCTTCATCAGCCTTCGAAAACGTTCCTGATCATTGACCACCGACGGCTCATTCAGCTCGTTCAATACATCCTCAAACCGCAACAGCAGATCTTCTAGCTTATCAAACATGTTATTCCTCCATTCCAATTCCGCAATATCCGGGATAAGTCCCTTTCACAACCCGATCTAAGCCGGCCAGATCCTTCTTTACCTCTACGTCACAAAAGCCCTGTTCTTTTAAAAGCTGTGAAACCCCAGCGCCCTGATCATATCCGATTTCCAGATACAGCCTTCCTCCCGCCTTCAAATAAGAAGGACTTTCCTTTGCAATTCTTCGGTAAAAATACAAACCATCCTCATGTCCGTCTAATGCACACACAGGTTCATAATTCCGAACCTCATCCATAAGTCCCAAAATCTCCTGGCTTGGGATATAAGGAGGATTCGATATAATCAAATCGAATATCCCCTCTATTTTGTCAAACAAATCACTCTCTACCAGTACAGTCTTGGTATCCATACGCTCTCGGTTTTGCTCTGCTGTCTTTAAGGCTTCCAAAGAAATATCAGAACCAATTCCGATTGCCTCGGGACAGCCAAGCAGCAGACTTAACAGAATGCAGCCCGATCCTGTGCACAGATCCAGAAAATGCATTCCAGGTCTCAGATACTTCAACCCCTCTTCCACTAAAAGCTCTGTATCCTGGCGGGGAATCAACACCTGATCATTGACCAGAAAGGAATGCCCCATAAACTCCTGAACACCTGTAATATACTGCAGCGGAATCCGCCGGCCCCGAAGCTTAAGCACTTCCAAATAATTCTTTTGCACTTCCTCTGACAGCATTTCCTTCGGATATGCATAATAATGGCTTCTGGTACAGCCGCTCACATGCTCCAAAAGAAGCCATGCATTCAGTTTGGCCTCTGGTACGCCTGCCGCTTCCAGCTGCTTTTCACCATATTGACAGGCTTCCAAAAGGGTCACTGTTCCGCTTCCAGAATATCCTCAATATCCTGGAGTTCTTGCAGTTCTTTTTTCTGCTTCAAATCTTTCTCTGGCTCTGCTTCTTGCTTTTCAATGGTTTCCTGTTCCTGCTCCGATGTTTTCTCTGCCGAAAATTCTTCCTCCAAGTCAGATTCTCTTTCTTCCAAAACTCCCTCTTCCGGATCAAGCTCTTTTTCCTTTGGCAGTTCTTCCTCTGACTGCGCAGATTCATCATCCGGAAGCTCCGTCAATATCTCGATGGCTGCTTCCTCCTCTGTTCTCCCCTGATAAGCTCTCCAATCAAAGACTGCTTCCACTGCTGCAATGGCAACCTCAATCATATCATCATCCGGCTCCTTTGTAGTCAAAGACTGCAGCCACATACCGGGAAGGCTCAGTATGCGGATAATTAGGTTATCTGTATTACCGGCCAGGCGGATGAATTCATAGGATACACCTGCAATCACCGGAACCAGCGCCACACGATATACCACTCGGAGAATCGGCGATTCTACCCTGATAAAGATAAAGAAAATAATACTAATCACCATAACAATCAGCATAAAGCTGGTTCCGCACCGTTTGTGATGCTTGGAGCTTTTCCGCACATTTTCTACCTTCAGTTCCAATCCCTTCTCAATACAATTGATGCACTTATGCTCAGCTCCATGATACTGGAATACTCTCTGAATATCTCTCATCAAGGAAATCAACAGCACATAAGTGATAAATAAGAGCAGCCGGATAGCTCCCTCCACTACCGCCAGCACAGTATCTGACACAATATACCGGCGGAAAATATCGGCCAGATAATAGGGCAGCACCATAAAAATAGCTACTGCCATTACGATAGAAAATGCCACCGTCACGCCCATAACAACTTTTTCCGCTTTATCCTTAAAAATCTTCTGCACTACCTCATCTGCTTTAGAGGGCTGAGCCTCCTCCTCATCATAGAAGCTGGCAGAAAAAGTAAGGCACTTCATTCCCAGTACCAGAGAATCCACAAAATTTATCACGCCCCGGATAAGCGGTACCTTTTTCAACTTTTTATTTCCAATCCCCTCATGGGTACTTAAATTTACTTCAATCTCTCCGTCCGGCCTGCGCACACCGATGGAATAAACCTCCTGATTCTTCATCATGATGCCTTCCAATACAGCCTGCCCCCCGATTCCCGAAGATTTGCATGCATTCTTCATGTTCTTCCTCCACAGCGCCAGCGGTCCTGACGCCATACGCTTTGCCGCATAGTAAAACAGGGTGAGATTTTCCAACCTCAACCCTGACTTACACATTCTTATTTGTTGATACCATATTTACGATTGAACTTATCAATACGTCCACGGGCTGCCGCAGCCTTCTGCTGTCCTGTGTAGAACGAATGGCACTTGGAACAAATTTCAACATGGATGTCCTTCTTTGTGGAACCTGTTACGAATGTGTTGCCGCAGTTACAGGTTACGGTTGCCTGATAATACGCTGGATGGATTCCTTCCTTCATGATTTTCACCTCTCATTTTAATTTGTGAACTTCTGTCTCTCCAATTCCCAGTCAATACTGCTCCGATGCTTCCACAGTAAGTTTCCCTGGGCTATCCCTGCAAGTCCCTACAGTTCCCTGTCAGTATAGACAGCCTATAAAGTGTAGCATAAAAGCAGAGGGATTTCAAGCATTTTCTCATAAATTCAACAATTTTTCATTTCTTTTGTTACTGTTCACACCCAATGTCATTAAGTTAAGCTGATTGAAAAAATCTTATCCTATGGTCTAACTCAAATTTATCAATAAATTTCTCAAAAAGTGGTTGACACAGAGCCTAAAATGTGCGGGCGATCGTGGACAACATGGCCTGCAACACTGCCTGCTTCGTTAAAAAACCAAAAAAGGACTTTACCCGTAACCGTAAGCTGGGCTTTGCTCAACTCATCCGTTTCTTTCTCTCTATGGAAAGCGGCTGCATCAACCACGAACTATTGAAATATTTTTATTTCCTTCCCGATGAAATCCCCTCTGCTTCCTCCTTCATCCAACAGCGGGCCAAGCTCCTTCCCGAAGCTTTCCGACATGTCCTCACGCAGTTTAACCTTCGTTTCCCGGCAAAAGGGCTTTGGGGCAAGTATTCCCTCATTGCCGTAGACGGCTGTGAATTTAACATTGCCCGGAACCCTGGGGACCCTTCCACCTTCCATCCTACAAGCGGAAGGTCTAAAAGAGGCTTCAATTCTCTCCATACCATTTCTCTGTATGACCTGCTTTCCAAGAGGTTTTTGGATGTGGTTCTCCAGCCGGGAAAACTCAAAAATGAATTTCACGCTATCTGCCAGCTCATTGACCGCTATATTTATGGCGGTTTCCCAATCTTCGTGGCTGACAGGGGGGGGTTCCAGCTATAACGTCTTTGCACATGCCATTGAAAAAGGCTGTTTCTTTGCCATCCGCACCAAAGACATCAACATAAAACGTCTCCTTGCAGCCGACAGCCTGACGGACCGGATGGATGGCTGGACAGAAGTTATCCTTTCCCGGTCCAGGGCCAGAAAGAAAATGCAGCACCCGGAATCAGCCCCCCTGTACCGCTATATATGCAAAACTGTCCCCTTTGACTTTATCTCGGACAACTCTCCGGAATACCACATGCGGCTGCGTGTGGTTCGTTTTCAGATAGCGGAAGGGGTTTTTGAGAATATCCTTACCAATCTCCCCTCGGATGAATTTTCATTGGAAGAGATAAAGCGACTTTACTATCTCCGGTGGGGCCAGGAAACTTCTTTCCGTGATTTGAAGCATACAATCGGAACCGCAAACTTTCATTCCAAGTCTCCGGAATACATCGAGTTCGAGATTCTTAGCCGGATGACCCTGTATAATTTTTGCACGATTATAACCATGGAGGTTCCCATAGAAAAGAGAACGGAGAAATGGGAATATCAAGTCAATTTGTCTATGGCAATAAAAATATGCTTTGCATTCCTTTCAGACCATGTGGGTCCCGGAAGCGTAAATGACCTGATCAGCCGTTATATACTGCCGATCAGGCCAGAGAGAACCTATGCCCGCCAGCTAAGGTTCCAAGCACCAGCCAGTTTCGCTTATCGTTTCATATAAAGCGCAACTGCCGCTAACAGTATACCATTATTTGAGGCAGATATGCAATCTGTCTGTTTGCTATACCAAAAAACTTCCCATTATACTGCAGATCAGCTTATAGAACTTCTGACAGCTAACAGAATCCTCATATCATCACAATATATGGCTGATTTATGGCAGGGTTCCTCTGACAAGCCTTGTTTAACTTAATGACATTGATTCATATGTAGAACGGTAGCCGGTGTAAGTATTCTTCCGCCAGCGCAAGGACAAACCGGCATTTGACAGATACCAGATTCGTTTGTTGAAAGGAATCCGGAGGTATTGGCTGCTGATGTCGCTGACTCACTTGATTGCCTGCACCGGATGCGGTGAAACCATGTCCTTTGAGGACGGCTATGCTTATATTTATCGCCATATCCAGGAAGAACGTCTCCGTTTTGGCTTCCAGTGTGGGGCAAGGCATGTCCTTTTTGAGGAAGTTTTGGCTCTAGCGGCGTAGATTAATTGCACAATTTTTAAATTTGCTCATTTATAGTTTTTCATAACAAATTCCTCCATATGAAGTATTGCTGGGGTTGTCGGGAAATAAGACAGAAGACTTTTCTATATCCTGTTGCTTTTTTGCAATACTCTATAGAGGAATTTGTTATTGGTAATCTTACATTTTTTTCTTTTTTTGGTTTTCCTGCATGGACAGAAGCTTGTCCAGATATATGGACTTAAATTGTTTGCTTGCCAATGCCTGTTTTAAGGGCGGCATCTTTAGAATTGCCGCAAATACAGCGGCCATCGCCCGGTGGTTGGCAAATGCCTGATTGTCAAATATCAGATTTTGCAGGGTGCCTTTTTCGATAGCTTGTAATACGAAGCGGTGGGTGCTGTTCACCGGAGTGATCACCTGTATGGGCCTGCGTTTCATTTCAATAGCCTTTGTGGGGCAGTTTCCGGCACAGACACCGCAGCCCAAACAGATTTCTTTGTTGACTACCGCCTTTTTCTTCCCATTTTCTCCCTCTTCCATGGAAATGGCAAATATGGGGCAGGCTTTGGCACATTTTCCGCAGCCTACGCAGGTTTCTTTTTCCACCTCCGGTATATAGTTAGTGGTTGCCACGGGCTGCATGGGGCTGAACTTCCGGGCCGCCTGCAATGCTTCACAGCAGCAGCCGCAGCAGTTGCAGATAAATGCCGGATCCTCCCGGACATTCTCTCCGATCTGCACCAGATTATGGGCATAGGATCGCTCCAGTGCATCCATGGCTTCTGACTTGTCAATGAGTCTGGCATAACCGCCGTGCTCTGCCAGGGATCTGGCTACGTTTCCAAAGGTAAGACAGACATCTAAAGGAGCGTCTATCTCGCAGGGATGACCTGCGTGGAGCATTTTGTGACGGCAGTAACAGGTTCCCAAGCCAATGTATTCGGCTTCCTCTACAATATGGCTGGCTCTCTCGTGATCCAGAATGTGCAATGTGTTGGCATTGGTAAGCACCGGTTCCTGAACGAAGACACGGCCCAGCCTGGTTTCCGTGACGAAGAACAGATCCTTTACAAAGTCTTCTTCCACGTTCATGTATTGATAATACAGTTCGCTTAAATATTTTTGATCAATGTCCCCTCTTGTCCGCATAAGGGCAAACTCGATAAATCCCGCCATAGGAGGGGGCATTACAAACTTACGCACTCCGTTGTGGCAGGAATCCACCAGTAAAGCTTTTTCACACAGATGGGTCAGGAATTTTTCTGCTTTCGCCTCACTGGTATTCCAGATCCTGGCCGCTTTTTTCGCCGTAAAGGGGCGGACGGGCAGGAGCGATACCCATTTGGCTTCTTTTTCCGTATAGAGTACCTGCAGAATCTTATACAGGGTATTTGATACCGGAGCACCCTGGGTAAACCAGTTGATCCGGTCCTCCAGATTCTTGTAGGCATCTCTGCTTGCTAGATGTCCCATGATTTTATCCTCATCTTTCTCTTTTCTGACTCATTTTCTTAAAGAGCTTTTTTTATTATACTCTTTTTTATATTCAAATTCCAGATGCTCTTTGTTTCAGAAAAAAGGGGGCTGTCTTATTTCCCGACACCCCCTAAATATATCAGTCTTCCCTGTTCATGCGTCTTTTTACTACCAGAAGAACAGATGCTCCTACTACCAGAATACCTCCGACAACATAAAAAATTCTCGTGCCAATGCCACCTGTATCAGGAAGAGCACCGCCTTTTCGGTTAACCACTTTTGTTGTCGCCTCATAACGCTGTTCCGTAAGTTTTACCGTAGACTCTTCCTGATTAAGTTCTCCATCCTCCTCATAGACGGCTTTAACTGTAACCTTTACCGGATCCGCCAATATAGCGTAACCCGTCGGAGCCTCTATCTCAATCAACAGGTATTCGCCATCAGCTATACCTGAAAACGAAGTATATCCTTTATCATCTGTAGTTCCTATGGTTATATCCTGCATCTGCTTTAATGCTTCCCGCAAATTCTGCCCATCTGCAAGAACAACACTTTTCCATTCTACACCCGTTTGCGTACGACAGTAAGCCTGATAACCCGTATCCTCACTTCCTTTCACAAGTGCAAATCGAGCTCCGGATAATTTATCTCCGTTTTCTTCTATGGCAACTTTATCTATACCAATGCCAAAATCATATATATTTACTTTTTCGCCGGGAGTCGTCTTTATTCCGCCTCCATTATCATATTCCAAAAATACTTCGTTGCTTTCCTTATCCGTTCGGAAAGCACTTTCTTTCAATATTGCTTCATAAGTTACGACAATGGAGGGATTGTTTGAAGTAATAGGAACATCTTTTAATCCATTCTCTCCTCCAAATTGAAATCTGACCACCGTTCTGGTATCTTTCTGCTCTGATGAAATGCTGTAAAACCTTTCGTCTAAAAGACTGCCGTCAATAAAAACTTTTACACTATTTGAGTCAAATTCCAACCCGCTGCTCAAAGTATCGTTCATCACATAATGATAACTGTCTGCTTTCTCAAGATCAGGTGCTGTTCCTTTCAGGGTAAAAGGAACCCTGCTGCCCACATCATATCCCGCCCCATTTACCGGCTCATCCGGATTTTCGCCTATGGTTTTATGAATCTCCGGTGTTTCTTTTTTAGGCTTCACATCAATTACCACATCACCCGGTGTATTTCCGGAATTACCCTGATGACCATCACCATATACAAGCCTGAAAATACACACAAACGCTTCTTCTTCCGTCCCGGCCTGTCCAGTGGTTATTAAAAAATACTTATTTTGCCCCTTGCCAAAACGGGCCTGTCCATTTTCATCCGTTGTCACTGTATCCGGATTGTGAAGAACTGGCTGATTATTCTGCGTAGTTCCATGCCTTAATTCCTGATACATCTCCTTGGCCAAATCCGGCCTTAACAGCACGTAACCAATATCTGGCGGATCAACTTTCAGGCTGTCGTCCGTCATTACATTCTGATCCAAAATCTTGGCAGTCTCTTCCGCATTTCCCACGTCTATGTTGGCAAAAGGAAATATTTCCTCACCATTGTTATAAATAGAAATTCCCTTTATTCCCTCGCCTAAAGCATTATTTGACGGAATCGTATTTTCAGACAAATCCCATCCTGCAGATGCCCACTCTCCCAACGGCCGTACATAGCCGCCATTCTCTTTAATGACCGGATAAATGTTGTATGTCTGTCCCGGCACGCCGCTGTCTAAAGTAATCGTATATGTCCCCAGCGTGCTCTTACTTTGTGCCGTCACAAAAAAGCTGCTGTTCCACATAAGTGCAAACACCAACAACCCAACAATTAGTGTACGAAGTTTCTTCATTTGTAACCTTGCCTTTCCGCTGTATTGCAATGTGCCAAAATAAAACGAAAAGACATAGGCCTTAATCTTGACTCGAAACACACAGCTTGAAACTAAATTAATTGATTCTTTAGAGTTTGTGACCTCCCAGACTTATAAATTATGTATTTTCACTTGCTCTGACATTTATTATACTACAAATGTTATTAAATTGTAAGTACTTTCCAATTTTTTTGAATAAAATGGATTTTTTTAATGTTTTTGTACAAAATTCTACAATATTTATAAAAGAGATCCTTTCATATCCTTTATAATAAAACTGGTACTGGTATAACTTAATATTTGTTATACTAGTGTACTGACCTGATTATATTTAGCAAAATTACGCAGGATATTTGTTCATCTGCAAGGCGAATTTTCGACGGCGTAGCGGTGGCTACGACTAGAAAATTCAACGTAGCAGATGGGCAAATAGACAAGTAAGTTTGGCTGAATATAATCAGGTCAGTACACTAGGCTTCATAAGTCAACTCATTTCTTCTATCCTCCTCTGCATATAATCTAACAACCCTCGCAAATTCAAAGGAATTCCTCATGTCCACGTTCTCTGCATTTATTGAAACCATCAACCAATATCTCTGGGGCATGCCTATGATCGTGCTTCTCTTTGGCACTCACCTTTTTATGACCTGGAAAACGGGATTTATTCAGCGGAAAACACCGTTAGCTATTCGGCTTTCCTTTACTAAGGATCCGGATTCCAATGGTGATATCAGTCCTTTTGCCGCCCTCTCAACCTCTCTGGCCTCCACCCTGGGAACCGGCAATATCATAGGTGTGGGAACCGCCATTGCTCTGGGCGGTCCGGGGGCCGTCTTCTGGTGCTGGCTTACCGGGGTCTTTGGCATGGCCACCACCTATGCCGAATCCCTCATTGCCGTAAAGTACCGGGTTCGCACCAAGGACGGCACCATGTTAGGAGGTGCCATGTACGCTCTGGAACGGGGACTTAACATGCGGTGGCTTGGGGTCCTTTTTGCATGCTTTGGAGTTCTGACCTCCTTTGGCATCGGATGCGGAGTTCAGGTGAATGCAATTGCCGTAATCATTGATTCCTCCGTTCGCTCCGCCATAGAGGGAACCTCTTCCTTTTTTGTTCGGCTGTTAGAGATACGTCCGGATTCCATCTGCCTGATTGTGGGTATTGTAACCGGGCTTATTACCTGCCTGGTTATTCTGGGCGGCGTTCGTTCCATTGCCAGGGTTTGTGAAAAGCTTGTCCCCTTTATGGCCCTTTCTTATCTGACCGGCTGTTTTATGATCCTTTTTCTAAACAGAAGCTTTTTAGGGGAAAGTGTCTCTCTGATTTTGTCCTCCGCTTTTGGAAGTTCCCGAACCATAGCCGGAGGTTTCGCCGGATCCGGTATGATGCTGGCTGCCCGTTACGGCATTGCAAGGGGCCTCTTTACCAATGAAGCCGGCATGGGGTCGGCCCCTATTATTGCTGCGGCCGCCCGTACCCGGAATCCGGTTCGCCAGGCTCTTATCGCTTCTACCGCTACCTTTTGGGACACGGTTGTGGTCTGCCTGATCACCGGGCTGGTGCTGGTAAGCAGCATTCTGAGGGGCGGCTCTATTTCCTGGGATACTCTTTCCGGAGGGGAACTGACTACTGCTGCCTTTTCCCAGATTCCTTATATCGGCAGGCCCATTCTTATCTTTGGCATTATCACCTTTGCCTATGCTACTATACTGGGCTGGTCTTACTATGGAGAAAGATGTCTGGAATATTTATTTGGGAAAATATCTTTGTTCCCCTATCGTTTTCTTTGGATACTGGTACTTGTGTTTGCACCGGTTGTGCAGTTGGAGCTGGTGTGGAGCATTTCGGATACCCTCAATGCTCTGATGGCGGTTCCGAATCTGCTGGCTGTCCTGCTGCTGTCCGGAACCATTGCCAGGGATACGCGGTATTACCTGAAGCATCCGGATGAGAAGGATATTACTCCTGTACCATTGCGGCGGAAGTAGTTATAGTTGCTCATTCTGCAAACAGCAGCAGCCGTTTTTGGCATTGCCCGCCGTATCAGCAAATGCTATAATTTTAATAGTTATTTGCAGCTTTGCTAATATAGCAGTCGCAAGGCTCTCTTATATTATGGCAGTATTTGATAAAGCGGGGAAGATTCGAATCATTCATTTCAACCACACAAAGGAGATAACCCATATGTACGACATTACCATCATCGGCGCCGCCGTTCTGGATGTTCTGGCCCGGCCCGTTTCCAAAAAGGATCTGGCCGGCCGCTCCTGTCCGGCAGACCACGTTACCCTTACCCCCGGCGGAGACGCCGCCAACGAAGCTGTCACTCTGGCGCGCCTGGGAAAGCGTGTGAATCTTATTACCAAGCTCGGGGCGGATCTGAGCGGACAGGTTCTTCTGAATTATTTCCGGGAAAATGGTGTTTCTACGGAGGATATGGTGATCGAATCGGATCTGGACACCGGGATCAATGTTGTTTTGGTGGAGCAGGAGGCCGAACGTTCCTTTATCACCAACCGGAACGGGTCCCTGCGTAAACTGGCGCTTTCGGATGTTAATACGGATGCTTTGAAAAAAGCTCCCCTTCTGTGCTTTGCCAGTATCTTCGTCTCACCCTGTTTTGACATTCCGGCTATGGCTTCTCTGTTCCGGTCCGCTAAGGAGCAGGGCTGTATTCTATGTGCCGACATGACCCGCTGCAAGAACGGCGAACGGCTTGCGGATATTCGGGACGCCATTCAATATCTGGATTATTTATTTCCCAACTATGAAGAGGCGAAGGCCGTATCGGGCCTTTCCAAGCCCGATGAGATTGCCGATGCCTTTTTGGACTGCGGCGTGTCCTGTATGGTGATTAAGATGGGGAAAGACGGATGTTTTATTAAGACAAAAGAGCAGAGGCTTGTGATTCCCGCTTATCCCCATACAAGATGCATTGATACCACGGGAGCCGGCGATAATTTTGCCGCCGGATTTCTCTATGCGCTCTCGGAGCATATGGATCTGGCGGACTGCGGCCGCTTTGCCAATATGACCGCGTCTCTGGCCGTGGAATCCCTGGGAGCCTGTACGGGTGTGCGTTCTCTTTCTCAGGTTATGGAGCGTTTCCGGAAAGCGGCTGATGCTTTTGAAACTTGAAATAAGGTAAGAATATGTCTGTCAATCGGATACGCCCGTATATGTTCTGCATTGGCAGAGACCATGTTTTTGGAAACACATTTATACCGTTTTTATTTTGGAAAAAACAGAGTTATGATCAGCTTTTCTTCCTGATAGTCGGCCCGGATGCTGCCGCCCATGCGCTTGCATAGCTGTTTTGCGATTGCCAGGCCAAGACCCGTGGACTGACTGCCGGTTTCCACCGTGTAGAAGCGGTCAAAGAGTCTGCCTGCCAGAACCGGAGTGAGGCTCGCTGCTTTATTTGCAAAGACAATGGTCCCGTCAGGCTTCATCACTACGGACAGATCTCCGTCACTGTATTTCAGCGCATTGCTGATGATATTTCCAAAGATGCGCATAAGGGCAGAGCGATCGAGAAATCGCTCTGCCTTTTCCCCCGGAATGGAGATCTCGGGTGTTATCTTATGCTGCACAAAGGCCCCGTAGTAAAAGGCCAGGCTTTCCTCCAATACACGATTCAGTGACAGGTACTCCCCCGCATTCTCCTCCTGGGAGGTTATGACGGAATAAGTGAACAGCTCCTCCGTCAAGTCACCAAGGGCATTGGTCCGGTTGCGGATCATTTCCAGATACCGCCTTGCCGTCGGGGTGTGCTCCTCCTGATCCAGCAGATCAAGATACCCGGATATGGCCGTCAGAGGTGTCCGCAGATCATGGGAAATGTTGGTGATCGCTTCCTTAAGCTCCCGATCTCCCTGCCAAAACCGATGGCGTTCCCGGTTCAGAAGCTTAAGCTGACGGTTTATTCCCTCTGCTAACTGACGCATACATAAGTCCCGGGTGGAAATCACAATGGGCGTATTGGTATCCTCCGAAAGCTTCTGTTCAAATTCTCTGCGTATTTCTTTTGCCCCTTTACGCAAAAGGTGTATTTTCCATAAAAGCAGCAGGCAGACCGCCAACAGCACCAGACACAATATTTCCATACAAATCATTTTTTCCATCCATGTCCTTTTAAACTACCGAATATCTTTTTTCCCAAACAAATACATCCCAATCCCCGTAGTCACAGCCGTAATCCCCACATTGCACAACGCCATCCGCTGCCACCATATGAATACCTGGTTGCACATCTGAATCATCTGCCCCGTGGGAAGAAAATCATACAGAAACTCATAAACGGCACGTACAGTTCCCTGAAGATACCGTGGATGTGGCATGGGTTCCCCCTGTGTCACCTCCCCTAATTCATTTAAGGTATAGTGGTTTGTGAGAAATTCCGGCTCCGTCAGCCTTGCTTTAACAACAAAGGCCAACACCAGCAGAGCGAAAAACAGGAGGATATTGGCCACAGCCCCGGAAGCCTTGTTCTGATTCAGCATACTGATCATGGTGAAAATGGAGACATAGGCCAAAATCATAAGTCCGCTTACCAGAAACCGGACCGCCAGCTCCCACGGATCCATCCGGACATTTCCGTTTAGTGGAATCCCCACAAGACTCTCCGCCGCTATATATACTGCCACCGCAAAAAAGCAGGCAAGGGTACAGATGATTAAATTGGATAAATAGATGTCTTTTCTCGTATGTCCTGCTATCAGTTTATTACGCATGGTTCGGTCGCTGTATTCCGTACCCAGATACATGCTGCAGCAGACGGCCGCAATCACTCCGATTACAAGGTTAAAGTTCCAGAAATAATTGTTGGGATTTGCTTTCTCTCCCTGTTCCACATAATGAAGAATGGGTAAATATATGCTCATGCCTGCCAGAAATGCACATCCAAGTTTAAAGGTTTTGTCCCGGTGCAGGCGGTTCAGGTTCGCCCAAAACAGCTTATTCATGCTCTCCACCTCCTACCAGACCCATAAAATAACTCTCCAGACTTTCGTTGTGCTCCTGGATACCGAACACCTGACAGTCCTCCTTTGCAAGATCCAGAATCAACTGTGACAGATTGACCTCCCCGTATACATCGGCCTCCTCATGGCTTCGGATCTTGTATTCCAATCCCACTCTCTCCAATGCCTGTGACAGTGCCTTTGTGTCCGAAATTCGAAGCCGGACGCATTTCTGGCAGGCAGACTCCAGTTCTTGTGCACTTAATTCCTTTACCATGCGGCCCTGATCCAGAAAGCCGTAATGGGTTGCAAGCCTGGACAATTCATCCAGGATATGACTGGATATCAGGACGGTGATCTGACGCTCTCGGTTGAGACGCAGAATAAGCTCCCGCATTTCTATGATTCCCTCCGGGTCCAGGCCGTTCGCCGGCTCGTCCAGAATGAGAAAGTCCGGATCTCCTGCCAGAGCCACGGCGATTCCCAGACGCTGACGCATGCCGAGGGAAAAGTTTTTGGCTTTTTTCTTTCCCACATCCTCTAAACCCACCAGTTCCAGAAGCTCCCGAATCCCGTCAAAGGAGGGGATTCCCAGGATCTGATACTGCTGCCGGATGTTTTCCTCTGCAGTCATGTCCGAATATATGGAGGGCGTTTCCACTACGGCCCCCATCCGGCGGCGTGCTTCTGTGATTCCCTTTTCCGTGTTTCGTTTTCCGTATAAAATGTATTCGCCGGACGTCGGGCTTTGGAGTCCGCAGATAAGGCGGATGAGCGTTGTCTTGCCTGCACCGTTTCTTCCCACCAGACCGTAGATAGAGCCTTTGGGGACGTGGATGGAAAGTCCCTCCAGAGCCTTGAAGTGCCGGTAGTGTTTGCTTAATCTTTCTGCTGTTAAACAATATTCCATTTTTCGTCTCCTATTTTAGTTCCGTAATATGTCTCTCGGTACACTAAGTGTAGCAGAAAGGGATTTAGAAAACGGTTAAGGAAATGGTTAAGAAATCGTAAATAATTATTCTTCCTGCATTTTGTATCCAATGCCCCACACGGACTCTATATAATCTCTTCCGCCTGTCTCCCGAAGCTTTCTCCTTAGATTACTCACATGGATTTTCAGGGAGCTTTCCGTACAGTCTGGCGTGTCCGTACTGATCCTCTCCAACAGGAGGGATTTTGTTAAAACCTGTCTCGGGTTCTGCATCAAAAGCTTCAGGATGGCATATTCCGTTCTTGTAAGCCTTACGGCCTGGCCATTTACACTCAGGCCGTGGCTGTCCAAATCCAGATTTAAGCCGCCGAAAGTAAGGCTCCCGCCGCTGCCCAGAGAGACCGCCGTGCGAAGTTGCACATCGATACGGGCCAACAGCTCCCTTGTGTCAAAGGGCTTCGTGATATAGTCCGCCGCACCGTCTCGAAGCAGCTTTACCTTATCCGCCACATCCGCCTTTGCACTGACTACAATCACCGGGATTCCCTGTACTAAGGGAAGTACCTGCTCTCCGGTCAGGCCGGGCAGCATCAGGTCCAGGAGAATGAGATTCGGGTGGTGCTCTTTCAAAAGATACACCGTCTCCGTCCCGGAGTAAGCCCGCAGGACGCCATAGCCCTCTTTCTTTAAAATCTCTTCTACCATATCACCAATGTAAATATCATCGTCAATGACTGCGATCTTTTTCATAAGATATATCCTTTTCCTTTCCTGCCGGGGAGCCTGCTTTGAAAATCGTTACTCTAGCAATTATTATACGGCAGATTTTTTGGCTTTTCCATAAACTTATTTTTTCCTAACATAACTTTGTCCCTTTTTTCATATCTTTTGATAACGAATGCTCGTACAAGGTTTTCCGTATTTACCATTTGTAAGGCAAACTTCCCGCAGGAATAAGTTTTAACTTATGTACGAGCCTAATATCCGCAATATGCAAGAAAGGACGAATCGTGCATGAAGCAAGAGACAACCTCTTCAAATGAACTTCGGGGACAGAATATTCTGGAGGACGGACATCACAAAACTCTGATGGAATCCTTTTTTGAACAGCTGAACGATCCCCTGATCTTCATCCTCTTTATTGCAGCCGCCATTTCCATGCTGCTGGGCGAAGTTAGCGACACGGCCATTATTCTTGCCGTGATTTTAGTAAATTCCATTGTCGGTGTGGTCCAGGAGGGAAAGGCTCAAAAAGCTCTGGAATCTTTAAAGCAGATGACAAGTCCTACTGCCCTGATTCGCCAAAATGGAACTTTAAAAGAAATTCCGGCCCGGGATCTCCTGCCTGGCGACATTGTCTGCCTGGATGCCGGCCGCCAGGTGCCCGCAGATCTGGAGCTGATTTCCGTAAACAGCCTGAAGATTGAAGAAGCTGCACTGACCGGAGAATCTGTTCCTGTAGAAAAAGATTTGTCTCAAAACAATCGTGCCTACATGTCCACCAATGTAACCTATGGACGTGGAGAGGGTATGGTTACGGCCATTGGCATGGATACGGAGATCGGTAAAATCGCTCGCCTTATTAACGAAGCTCCCACAGAAACCACACCTCTTCAGCACCGGCTGGCCGAGCTTGGGAAGTTCTTAAGTATTGTATCTCTTCTGCTGTGCACCCTGCTCTTCTTTATTGCCATTCTGCAAAAAAGAGATATTCTGGAAATGCTAATCACCGCCATTTCCCTTGCAGTGGCCGCAGTTCCGGAGGGATTGCCTGCTATTGTAACCATGGTGCTGGCTTTAAGCGTCTCCCGAATGGTAAAGGTTAATACCATTGTAAAACGGCTTCCCAGCGTGGAAACTCTTGGCTGCGTCAGCGTGGTCTGCTCGGATAAAACAGGCACCCTCACACAAAACAAAATGACAGTCACCGCCTGCTACACCAATGGCAGAATTCTGGATGCGGCTGCCCTCTCCCCCGAGCAAAATGGGCCGCTTTTGGAGGGCTTTGCCCTCTGTAATGATGCTGTTATTAATTCGGATGACCGCTTAGGGGATCCTACGGAGCTGGCTCTTTTGGACCTGGCCCGCCGCTTTTATCTGGAACGGCCTGCACTGGAACGAAAATTCCCCCGGATTCAGGAGCTTGCCTTTGATTCGGATCGAAAAATGATGACTACCCTCCATCGAAGCGGCAGCTCTACCGTCTCCTATACCAAGGGCTCTCCGGATGAGATTCTGAAACGCTGTGGTACTATTTTATTAAATGGAAAAATTGTTCCCCTGGATACGGGGAAACGCCGTGAAATCTCCCAGGCTATGAAAATCCTCTCCGGACGGGCCTTACGGCTTTTAGCTTTGGGAATGAAGACAGGCACCAACCGTCCTACTGAAAAGGGGCTGACCTTTGTTGGAACTGTAGGAATGATGGATCCCATCCGCCCGGAAGCCGTAAAGGCTGTCCGTGATTTCCGCCGTGCCGGAGTTAAGACCGTGATGATCACCGGCGACCGGATCGATACGGCCTTTGCCATTGCAAAAGAACTGGGAATCGCAGAGAGACCGGAAGACTGTATGACAGGTGCACAGATTGATGGTTTGACCGACAAGGAATTTTCTCAGGCAGTCCAAAAGCTATCCGTATTTGCCATGGTTTCTCCGGAACATAAGGTTCGCATTGTAAAGGCTTTAAAGGCTTCCGAAAAAATAGTAGCCATGACCGGGGATGGAGTCAATGACGCTCCCTCCCTAAAGGCTGCGGACGTGGGTGTTGCCATGGGAATCACCGGAACGGATGTGGCAAAAAACGCAGCAGATCTGATATTGGTCGATGATAATTTTGCCACCATTGCCAAAGCCATTGCGGAGGGACGGGGAATCTATGAAAATATTAAGAAGTCGGTACTGTTTCTGCTTTCCTCCAATTTCGGGGAAATCATTACCATGCTGACTGCCATTTTACTGGGCCTCGGCTCCCCCTTAAAGCCCAGCCATATCCTCTGGATTAACCTGATTACCGATTCCCTGCCTGCTCTGGCTTTGGGTGTTGACCCCGGGGACCCACGGCATTTTATGAACCGTCCTCCCAGGTCCCGGAATGAAAGCCTTTTTGCCGCCGGGGGGTTAAGCTGTACCCTGCTTTACGGAATCTTGATTGCCTTTATCAGCATGACGGCTTTCCTACAGCTTCCCATTTCCCTGTTAATGGCTCATGGGGCTTCCTTGAATCTTGAAAACCTGCGGCTACTTTTGGCGGCACCGGAGATTCTCTCCCGTTCCCAGACCTATGCCTTTACGGTTCTTGGGATCTCCCAGCTCTTCCATGCCATCGGAATGCGGGATGTGGAAACCTCTCTGTTTCGGATGAAGCATCTGAACAATCGTCTGATGCTGGCGGCTTTTGTCATAGGTCTTGGTCTTCAGGGACTTGTTACGGAATTTCCTTATTTTATTCAGGCCTTCGGCACCTGCCATCTTAAGGTTCGGGAGTGGACGCAGCTTATTCTTTTGTCTGCTATGCCCCTTGTGGCCCATGAGCTGCTTTTACTAAGCCCCGGCCGCATTTTACAGCAATTTCATAAAAGCAAGAAGTATCAGAAGTACACCGCTAATCCAACAGAGGTTCGATCGACAGCGGGACGATATTAGGCCCCCCAGCCAGCTTCCTGCAATGAGGGCCAGAGCACCTATGAGAAAGGAAACAAGAAATGCCACAGGTATATAGGCACTCCCAATGCCTGCTCCGATTCCGGCCGCAAGGCTGTCGATGGAGAGGGCCACCCCCAGGGTGAATGCTTCTGTGGGGGATACCAAATCGTCCTTATTTTTATCAGCGTTTTCTGCTTCGTCATGCTGTGAATGGTCAAAGAGCTTTATCAGTCCCAGTGTAAACAGAAGCAGAAAGCTAAAGTATTTGGTAAGATTTTCTGGGAACAGGCTGCTGACCAGATTTCCTGCCAGAAGGGATAAGACCAGCATCAGGCTGGAAATGCCTGTTACTACTATAATTGAAGTAAATGGGACTTTTATCTTACTTACGCCGTATACAAAGCCGGCGGCAAATGCATCTACGGATAAGGCCGTCACCAGAAGCAATATTTCGAAAAGAAAGGAATACATGATAAATCACCGGAATACTATTTATGGTTATAGTATTCCGGTAATTTTGTTCTGTTGAATCCGGTAATCCTCTCCTTATGATTCAAAATAATATTTTTCATTCCTTGCTCTAATTTTTCCGGAAGAATAATCCGATCTATTAATATAATTTATTCCGGTAGATTTTTGAATTATAATCCAATAAATTTTAATATATCATACCAATAGATTTACCATTACAAGGCATTATAAATGATATTCTGTCTTATTTCATCCAGTCAAAAAGGCTCATCTGGATTCCCCTGTCCTCCTGCTTCTTTGCGGCCGCCGCTTCCTGTTGGATTGCGCTTTTGGGCAGTTCTTTTACAAAGGGGGAGGATTCTTTTGATGTGGTGAGTATTAATTCCTCTTTCGCTCTTGTCATGCCTACATAGAATAACCTGCGCTCCTCCTGAATATCTGCCTGTCCTGCTCCTGTCTCCAGGGGCAGCAGTCCTTTGCTCAGGCCGCATAAGAGAACAACCGGAAACTCCAGTCCTTTTGCCCCATGCAGGGTCATCAGCTTTACGGCATCCGAGGTGTAATGCCGTCCTGAGCAGCGCTGCAGATCGCTTTCCACACCAAGAAGAAGGCCATTCAAAAACTCTTCCATGCTTACAAAAAGACCTGCCATATGGCTAAGCTTCCTTATTGATTCTTTTTCCTTTAATCCCATATCCTCTGACCACTGCATGAAAAGCTTCTCCGGTTTGGTTTTTTGCAGAAGTAAGCGATATTGTTCTTCCATCTGAGCAAAATCTTCTCGGTTATTCCACAGAAGCCGTTTACAGGTATTCTCCGAACGCACATCCTCGGGATTCATCAGGTGCCGGAAAAAGCATATGGCTCCCCGAACTTCCGGTTCAGATAGAAAATTGTCTCTTCCTCCTATGACACAGGGAATTCCTTCCTGCTTTAAGTATTGCTCTATAAGCTCCGCCTGACGATGTGTCCGGTAAAGAACTGCAATATCTCCAAAGCTCCTATTTTTTTCCTCTCTATCCTCTTCTGCCGCTTCATGGGCCTGCAGCATATCCACACCGCCTACCTGACGCACAATCTCTTTGGCTGCAAAGGCTGCCTCTTCTCTCAGATTTTGCGCAGTCACAAGACGCACCTTCGGGCCTTTGGGGTTAACGGAAAAAAGCTGCCTTTCTAATCCCGGATTGTTGGAAATCACCGGAAGCGCTGCTTCCAATATCTCCGGAGCGGAGCGATAATTTGCAGATAATGTTATCTCCAAAAGCTCCTGATTGTCATTTTTAAGCTGCTCAAAGCATTTGGAACTGCTTCCCCTGAATCCATAGATAGACTGATCCGGATCGCCAATCACAAACAGCTGCTTTCCTCCACGATTCCATAGCTTTAACAATTCGTACTGGATGGGATTGATATCCTGAAATTCGTCTACCAGAAGATATCTATGGACCTTTTCGGTTTTTGTAGGCTTTTTTCCTCTTATGGGTTCATTTTCCTTATTCTCTTGGTTTTTATTTTCTTCTTCATTATTCTCTGCTTTTAACAGGCAGTAAGCTTCTCTTAAAAGGTCGTCATAATCCCAAAGGCCATTTTCCTGCAGACTTTGGTTATAAGTCTCCATTACCTGCCGCTCTTTCTCATTTAAATCCGGCTTCCTATTCTCTCCGGCAGTTTTATAAAGGGATATGATGTTTTGAAGCCGCTCCGGTTTTCTTTTCACTCCAATCTTCTCTGCTGCTTCCCGAATAAGCTCCAGGGCTTCCACATTGTCTATCAGAATCTTTGTCTCGCCCTTTTCCTGGAGATAGGACAGGCAAAGGGCATGAAAGGTTCCTGTCTGAAGCTTCTTCCAGCCTCGCTTGCTGCCGGCAATTTTTTGCAGGCGCTCTCTAAGCTGGCATGCCGCACGATTGGTAAAGGTGACGGCTGTGATTTCCGATGGCTTTACCTGGCATTCCTGAACCAAATAAAGAATATGGGATATCAAAGTAAAAGTTTTTCCGGTTCCCGGACCTGCAGTCACGGCAACCGTTGGAGCCAGGGAACGGATTGCTTCCTGCTGCTTTGGATTTTTATCTCTATTTTCCTCTCTTCCATCTAATTTTCTTACTTTATTGTCGATATTACTCGATTCAATCTTATTATAATTGGTCTTTTTCTTATTTCCCATCTCTGAGATGCCAAGCGTCTCAAGAAAACTCATCTGTCCATCCGGACTTTCCAATTCTTCTGACCGAAAAAGAAATATTTTACCATATTCTCCGTCAAAACCTGGTGTGCGTTCTACCTTCCCCTGGCGCAGGCGTTTGATTCCTTCTGCAATCAGTGTTCCTGCATTGCTCCTGATTTCTTCTATGGGAATGGTGCGCAGGATTTCAAATTCCGCTCCCAGCTTTTCCAGCATGGAATCATACTCACGTACTACTTTTACACTGGCTGCCGTTCTTCCAATGGAGGCGCCAATCACCTCCGGCAGAGGCACCATGCTTTCATAGGCTTTTGCTTCCTTTCGCCAAAAGCCCTCCGGACGGTCGGAAAGCTGCTCAATCCGATGAGAAACCCCTGTGGTCAGCTTTCGTCCACAAACAGGACATAGGCCCTGATGCTTTTCCGCTTCTGCAGGGCTTAAGCAGATTCCGCATTTGCGATGTCCGTCGTAATGGTATTTGCCCTCCTCCGGAAAAAACTCAATGGTTCCCTTAAGGCCCTCACCTCTCTGAATCGCCTGATACAGTCCCTCATAGAACAAGGGGATATCCAGAAGGTTCGCCTCCCGCCCCAGCTTTGCCGGGGAATGGGCATCCGAATTGGAGATAAGCTGATACCTGTCCAAGGCAGAAACCCGCCAGTTCATGGAGGGATCGGAAGACAGTCCCGTTTCCAGAGCATGAATCTCCGGTGTGAGATCTCCGAAGCACTCTTCTATGGTATCAAACCCGGAGAAAGCTCCAAAAAGGGAGAAATGAGGCGTCCAGATATGGGCCGGCACGTAGAGCGCCTGGGGACACAGATCCAGTATGATTTCCAGAAGATCATGACAGTCCAATCCCAGAATCGGGCGTCCATCAGAATGGATATTGCCTATGGTCTCCAGTCTGGCCGCAATCCCATCTGCTTCCTCTAAGCCAGGAAGCAGAATCAGGCTGTGGACTTTTCTGGTTCTGTCGTATTTTTTGTAAATGGAGCTAATCTCCCCGCTTACCACAAAACGGGGCTCCCAGGAGGTCCGGGCCGTCTTGTCCTTGATTCGGTATTCCTTTTTTAGACGATAGAAGCCTTCCTCTGCCGGCTCCAGCTTCTCTTTCAGCTCGTCCCGCCATGCTTTGTGGGTAAAGTCTCCGGTTCCCACCAGATGGATTCCTTTACGTCTCGCCCATAGGTCCAAGTGCTCCGGTGTGCAGTCTCTGCTGGTGGCTCTGGAATATCTGGAATGGATATGTAAATCTGCTATGTACATTTTTTCCTCCGAGAATGGGTGCCGCATGCAAGCTGTAAGCTTGTTTTTTCTTGAAAAGTATTTTGATAGGTCAAAGTATGTTATCTGGCTTATATTATTTTAGCATTATCTTCTGGTTTTCACCATAAGCAAAATTTTTTCTATGAGCAATTTTCCTGTATCGTTATTTTTGTCATCCATTCTCATCATGGCATTTTTATAGTTCAATGAGTTTTCAGATTTTTCCGAAAAAAGTAGTCAAATACCCCGCAGCAAGCTGCGGAGTATTTGACCCTCGCGGCAGTCGCCAAATAGACATGCCAGCATGTCTGCTTGGCTCGTTGCCCGCAGAAATAAAGAAGCCGAATTTTCCTCGACTTCAGAGCGTTTGCGGAAGGATTCGAACCTTCGGTGCGTTGCCGCACACCGCCTTAGCAGGGCGGCACCATAAACCTCTCGGACACGCAAACAGGAAATAGTTGGGGCAGGCATACAAAACGTCTAATGGACGTTTGTTCTGCCAACCAAAGTGGATGGGGCAGGACTCGAACCTGCGCTGTTTCTGTGTGACGGATTTACAGTCCGCTGCCCTCGCCGCTAGGCATACCCATCCAAAAGGCGACCAGAGGGAATCGAACCCCCACGAGCAGAGCCACAATCTGCCGGACTACCATTATCCTATAGCCACCATAGTTCCTGTGGAACTTAAAGCCGCATTACCGGCTTCTCTTTTATTCATGCACCAATCTGCATCTGCACTGCTGCATCAGTCACCAGAATATCATCTATCCGTACCTGCAAGACTGCCGCCAGCATCACCAGATTATCTATCGTCGGCAGGGCTGCTCCCTGCTGCCACTTGTATATGGCCTGCGGCGTAGCAAATCCGAAAATATCCTGCAGTTCTCTTACGGAAAGTCCTGCCTGCTTCCGCAGCCTATTGATGTTCTCTCCTGTTCTTACCATATCGATGATTGGCAGATTCACCATAATTCTCACCTCCTGTTATCTCAACTCAAATTCTTTACGGTTCCAAGGCATGCAAGCGTATCCTTGACTTGTTACCGTGAGAATAAATATCCAGGCGGTAGTACCCCATATGGGCCTCGAACCCATGACCTCTCGATTAAAAGTCGAGTGCTCTCCCAACTGAGCTAATGGAGCATTAAAAATACCGCCTATCTCACACAAGATAAGCGGCACCTAAATCCATGTTCTATTCCCGAAAGCTCCTATACCCCATTGTCTTCCGGCTCTCAAACAGTTCTTCGCCTTTTCCTTACCTTACATGAGCGTATCCTAACAAGACTCTGCTCTTTTTCTTTACTAAGCAGTGTCTCATAATATTCACTATGCAGGTAATATGTGAAGCCATTCCCAGCGAAATTAACTGTTGCCATGATTTTTCCTTTCTGAACTTATTTCGTCCGCTTTGTTTAACTGTAATTACTATAACACCAATTTACATCTTTGTCATTATACCGGTAATATAATTTTTATTTTTATATTCTCGATCACTCTACTATATAATCCCTGATTTTTCATTCTTTTCTCCTCCTGATATACTTGTTGTATCATTTTTTTACATTCAAAAAAACAAATATAATTGCTTGGAGCTACTATACAATTGATAAGAATCAAACGTGTGTAGCTCCGCCCCTTTTGTTCACAAAAATTTCTGCTGCCTTTGCTGCTACATCGGCCTATTTTTAAATCATCCCATACTTTTATCAAAAGTTGAGCACCCACCGATTTTCCGACTGATAATAAATCAGTCTCACCCTTCTGCTCTGTCCCCGAAGCACCAGTGTGCAGTCATATTCTATGGCGGGGATTCCGGCGTACCTTTTCTTTTCCTGAGAATGCACCGTAATCTCCCGTATCGTCCGTATCTCACCATCCTCATCCTGTATCTTCAGCATAAGCGGCATAACCCTTCCTGTGCTGGTGAACCAGCACTCACAGGCTACCTTCCTTTGAATCCCCCTGACGCTGCCTGCATCCGCTTCCGGCGGATTTACCCCAATCCCAAATGCCATTGTCCATTTCCCCTTTACTGAACTATCACTTCATCATAATCTACGGACCGCTTCTCCCGGGATACCCCTCCGCTCATATGGTCTATGGGCCCATTTAAAAATACGGCACGCATCACGGCATCCCCACCAAAGCGTTTCCTTATCTCGTCTACGGTTCGATCCATCCTGCTGAGCTTCTCATAATCAATCTCATCAAATATGCTCAACTGCCTTCCAAAATCCGTCTCATTCACCCGGCTTGTATGCACACCCAGATGGCGAACAGGCCGTCCATTCCATAATTCCCGAAACAATTCACATGCAGCTCCATAGATCTCCACTGTCAGATCTGTTGAACTCCAAAGCCGCTTCTGATGGGAGGTATAAGACAGATCTCCATATCGGATTCCCACAGACACCACGCATATCTGCACCCCATCTGCCCGCAGGCGGTTCCCCACAGTCTCAGAAAGGGCTAAGAGCACTTGGGCTGCGGTCTTCTCGTCTGTCACATCATAGGGCGTGGTAGTGCTGTTTCCATACCCTTTATTTGCCTCTGGCTTTTCCAGTACCGGAGAAAAATCAATCCCATTGGCAAAGCCCCATATTATCTCCCCTTGCTTCTTCAACATACTTTTTAACCATGCCGGCTCCGCCTGTGCCAGTTCCCCAATTGTCCGCAGCCCCATGGAAAGCAGCTTACCGGCCGTAGCCTTTCCCACAAAGAAAAGCTCCGATACCGGAAGAGGCCACATTTTCGTTTTTATCTCTTCCGGATACAGTGTGTGCACTCGATCTGGCTTCCGGAAATCAGAGGCCATCTTTGCAAGGAGCTTATTTGCAGACACTCCTACATTGACCGTAAATCCCAGTTCCTCCCGGATGCGATCTTTGATCTGTCCGGCTGTTTCTTCCGGTGAACCGAACAGATGGCAGCTTGCACTCATATCCACAAATGCCTCATCAATGCTGTACTGCTCCACTACGTCCGAATATTCTCTCAAGATCTCCATAAAGGCGGCAGAGCATTTTTCATACAGGTTGTAATTGGGCGGAACCAGTACCAGCCCCGGACATTTTCTTCGTGCCTCCGGTATCGTCTCGCCTGTTTTGATCCCGTAGCCTTTCGCCGGAATGGATTTTGCCAGTATGATCCCATGCCGCAAAGTAACATCTCCACCTACCGCAGATGCGATTTCCCTCAAATCCTGCTTTCCTCCTTTGTGAGCCAGACGGTAAACGGCCTCCCAGGAAAGGAAGGCCGAGTTCACGTCAATATGAAAGATTATGTTTTTCAAACGTATGTTCACCTCCTGTAAGAGAAATTCTATCAAACATACGTTCCTGTTTCAAGCGGTAATTTATGCTAATTGGTCTGCCTATGTTCCATTTGGCAGGAATCAGAACAGGCTTATCTGCTCATAATCAGACCGGCGTTCCAACAGGCAGGGAATCTTATGGAGCATGGCTTCTGTCTTCGTATCATCCAGCATCCAGTCCGCAATTTCCTCCCTCTCCAAAATCAGGGGCATACGTTCATGTACCGGCTTCATAGAAGGATTGGCCGCCGTGGTGAGAATCACAAAATGCTCCCCGTCCTCATAATACCTGCTGAATCCGGCCATAAATAGTATCGGCGTATCCTTCCTGGTAAATGTATTCTTTTCTTTCTGAGGATTCCATTCATAGAACCAGGCTGCCGGAACCACAATACGTCTGTGCAGGATGCTGTCCCAGAACAGGGACTTTTCCAGAGCGGATTCGCATCTGGCATTGAAGATCAGCTTTTTCCCCTGAAACCCCGGAAGCCCCCAGCGCTGCCATCCGCAGTGTATGGAACCGCCTTTTCCTGACAGAACCGGAGCATCCTTGCCCGGATGAATATCTCCGGCTGCTATCCTGCCTATGGCCTTTATGGATTCCTGTCTTCTTTTTTCATCCATCTGCCGGATTAGCTTTTCAATCTCCCTGGCCGTTTCATCGTTCACATAATATCTGCCGCACATATTATCCTCCAATGGCTTTTCTATATCTTACTACTTATTCTGCCCTGTCTCAAGGAATTTTATCTATCATGTACATGGTAACATTCCTCTTTTATTATCCCCTATCTTCCTCCTGCCTGAAAGCCCTTATACCGCCGAAAGCACAAAACAGCGGCTCCTGCGCCAAGCAGCAGGTAAATGACTGGGGCTGCCTGCCATGGGGTCAGGAATGTTCCGAAAAAGGGATACAGGCGGCTTCCGAAAACTTCCCAGACAGCCACCAGATTCACCGGAATTGTATTCCAAATCCCCGATAACAGCCGATATTCTTCCGGAATGCGAAAAAGCAGGGCGGACAGCAGAAAGCCTGACATCAACGCCAGCGGAACCGTACTGCTGCGAAAACACTCCGACAGCAGCATGGCAAGTACAGTGCGAAGCAGCGCCGTAATCAAAAGCAATCCAAACAAAATCCGAATCCCTTCACCTACGGTCAGGGGCCAAACACACCTGAAATTAAGAAGCTGCAACGCCGCATCGGCCCCTTCCGTTCCATAAACACAAAAGAGGGCCCCCATAAGTACCATACCCAGAAAAAGTGTGGATAGGGCGGAAAAGGTGATTCCCACCAAAAGCTTTGCCAGATACAGAGGCTTTTTCCCCAGACCGGTGGACTGAATCAGTTGATCCGTTCTGCAGCTGTGCTCTCCGGAAAAAACAGGCGGTATACAGATTGCAATCAGCAGTAATTGCAGCACACACAGCATATTCATCAGATTTGCCAGAACACCCCAGCCCTCACAGTAGGTAAAGACAAAGGGCTTTTCCACCTTTTCCTCTGCGGCTCTCAGATATTCCTTCTCTCTGCTGCCAAGCTGTTCATTTGTCCAGCCCTGTTCCAGCTTTTCGCTTCTGGCAGCATACAATTCTTCCTCTGTGATCGTTTTATAGGCCGGATCTCCCGCAAGCAAAAAGGCATACTGCCAGATCGCCTCATAGGGTCTGGCATATGTCTGGTATTCCCTTGAAACTCCGGCCAGCGGAATATTCGGTACCTTGGCATAGCCCTCCTGCATTTCCGAAAGAAGCATGTCATCCAGGGCTCTCCCAGAAAGGGCTTTTGCAAAAGCAATCTTCTTTTCCAAAGCCTCGCCGTGGCTCTCATAGACTTGCCCATTCACATACGCATTGCCTAAGAGATGGCTGCAGGCCGCAAAGATACAGAGGGCTGTCATGGCCCCAAGGGTAATCCAAAGGATTTTACGCCGGAAAAGCTTACGGTATTCATAAATAACCAATGGCCAGAAATTATTACTCATCACTTGCTTCCTCCTCCCCAAATTGTTTCAAATAAAAATCCTCCAATGGTCCCTCCACATCCTTTCCGGTTCCGTCAAATATAATCTGTCCATCCTTCATCATGAGAATCCGGTCTGCTGCCTGCTCTATGTCTGATACAATGTGAGTGGACAAAAGCACAATACTTTCCTTTCCCAGTTCCTCTATCAGCTCCCGAAAGCGAACTCGTTCTTTCGGATCTAAACCGGCCGTGGGCTCGTCTAAAACAAGCAGCTTCGGGCGGTTCAGCATTGCCTGAGCGATCCCAAGGCGCTGTTTCATTCCGCCGGAATAGGTTTTAATCTTTTTTTTAGCGTTATTTTTTAATCCTACCAACTCCAAGAGTTCCTGACTGCGCTTTTTTGCTGCACTTTTGGGAAGTCCTTTAAGAAGTGCCATGTAATCCAGAAATTCCAATCCGGTAAAACCGGGGTAATAGCCAAAATCCTGGGGCAGATAGCCTAAGCTTTTGCGGTATTCTTCTGTGGATACATCGCTGCCCTGAAAAGATACCGTTCCTCCTGTGGGCTTTAAGACACCACAGATCATACGCATCAGGGTAGTCTTTCCGGCGCCGTTGGATCCAAGCAGGCCGCACACGCCCGGCTTAAGGTGTAAGGAAACCCTATCTACTGCAATTTTGTTTTTATACTGCTTTGTCAAGCGGTCTATTGTAAGCTCCATCTGTATTCCTCCGATTGTCTGATTGTTTTTCTATATTCAAAGCCGGTAAGGGCTCCAAACAGAAGGGTACCGGCTGTCAGGGCAAAATTCTGCAATAAGTCCGGCATCCATTTTTCATAAGATGGCCCCTGCTTTCCCATAAGCAGGCATAGGCCGCTGACCAGTACCGTGATTCCCATACACAGGTACAGGCCGCTGCTTCCCTGACAAGTGCGGACTGCCCACAGGTTCAAAAATGCAGTCAGAAGATAAGGCAAAAGCAGGGAAAAGGCTGAGCGAAAGAGGGAATTTCCCTCTCCAAAAAGTACCAGGGGTGTAATTCCTCCTAATAAAAGCAGATTGCCAAGCCCCAGTATTCCAAGCCTTGCCGCCACAATGACTTTTAAAGGGAACCGGCTGGAAAGCTCCAGCTCTTCCATTCCAAAGCGGAGAGAACGGCTGCCTTCTGCCACTGTCACAAGTGCCAGGAAAGGCGTACAGGCCGCAAGGATTCCAAGCATTGTCCCATCCGCATAGCGGCTACTTATAGCTGTTAAAGCCAAAAGTCCTGCTGCCAACAGCCAATTTCCTTTTTGAATATAACCGGCCTGCCTCCACAGGAACTGCCCGAAAGACAGCTCCGGAGCCGGAAGGCTTCTTAAAAAACTCTCCCGTTCCAGGGGCGGAGGGGCCGGATATAAGTTTTTTAGATCCTTTTGTAATTTGCTGGTCAAAAAATCCCTCCTATTTTGAGTTCCGTAATATCTTTTCAGTACACCTCTGACTAAATCAAACTACAATCACAAGTCCATGTGCTTGTAATTTGATTTGTGCACTGAAAAGATATTACTGTTTTAAGTTCCGTAATATCCTCTCAGCATTAAAACTCCCCTAATAATTGCTTCAGACGTTTCAAGCACCCCTTCAGCCGGCGGTATACCGCAAACCGGGACCATCCCAGAATCTGCCCAATCTCAGTTGCACTCAGCTCATTGACATATTTCAGAAAAATTAATTCCTGTTCTTCCAAAGGTAATTGTTTAACTGCTTCCTGTAAGGCAAAGGAGGTCAGCAGCTCGTCCTCTTCCTGAACTTCCGGCAGTTCATCTGGCAATGCCAGGGGCTTCTGCTTCCGGTAATAATCAATGCACTGATTTCTGGCTATGGTATAGAGATAGGCCAACTCTCTCCCCATATCCTGATAACGCCTGTCCGCCAAAAACCGGAGAAAGGTTTCCTGTGTCAGATCCTCTGCCGTTTGCCGGTGTCCCAGCTTCATATAACAGTAGCGGTAGATTTTATTGTACTGTTCTTCCAGATCCGCTGACATGGCCCCTCCTTTCTCGCCTTGAATCCGCATGTTTTGCTTGTATATACAGCTTTTCTTTTGCAGCTTATAATAATACCATAAGCTTTGATTCATAAAGTATAACGTATCAAGATACTTAAGTGTGCGCCTTCGTGATTTTTTACTTCTAACAAAAGTAGAAAAAATCTTTCTTCTGTACTATAATAAAAGCGCATCTCATCTCCCATTCAAAAACATCCGGAGGCATTATGACAAAAAGGCAGTTCAAAGAGAATCTTTTGAGGGGGCGGGGCTGCTGTATGCAGGCTCTGCAAGAAGATCGGGAAAACTATCGGGAAGTCATTTTATGGGCATGCAGCCATTCTCTGGCCTTTGATCCTCAGTGCGAGGGATCCCGGGCCTGGTATTTGTATCAATTCATCTGCTGTTTTCCAGACAAAGAAACATTTTTAACAGCTGCAATTGACAGTTTCCGCCACACAAGGTCTAATGGTAATTGGAAATTCCTTTATCTTGCAGAGCTCCTAAATCAATTTTCACTGGATGGATTTTCGGCCGCACAGCAAGCTTTATGGCATAAGTATGAGATGCTCTATGCCCAATTGATGAAGAAAAAACTCTCTCCTGGACAGCATTTTCCCCAAAGGGATGATTTTGAAATGCTATGTATCATTCTGGCGGAAAATAAGACTGCTTTTATAAAAATAGCAGAAGACATAGGCAGACTATATGAAAAGAAATCTCTTTATCATGCTTATGATTTTCTCTGGCTGTATGACAGCAGGGGAAGATATTACCTTACTGCCCTTGTCAGGGAAGCTATGAAATCAAGGTATTTGGAAAAATATCTTATCATATCCCAGGAATATGAAAAAGTAACGGAAAACAGGAAAGAATGCCGCCCGCAGGCTCTTCCTCTAACCGGAGTTCGCCTGTCTCTCCGCCTGCAAAGAATAAATGATCCGGAAGCCCTTTTGCCCTATGCAGAAGCATATCTGGGACAGCGTGAGCCAAAAGCACGTGCCGAAGCCTTAACCGCTTTTTGCCGCTGTCCCTACCCGAAAGACCCTTTGCCCATTATAAAAGACGCAAAATCCCAGTACAAGAGCTTGAATGACGCCGCATGGGAAGCGCTTTCTAATATCCGGCATCCTTTGGTACGAAAATTTGCTCTGGAAGAACTGAAAGGAAATCCGAACGCTGCCCTGCCTGTATTGATTAAGAATTATCAGGAGCAGGATGCCCGATTATTAGAGGGCCATATCCAGGCTATTCCTGTGAATTTCCGGGACACCACCGGATGGCATGGAATCCATTTGTACATACTGAGTATGAAGGATGATAGACAAAAAGCGCCTGCCTCATTACTTTCTCATATCTATGAGACTACCTACTGCTCCTGCTGCCGGGAATATACACTATATCAAATGGGAAAGCGCAGGCTGCTGACCAATAAGCTTCTGCAGGAATGCCTGTTTGACAGTAATGAAGAAATCCGTAAGTATGCAAAAAGGATTCTAAAAAGAAGGGAAAAATCGACTGCCTGTAATAAATGACCTGGTATTTCACGCTCCCTTAATCCATATTGGGGATATGATAAAAAAGACAACGGTTCTAATTATGACAATGAAATGATAAGCTTTAAAAAGAAAACAGACTTTCATTACTATTTGTGCCGCCAGCTAAAAAGGCGGCGGAATGGAGATTACTATGAAAAAAGATTATCTGTTAAAAGAACGCCCTATGCGGGCGTTGTTTCTGTTTGCACTGCCTATGATCATTGGAAATCTGTTTCAGCAGTTTTATACCATGGCTGATTCCATGGTGGTTGGCCGCTATGTAAGTGAAAATGCCCTGGCTGCTGTGGGAGCTTCCTACTCACTTACCAATGTGTTTATCTGTGTTGCCATCGGCGGCGGTGTGGGGGCTTCCATCCTCACCAGCCGATATTTTGGCGCTCAGGAATATGGACGCATGAAAAAATCCATTTCCACGGCTCTTTTGACCTTTCTGGCAGTCAGCCTGATATTGGCAGTTCTTGGACTTTTCTTTGGACAGGAATTTATGATCTTCCTGAAAACGCCGGAGGATATCCTTCCAATGGCTGTGGAATATCTGAATATTTATTTTATGGGACTGCCCTTTCTCTTTATGTATAATGTGCTGTCCTCTATGTTCAATGCCCTGGGACGCTCACGGATTCCTTTGTACCTGCTGATCTTTTCCTCTGTCTTTAATATTGTTTTGGATATTTATCTGGTACGCTCCTTGGGACTTGGCATTGCCGGAGTTGCCTGGGCTACGCTGATTGCTCAGGGGATTTCTGCCCTTGTTTCCTTTGTGATTTTCCTGAAAGAGCTGCAGGCATATCCTGAGAATACACGGACTGTTACACAGGAACCGCAAAGTCCCGAAAGAACCGCTATTACACGATTTGTTCATAAATATTACAGCTTCAGAGAACTTTCTACTATGTGCCGTGTGGCACTTCCCTCTATCTTCCAGCAGTCCACGGTCTCCATTGGTATGATGCTGGTACAGTCTGTGGTTAATAGCTTTGGCCCTCAGATGCTGGCTGGCTTCTCCGCCGGCATGCGGGTAGAGAGTATCTGTATCGTTCCTATGGCCGCTCTGGGCAATGCCATGTCTTCCTACACCGCCCAGAATCTGGGAGCAAAGCAAAAAGACCGGGTTGTAAAGGGCTACCATTCCGCCTTAGGGCTTGTCGCCTTTTTTGCCCTGCTTCTTTGTCTGATACTGGAACTGTTCCATTCCGCTATTATTGCCTCCTTCCTCGGAAGCGACGGAACGGCTCTGGCTCTGGAAACCGGAAGCAGTTACTTAAGATTCATTGGCTTTTTCTTCGCCCTTATCGGCCTGAAGATGTGCACGGATGGTCTTCTTCGGGGCGCTGCTGATATGAAAATGTTTACTATAGCAAACCTGGCCAATCTTTCTCTTCGGGTAATATTTGCCGTCACCATGGCGCCACGGTGTGGAATCGCTATGGTGTGGTATGCGGTGCCTCTTGGATGGCTGGTGAATTTTTTGATTTCTTATGGGGAGTATCGAACCGGGAAGTGGCAGGTGAAGTCGAGCAATTCTTAAAAGCTATTTTCTTGCTCTTGCGGAATACTTCCTCCACTCATTATAAGAAACTTTAAAAAATTTTTTATTATACAATATTTCCAAGCTGCTCCGCTTCCATCTGCTGAGCCATCTGCTTTAGTTCTTTTACAGAGGCCCCTTTTAGATATTTCTCATAAAAGGCAAGTATCCCCTTTGTTCTGCCATCCGTCTCATCCAGCTTTGATACTTCTCTTAAGACAAATGCCGCATTTTCCATTCCCTGCTCTTTTCCGGCTTCTTTCAAGTACTGGTAAACTGCCCCGGCCGTTCCCAAAAATATGTACGCAGGATAAATCCCCTGCTCTATACAAAGACCGGAGGAACCGATAAGCCTGTCCTTTGCCGAAAGCTTCCTTGTTGGATCTCCTCCTACACGGGCACAAGTATCCCCCAGCGCTTTATTGGTAAATCGTGCCAGCAAGTCCTGCGTATGCAGGAAAATACTGTATAAATCCGCATGGTATTGCTTCGCAATTGCTCTTGCGCTTTCTAACATGGCATTTTCTACAATATACTGTATATCACTGTCATCTATAGCCTGGTAAATAAATTCTTTTCCCAAATAATCTCCCAGATATGCGCATACAGCATGACCCATATTATGCACATACAGCTTCCTTTCTATATAAAAACCAAAGGGTATATGAGGAACCATATTTTTTATAGAAGGAATCTCCCCTTTAAACGCTGCTTGATCCACCGGCAGGAAACCATACCGCTCCACGCATACACGCAGAGGATCCCCCTCTTTCATATCTTCTGTCTGTACCGGAACCATACGTCCAATGGATGCCTCCACCAAACCGATGTTGTCCTCAAACCAAGTCTTCTCATCCTCTGACAATTGTTCCTTTATGAGACTTGCCAGAAGTTTATCCGCATCAATCAGATTTTCACAAATAATAATGTTCAATGGCTTCCCGCCTGTCTGCATACGTCTGCGAATCCCCTCTGCAATATTGGGTGCAATAAACTTCAGAACTCTCACGCCCACAGCCGTAGCCATAACATCAGCTTCTGCTATCGACTGTGCCACCTTTTCCCGATTATTTCCATGCACAGCCGCTACAGGCCCTACAAAAATATCTTCTTTTCCTTTGGTTGAGACATATCTCACCGGATATCGTTTCTCTCTGTTCAAAGACTCTACTACAGAGTCCACTACATCAACAAAGGTTACTTCATAGCCGGACTGACTGAACAGAAGTCCAATAAATCCACGGCCAATATTTCCCCCTCCGTACATTACCGCTTTCATATCAACAATTCCTTTCTTACCGATATTTCTCTGACAATTTAAAAATATCCTTCACCGGCCGAAGTCCTGAAAGGGAATCCGGTTGGGACAAATTGGCGGCAGCAGCGGCATTGGCCAAAACCACAGCTTCTTCAATGGAATAATTTTGATACAGTGCATAGAGAATTCCGGCGCAAAATGCATCTCCTGCTCCTACACTTCCCTTAATATACCCTTCCGGAAGCTTTAGAGAAGAAACAAACCCCTGCTTACCATCTTTTGTAAGATAGGCTCCCCCCTCCGGCGCATGCAGCACTATAAGCTCCGATACTCCATATGTCATCAGTTTTTTGCAGATCTCCCCCAACGCTTCCTGGTTAAGAGTTCCATCCTCTTTTCTTGGATTTATGCCGGTGACATTGCCGCCTTCTATCTCATTTGCTATAAAATAATCACAGTATTTCAGACTTGGTTTTACAATACGGGCAAATCGATCTCCGTCCTCACTCACCACATCCATAGAAGTCTTCACCCCAAAGCTCTGAATTCCGGCCAGGGCATGCGCCATAACTGTTCCATATTCCTCATCTTCTTCATCAAACCGATCAAGCAGCAATGCATACCCAATATGGAACATCCTGCATTTCCCAATTTGTTCAAGATCCAAATCATCCAATCCGAATACCGCATTGGCGCCCCTGGCCTGAAAAAAGGTTCTTGCCCCTGTCTCCTTCACCGTCATAACATCCGTAAAAGAAGTCATACATCCTTCTTTTATGGATACCCCATCCGAACAGATTCCATATTTCTCCAGAAATTCTTGAATATATTTTCCCGCTTCGTCATCTCCAATGGATCCAAAGCACCGCAGGGGAACATCCCTGTCCATAGCCGCAATACACCCCAGGGTATTCGCCGCACAGCCTCCCGGACTCTGGGTTTTATCAAGAATGCTGCAGAGCATTCCCTGTTTTGGATATGTATCAATCATCTTCACATAATCCACAATAAGATTTCCTGCTATTGCAATTCCGTTTTTCATGGTATGTCTCCCATCTGATGCTGTCATTCCGTAAGCATTACAGCTTTCACAGCTTCCGTTTTGTTGGTTAAAAACTCCATAATACCCTCACATGCCTGTTCCAAAGAAAATTTTAAATACATTGCTTTCATCTGTTATACCTCCCCTATGCTTTATTCCGGATACTCATTGCACAAAAAATATAATGGTTCTTCATCCTCTTCTATTTTCGGAAAACGTCCTACCGTGTCATAAAACCGGTTATCCATGTTATCATCATTTGTCATAGATACTTCCGCCACCAAAACAGTTCCTTTTCCTTCCTCCCCCAAAAATCTATGATAAAGCCCCTGTGTCAGTGTAATACTTTCTCCCGGCTTCAGGCATACTACATGGCCTGCCGGAAACACATGCTTCACGCCATCTATGCTCACAGTTACTTCCGTATCGGCCAGGCCTTCCTCTTCTGTAGAATTGTAAAGTTTAATCAGCAAATTACCGCCGCCACGGTTAATAATATCCTCCATCTTGCTCCAATGGAAATGCATAGGTGTTACCTGATTTTCTCTGACTACCATCAATTTTTCCGCATAGGGTTTTGGATATCTTTGACTGTCCATCTGGTTTCCATTACGCAGAGTAATCAGCAAAAGGCCAACCTTGCCGAAATCTCCCTGTCCATAATCAGTGATATCCCAGCCCAGCATATTATTCTTGATTTCCTGGGCCTCTTCTCCTTTCTGTTTCCACTCCTCCGGTGTCCAAAGTACAAAGGGCGGCAAGGATGTCTCATAATCTTCAAATAGTTTTAATGCCTCACGCATAATTTTGTTAATCTCTGAACGCTTCATTTTTGATGCCTCCTATTTGGTTAATGAGCCTTTATTACAGCTTTCTGCAAAATGTAATCTAAAAATTTTCCGGCAGCACATAGCTTAAAAAAGTCTTTTCCGCCAATGCGATAGCTCCTTTTACATATACCTGAGGGCCAAGAACCGATTTTACAATTTTAATATCCTTACAATGACTCGGATACTTCTTACTGTGAATCCGATCCGCCACCAGTTCCACCAGCTGAGTGCTCATTTCAGGCAGGGGACCGCCTAAAACAATCATCTCCGGACTGAATAAATTTACAATATTTCCTATGGCAATTGAAATATAAACTGCCGTCTGTTTTACCACATCTTTGCAGACGTCGTCTCCATTGCTGCTCCGTTCAAAAATCTCTTCCAGGGTAATACCATCTATATCTTCCGGCCGCTCTATCTCCATGCCGATCTTATACAAATGACGTACCTGCTCAATAAGATAATCTTCCGCAATCATAGTCTCCAGACAGCCATAATTTCCGCATCCGCACTTTCTTCCAGATGATTCTACTGTCATATGACCCACTTCACCTGCTCCATCGCAAAAGCCATGGAAAATATTGTTTTCTGCAACGAGTCCGCCTCCGATTCCCAAACGAAAGAGACTCATAAAAAAGGATGTCTTATACCCTACGGATACTCCATAAAAGCTTTCCGCCAAAGCCGCCAGATTCGTCTCTTTGTCCAGGCACACCCGAAAACCCAGACGTTCCTCCAACATACTTCGGATCGGCACATTCTTCCATCCAGGAAAGTTGGGAGGATTAATCATTATGCCTTCCTGCACATCCAGCGGACCCGGAACAGCAATCCCCATTCCTAAAATTCTTCTTTTATCTATTTGGTTGTTTTTTAAAAACTCTTCCACAAGCTCATCTACCTTATCCAGCAGCATCTCCGCACTGGATCTGGAAGGAAATTTAATCTCCTCAAATTGAAGCAGCCTTCCCCTTGCGTCGCCAAGCCCGCACACCAGCTTTCCAACACTCAGCTCCATTCCAAAACAGTAAAACGCATGTTCATTAATATCTACAACCATAGATCTGCGTCCTTGGTTTCCACTGTTAGCACGGCCTACTTCTACAATAATCCCTGCCTCCAGAAGCGCATTCGTTACATTGATCACAGAAACCTGTGTCAGCCCCACCAAGCCTGTCAATTCATTTCTCGCTATAGGTCCCCGGCGCATAATTGTTTCCAGTACCAGCAAAGCATTGTTTACCTTCATTACTTTGCTGTTAATTCCATCGTTCATATATCCCTCATTTATTTAATTTATTTTAAAAAAATATTAACTTAAATTATCGTTTTTGCTATTTTTATTTGGTTTTTATAATTTATATTGGATATTATACCATAAAAAATTTGTTTTCAACCCCTTTTTATATCTATTTATAAAACTCTTTTTAATAATTAAGAAACAAAGAACCCTTCCATCCCTTAGGATATCCGGACAGAAGGGTTCTTTTCTAATATTCCAAAAGCTCAATACTGTGAGAAAGGGATATATTCTCCCCAAGTCAAAAGCCACCGTAACCTGACGGGTCACCATTCCTATAATTCTTCCTTCGGGATACTCAATCTCCAAAACCAATCCATTTTACAAATACTTTTTCAACTTCCAGTAATCATGTGCTCCATAAGCAACATTTTCCCTTCATATTTGTATATTTCCATGCTGCTCTCCCTTCCGGCTTTTATTTTTTCAAATCAGCCTCCAATTCCCACGCACAGCCAAAACATAGCGGGATTTCCTTTACCATCTTACAATACTCAAGGCATATCTGCGAATGTTCTTTCCCCGGCATGTATAACCATTTGCCGCAGGAAGCGCATTTCAATGCATTTTTATTTTCATGCAGAGGAACATGTATGAGATGCTCCCCTCCCACCGATATTAACTTCCGCCAACTTGCCCATCATGTGAATATAGGGCTGCCCCAAAGGACAGCCCCAGCTTTACTCCAACTCTATTTATCTCTGCACCCGGGCGCCTGCACCGCCCATGATTGCTTCCACTTCTTTCTTGCTTGCCATAGTCGTATCACCAGGGGTTGTCATAGCCAGTGCGCCGTGAGCCGCACCATAATTAACCGCAAGCTGCGCATCCCCTGTGGTCATCAAGCCGTAGATGAGGCCGCTGGCAAAGGAATCTCCTCCGCCTACCCGGTCCATAATCTCCAGACCTTTGTAGTCCTTAGCCTTATAGATTTCCCCGTCTGCCCAGCAGATGGCGCTCCAATCGTTGACGGTTGCGGTCTTCACCTGGCGAAGCGTCGTTGCTACCGCCTTAAAGTTCGGATAAGCTTTGGCCGCTTCATTGATCATCTTTCGGTAGCCCTCCAGATTCAGTTCCTTTAAGTCCGCATCATTTCCCTCAACCTCAAAGCCTAAGCAAGCCGTGAAATCTTCCTCATTTCCAATCATCACATCCACATACCTGGCAACCTCTTTATTTACCTCCTGTGCCTTCGCCTGGCCGCCGATGGCGCTCCACATGGAGGGACGGTAGTTCAGGTCATAGGATACAAGGGTTCCGTATTTCTTCGCCGTCTTGATAGCTGCCAAAACCGTCTCGCAGGACTGTTCGGAAAGAGCCGCATAAATTCCGCCCGTGTGAAGCCAGCGAACTCCAAGCTCACCAAAGATGTACTCAAAATCAAAGTCCTCCGGCGTTGCCTTGGAAATCGCCGTGTTAGCTCTGTCTGAGCATCCTACCGCCCCACGGATTCCAAATCCTCTCTCCGTAAAATTAATTCCGTTTCTGCAGACACGGCCGATTCCATCCGTCTTCATCCATTTAATAAGTGAGGTATCCACACCTCCCTGGAGAATGAAATCCTCCATCAGCATGCCCACTTCATTGTCTGCAAAAGCCGTAATCACTGCCGTATTCATACCAAAGCATCTGCGAAGTCCACGGACAACATTGTACTCTCCGCCGCCCTCCCATGCACGGAATGAACGGGCGGTGCGGATGCGGCCCTCTCCCGGATCCAGACGCAGCATCACTTCTCCAAGAGATACGGCGTCAAACTTGCACTCTTCTTTCGGTCTTACATTTAAATTCATAATCTCTGTCCCCTGTCACCTTTCTCCACGAATCTCTTCTGCAAGTGTCACAGCCTCTTTTGTCATTTCACGGATTTTATCAAACTCTCCGGCCTCAATCAGATCGCCCTTTACCATCCAGCTTCCGCCGCAGGCTATAATTTTGTCACAGCTTAAATAGTCCTTCAGATTCTTTAAGCTTACGCCGCCGGTAGGCATAAACCGCACCATGGTATAGGGGGCCGCCAACGCTTTGATGGCAGAGACTCCGCCATACTGCTCTGCCGGGAAAAACTTAACTACCTTTAATCCCCGTTTTACCGCCTGCGCTACTTCGGAGGGCGTAACGCATCCCGGGAAAATCGGGATCTCCCTGGACAGACAATAATCTACAATCTCCGGGTCAAAACCAGGACTAACAATAAATTTTGCCCCTGCATTTACAGCCCGATCTACCTGCTCTATGGTCAGTACTGTCCCTGCCCCCACCAGCATCTCGGGATACTTTTCCGCCATCTGACGAATGGATTCTTCTGCCGCTTCCGTGCGGAAAGTAACCTCCGCACAGGGAAGTCCGCCCTCTATGAGAGCCTTTGCCAGCAGCAGGGCATCCTTGGCGTTATTTAATACAACTACCGGAACCACACCGAATTTTTGAAGCTGTTCCTGCATCTTTTCCATGTGAAATTCTCCTCCGTTTTATTTTATTGTTTCATTTATTTCTTTACTACATTAAGATCCCTTTTCTGTGTAGCAGAAAACTGAGTTCAGGGATGCCCCATGCGCCACTGCCAACTTTCATTTATGGTGATACACCAATGAGGTGCATGTGGGTTTACTTTGTAACCGTACCACATCCGCCGGATACTTGCAACTATTTCCAGGCTTCGTATGCCATTTTATTTATCATATTCCAAATAGGCGCCTTTCATGGGACTGGCGGCCAATTCGCTGAACAAGCGCAGTACGCCCTTCTTATATTTGGATGCACGGGGCTTCCATTTCTTCTTTCTTTCCTCCAGAACGGCTGCCACCTCTTCCATAGTTTTTTTCTCACCGGCAATGCCAATGATATTCAACTTACGCTCCATCACGTCAATCTCAATCAAATCCCCCTCTTCTACCAGAGCGATGGGACCTCCGTCTACAGCCTCCGGGCTGCAGTGTCCAATTACCGGGCCGGTAGATGCCCCTGAGAAACGTCCGTCGGTGATCAGGGCAATGCTGCGTCCCAACTCCTTATCGCTGCTGATAGCCTCCGATGTATAGAACATCTCCGGCATACCGCTTCCCTTGGGCCCCTCATAACGGATAAATACTGCGTCGCCTTTTTGTACCTGATGCTTCAGCACCGCATCCAGGCATTCTTCCTCACTGTCAAATGGCCTTGCCCGAAGAACCGCCTTAAACATTTCCTTTGGACATGCCGTATGCTTGATAACCGCACCCTCCGGAGCCAGATTACCTTTCAAGATTGCAATGCTTCCGTCTGTTCCAATAGCTTTATCGTAAGGACGGATAATATCCTCTCTGGTCACATTCACATTGTAACGGCTGTTGAAATCCCGGAGCCATTTTTCACAGCGCTCATAAAAGCCGTTTTCTTTCAGCTCCTTTAAGTTTTCCCCAAGGGTCTTTCCCGTTACCGTCATTACATCCAGATGCAGGTGATCCTTGATTTCTTCCATAATGGCCGGTACTCCGCCGGCATAATAGAATACCTCCGCCGGCCAGCGTCCGGCTGGGCGAACATCCAGAAGATAACGGGCTCCTCTGTGAAGTCTGTCAAAGGTATCTCCCGTGATCTCGATTCCAAACTCATGGGCAATAGCAGGAATATGGAGCAGACAGTTGGTGCTTCCGGAGATAGCAGCATGAACCAGAATGGCATTTTCAAAGCTGTCCATTGTTACAATGTCGCCGGGGCGCATATTTGGCATAGCGGCAAGCTTCACTGCCTGCTCTCCGGCCTTATGAGCAAAATCCAGAAGATCCGGGCTGGCAGCCGGCATCAATGCACTTCCCGGAAGCGCAAGTCCCAATGCCTCTGCCATAATCTGCATAGTAGAAGCTGTTCCGATAAAGGAGCAGGCGCCGCAGCTTGGGCAGGCATTGCACTTTGCCCAGTCAAGCTTTTCCTGGTCAATCTCACCTCTCTGATATTTGGCGCTGTACATGCCCAGCTGTTCCAGGGTCAGCATCTCGGGCCCTGCATTCATGGTTCCTCCCGGTACGACTACGGCAGGAATGTTGACACGGGCCAGGCCCATTAGATTGGCAGGCATTCCCTTGTCGCAGCTTGCAAGATAAACGCCTGCGTCAAAGGGCGTTGCATTTGCATGAATCTCAATCATATTGGCAATCATCTCACGGCTGGCCAGACTGTAATTGATTCCGTCTGTTCCCTGGCTCTCTCCGTCACAGATATCAGTGGCAAAGTATCTGGCCCCATAGCCCCCTGCCTCTTCGATTCCTTTTCTCACCTCTTCCACCAGAACATCCAGATGGCCGCTTCCCGGATGGCTGTCTCCAAAGGTGCTCTCAATCATAACCTGAATTTTTTCCAAATCTTCCGGCTTCCAGCCTGTTCCGATACGTAAGGGATCCAGCTCCGGAGCCAATTTCCGCATTTTCTGACTTACTAGTTCCATAAGAAGCCCTCCATTTAAAGTTCCGCAGCATCTTTCCGGTGCCCTCTGCTAAGAAAGATTTCCAGTCACACGTTCATGTGCCTGGAATTCTTTCTGGCACTCTACATGATGCTGCTGTTTTAGTTCCGCAATTTACACAAAGAATGAAATAATCAGTGCCACCACAAATCCGGTTCCGCCCACCAGGGTTTCCATAATGGTCCATGTCTTCAGGGTAGTCTTCTCATCCAGTCCTACCAGAGATTTCACCAGCCAGAATCCGGAATCATTAAAGTGGGAGCATACGGTAGAACCGCCGGCCACCGCCGCTGTCACACATGCCAGGTACATGGGAGAAAGCTCCGATATGCCGGGCATTGCCGCAATAATTCCCGCCGCCATTGTCATAGCCACCGTTGCGGAGCCTACACAGATACGAACCAGCGCAGCTACCAAAAATGCTACCAGCACAAGAGGAAGATTTGCGGATGCCACTGCGTTTCCGATGACCTCACCAAGTCCGGAATACTGGAGCATGTAGCGGAGCACGCCGCCGCAGGCCGTTACAAGAAGAATCAGGCCTGTAGGCTCCAGCGATTTTGTCATTATTTTTTCCAGCTCCGGCAGAGTATAACCGTGTTTTGTTCCAAGCAGGAACATAGCTGCCAGTGTTGCAATCAGAAGCGCCACAAAAGGCTGACCCAGGAAGCTCAACAGGGACTCGGCACTGCTTAAAGCCGGGATTACGCTTGCCAGAGACTTCAATACAATCAGCACCAGGGGAATCAAAATGATGCCTGCCACCGTACCAAAGCCGGGCAGCTTGGATTCGTCAAAGTCTTCCTGATTAGCCACATGCTCCGGAATTGCCACATCAAATTTTTTGCCGCAGATGGAGCCCCACACAGGACCAGCCACAATCATAGCAAAGATACCGCAGAAAACACCTACCAGAATTACCCACCCAAGGTCTACCCCCAGCATAGTAGCTACCAGTACCGGACCAGGTGTGGGAGGAATAAACGCATGACCTACGGCCAAACCTGCCAGAAGCGGAATCACATAAAACAAAGAAGAGCGTTTCGTTCTTTTTGCCAGTGAAAATGCCAGGGGAATCAGAATAATCAGTCCCGCATCAAAGAATACCGGCATGGCAATAACAAGGCCGGTGATTCCCAAAGCCCAGGCTGCCTTTTGATCTCCGAACTTATTTACCATGGTGACAGCCAGGGTCTGGGCCCCGCCCGAAGCCTCCAGAATTGCGCCGAACATAGAGCCAAGTCCTACCAATAGTGCAATCCCTTTTAAGGTGTTGCCAATACCGTCATCCACCGCCGTAACAATATCCGTAAAGGGCATTCCGGCCACCAGGCCGATGACAACCGCACCAATCAGAATGGAAAGCATCGCATGAATCTTAAACTTAATAATCAGCAGCAAAAGCAGCGCCAGGCCTATAATTGCCGCTATGACAAGTCTGGTGGGATTAAGGGTTACCGTAGCGTCCATAACAAATCCTCCTTTTTAAATTGCTGCCGGGCAGCACGAAAGGGTAAAATCACTTCAGCGCACACCTATGAGAGAAACTTTCATTCGAAAGTGCACTCATGAAAGTTCCTCTCGTGCGCTTTCGCAGCTTTACCGTCCAGCAGTAAATATTCTGTGAGTTACGTTTTCTTTTTAACATCTGACGTCATATGTTGTATTGAAATTATTATATATTTTCTCTATTTTTTAGTCAATACATCTGATGTATTTTCTTCCTTTTCTCCCTTTTGAACAAAAAAAGATGGATTCAAAGAGGAAATCCACCTTATTTTTGTTTATATTTACCAGTATTATATATTTTGTCAGCCATCTGCACTTTATCAAAATTCGCTTGCATTCCATAGTCTGTGCAGTCTGACCCTGATTTATTCATCTTTTTCTTCCATCATTTTCATCAACATCTGACGATTATAAGTCAAATGCATAATCATGGCGCATCTTGCACCTACCGGGTCTCCTCTCAGAATGGCATTTGTAATCTCACGGTGTGTCTCTATCGTTTCCTCCTTTAAACGCCGGTTGGTTAAATTCACGAAAGTGACAATCGCAGTCTGAATAATGGGCTGCAGCAATTCCACCACCCGGTTTTTGCTGCATTTTGCAATACAGGTATGAAACTCAATATCTTTTAAAGTATGGTTTTTTCCGGAAAGATACTGCTGCTCCGTCTCGTCACAGAGACGTTTTAATTCCTCTTTTTCCTCCGGCAGCGCATAATCACTGGCCAGGGCCGCAATCTCCGGCTCCAGCATCAGCCGCACTTCAAAAAGCTCCAGCGCCAGCTTATACTTATCCGTAAATCTTGCCAGCCCCAAAGGATCCTCTTCAAAAGTGCTTTTACTGATCACATAGGTTCCGGATCCTCTCCGGACCTCCAGAATGCCTTTTGTTACCAGGCTTTTTATGGTTTCACGAATGGTGCTTCTTCCCACACCGAATTTTTCCGCCAGTTCATATTCATTTGGAATCTTCTCTCCGATTTCCACAGGTTCGTGGAGAATATAATTCATCAACTCCTCCTCAACCTGAGAAGCCAGAAGTTTTTTATTCATCTTTTCAATCTGGTACATAAATCTATCCCTTTCGCCGCTGTCTCCTTATTCCTGCTCAGACGCAATACCATTACCTTAAGCTCTAAAATCCGGCTCTAAAGTCTTCCTAAACTTAACAAAATCTCATGATGCCGGGCGTAAACGGCAATCCGCCATGTTTTAGTATACCCCCTTATCAAAAGAATTTCCAGCCTTTACCGTTTTACACATTTTCCAAGGCAAAAAGAATAGATTACTTTCTCTTTCACCCTCTTTCCGGTCAGCTTCTGCAAAGCAATCTCATAATAATCCAGCTGCCGCCCGTATTTCTCCAGCAGTTCTTCTCCCTGCTGCACATAATCCGTCTTATAATCCACTACCACAATGGCGTCATCCTCATAGAAATAGGCATCAATAATTCCCTGCACCAGCACCGGTTCCCTGCTGGTGTAACCTAAGTCCAGCTCACAGGCCGGAAGCTGAATCACAAAGGGCTGTTCCGTGCGAAGCTGTCCGCACCCCTTTGCCGCCATCATGCGCTTCGCCAGGTCCGTCTTTCCAAAGGCATAAATATCATAAGGCCGAACCACATCCGCCTGCTCTTTCGTAAGCTTTCCATCCTCAACCAGCTTTCCGATGGCCTCCCGTACCCGGTCAGAGTGATAGAGACCCGACAGATCCAGACACTCCAATACCCGGTGGTAGGCCGTACCACGGGCTGCTCCGCTGACCGGCTCCTCCTCCTGCATAAACCGGGGGATATAAGGAACAATCTCCTCCTGGGGATACAAAAGGGTGTCCACGTCCTCATCCTCCGTCTGCCCCGCTTTTTTAAGCTCGGAGACACTCACCTTTACTCTCAGGGAGGTTTCCTCCTCATAGGGATATCCCTCTCCAAACTGTTCCTCCAGTTCCCTTGCAAATGCTTCGTCTCTGCCCGGAAGCTCTTCCGGACGGCCAAGCCGTTCCCTCAGCTCCTCCATTGAGATCTGTTCTCCGATAGTCTCCTCCAACAAAAGCTCCGGCTGTACCTGGGACAAAGCAAAGCTGGTGCCTGCGGCTGCCGGCAAAATCCAGTCCAGGTAGGTTCCTGCCGAAGAAAGCCTGGAAAACGGCAGCTGAGCGTTCCCTTGTGTCCCCTGGTTTTGCTCCAGCTTCTCATTCAGCTTCTTTGCGCTCCCCAGAAGAATCAATTTTTCCTTTGCCCTGGTAAATGCCACATAGAGCACCCGAAGCTCTTCTCCCAACATTTCCAGATCCAGCGCCCTTTGCAAAACTTTCTTAGGCAGCAGGGGAATTTTCACCCGTTCCCTGGTATCCACATAATCTACTCCAAGCCCCAGATCCGGATGAATCACCACCCGGCTTCTGGTATCCTGCCTGTTAAAGCTTTTGCCAAGACCGCCCACAATGACAATGGGAAATTCCAATCCCTTGCTCTTATGAATGGTCATAATGCGCACCGCATCCTCATTTTCTCCGGTAATTCCGGCTTCGCCAAAATCCTCCTGATAGCTTTGAAGCTGCTCCATATAATGTACAAAATGAAACAGTCCCCGATAGCTGGTCTTCTCAAAGGCAATGGCACGCTCTATCAGCATCCGCACATTGGCCTCACGCTGTTCCCCTCCCGGCTGCGCCGCCAGATAATCGCCGTAGCCTGTATCTTCCAGTACAAACCAGAGAAACTCATGGATGGGAAGATACTCCGCCTTGCTTCGATAGCGGTTAAGCCGTTTATAAAATGCTTGCAGCCGTTGTCCCAATTCCTCTTTGCCATATTCCCCCTGCCAGAAGCTTATACACGCCTCATGGAACGGCCTGTCAGGATACCGGCTTTTCACAAGAGCCAGCTCCACATCCGTAAAGCCCCCGATCATAGACTTCAATACTGCCGCAAGAGGAATATCCTGTCTTGGATTGTCCACCACCCGAAGCAGATTCAAAAGGGTCTTTATCTCAATGGTAGTAAAATATCCGGTCCGTGACTCCGTATGAGCCGGAATTCCTGCCTCCGTCAGCACCCGGGCATACACATCCCCCCATTCGGTCAGGCTGCGGAGCAGGATCACAATATCCCCATAAGACGCAGGCCGAAAGCTCTCTTTTCCCGCATCCCATACCTGCTGGCAGGCAAGAAGCTCCTTAATGCGCCGGGCCGCCCCATAGGCTTCTATTTCCCTCACAGTCAAATCCCTCTCCTCATCGGAAAGCTCCGGTGCATCTCCATCCAATAGCAAAAGCTCCGGTCCGTTCATCACCTGCTCCGGCTCCGGCATGGAAGCCCCCGGATAGAGGGCTGCCGCCTTATCATAGAGAATCCCTCCTACACCAGGCGTCATCAGGCTATAAAAAATCTCATTGACTCCCTGAAGCACCTCTTCCCGGCTTCGGAAGTTTTTATGAAGATCGATTCGTATAGCCGTTCCCTCGTCCGTCTGGGGATAGGAGCGGTATTTCTCCATAAACAGTTCCGGCCGTGCCAGTCGAAACCGGTAGATGCTCTGCTTTACATCTCCCACCATGAACACATTTTGGCTGCCAGCTTCTCTTCGGCTTACACTGTTTAGAATAATCTCCTGCATCAGGTTGCTGTCCTGATATTCATCAATCATAATCTGTACATAGCGCTCGGAAAGCTCTCTGGCCGCATCTGTAACCGTTACCGTAAAGCGTCCGGCTTCCTCCCGCACATCAGCCACCAGAATTTCCAGCGCCAAATGCTCCAGATCGGAAAAATCCGCCAGATTCTTGTTTCGCTTCTTCTCCTGGTACCGCTCTATAAATTCCTTTACAAGAGAAATCAGAACCTCCGTAGGGGAAGCTGCCATTTGCAGAAGCTCCCATACCTCATCCAAAGAGCAGGAAAAATAGGCTTCTCTCAAAGTCTTTAAACTCTTTTTCATCCGGTCCCGAAGATCCTTAATCCGGGCTTTCTTCCCCTCATCTACATTTTCATCCCGTTTAGCGGAAAGTCTGGCAAATGCCAAGTTTTCCAAAATCTCCTGATATTCCTCATAGGTATGACAGCCGCAGAGTTCTTCCACCTGTTCCAAATCTTTTAAAAGAGCCTCCTGGTACATATAAGGACCATCTGTCTCTTTGCAGAGTTCAAGTCCCCCCTTTAGCTCTTCCCTCCAACCTGCCAAAAGTTTTCCTGCATATTCCAGCAGAAATTCCATCCATTTGCTTTGACCCAAATCCTCCCTGCACGCCGCCTGATAGGTATCCATACAGCTTTCCAGCCATTTTGAGGGATACGGGTAGCTCATGGAAAACTCGTAGAGCTGCAGGAGCAGATCTTCAATGACAGCATCACTTTTTCCCACTGCATAGGTTTCTACAAAATTCACAAATTCCGGGCTGTCCTGTGCATAACGCTCTTCCAGAAGTTCCTTTAATACCTCTCCCTTTAGAAGCTTCAGCTCTCCTTCCTCACCGATTCGGAAAGAGGGATCCAAATCCAGCTGATGAAAATAATTCCGAATCACATACTGGCAAAAGCTATGGATGGTAGTAATCTGGGCATTGTGAATTAAGGTCTGCTGCTTCTGCAGATGCACGCTTTCCGGCTCTGCCTCCAACTGTTTTGTAAGGGCAAGGCCGATCCGCTCCCGCATTTCTGCCGCCGCCGCATTGGTGAAAGTTACTACCAGAAGCTGATCCACATCTATGGGCGCATCCCCCTCACCTTTTGCGCAGACCAAAGATAAAATCCGCTCCACCAGCACCGCCGTCTTGCCGGACCCGGCTGCTGCCGACACCAGCACATCCTTATTCCGCACATCAATGACTTTTTGCTGTTCCTCTGTCCACTTGACGCTCATTTTTACGTTCTCCATTCCAGTCTTTACTGTATTTCTTTCTCTATCCGCTCCCAAACCTCCGAATCCTCAAAGGCTTTCAAACGCCTGAAGCCGTATCCCTCATCCTTGGAGTCCAGACCGCATACACCTCTATAGGCACAGTAATCACAGGCAGTTCTGCCTTTCATCTCGTAAGGATTCACCTCCATCTGCCCCTCCAGTATCTCGGAGCCTATCTTTTGGATCTTTCGATTGACAAAGGAAGACAAATCCCGAAACTGCCGCTCCGCCGCCACACTGGATCCTGCCCGAAGACTGCCGTCCTTATTATAAGACAGAGGAAGCACGGAGGATTTTCCCGGCATATCCCGATCCAGCTTTTGAATAACCTCCGGATCGCTGTTTACCAATCCGGACAGCTTAAGCTTTTCCATTACCCGTTCATTGAGGTTCTCCGCCGGCCCTCCGGCCTCCTGTTCCAGCACAGGATCCTCTATCTGATAGTAGAAGATTCCTGCCGGGTGGATTTCTTTATCCGGATGCTCCCTTGCCGCCAGCTCCATAGCCGCATTCAGATAAACCACCAATTGAAGCTGCAGCCCATGATACAGGGACACAAGCTGAAAAGAGGTATTTCCCGATTTATAATCTACCACCTTTACATAGACATTCTTTTCTTCCTCACAAATATCCATACGGTCAATCCGTCCACGAAGCCGAAGCTGTTCCTCCGGGGAAAGTGCAATGTTCACTGCATCCAGATCTGACACTCCGGAAAAGACGATCTCATAATTCTCCGGCGTAAACAGACCTTTTTCAATCTGCCTCCCAAGAGCCCAGACGGTCCGCTTCATCATCCGTTTCATCCTCTCTGCGGCGTAAGCATTTCGGGCTGTGCTTTTAAGAATGGTATTTCCATAATCTGAGGTCACCAGCTCCATGCATTCCTCCACCCAGGCTCCCTGGATCTCTTCGGGAATATCCCTCCAGGTATAGCCGCTCTCCTCAAGCCGCTTGGAAAACAGCTCCAGAGTCTCATGGAATATATTTCCCATGTCCATCGGTGCAAACTCATACAGGGCCCGTTCCGAAAGCCTCAGGCCATACATAAGGAAATGAGCGTAAGCACAGGCCGCATACCGCTCAAGCCTTGTGACACTGTTCTCCAGCACCGTTCCGTACAGGGCATGAGCTACCGCACGCCCCAGATGACTATCTGTATGCCGGGAAAAAGCCGCCTGTAAAAGCTTGGAAAGCTTTTCCTCGTACTGCTCCCTGGAAGCATACCACCGATACAGCTCATAAAACTTTTCACTTTCCTCCCCGGCACGGTAAGAGCGCAGGCCCTCAATCAAAAGACGAAGACCCTCCCTGGGCGTTGCAAAAGCCTCCTTTTTCCATCCCTCTTCCCTCATAAGCTCCATGTTCGGAAACATTCCCTTTAACACATTCATCAGATAAGACGGGCGCAGGGCTTTTCCGCCGCCGTCCAAAAGACTGCAGCACACATAAAGTCTCTTGGAGGGCTTTGTCAGGTTCAAATATAAATAAAACCGCTGAATATATCCCTGCTCCCTTGCCGTAGGCGCCAGTTCCATGCCCTGTGCCTTTAGCTGCTCCCGTTCCATATCGGACAAAAGTCCCGTACGAGAGGTGTTTTTCGGCACATTTCCCTCATTTACACCCAGGAAAAAAAGCACCTTTACATCCTTAAGGCGGGTACGCTCCATATCGCCGGCCACCACCTGATCTACCCCCGGAGGAATTACTCCTACACGGGCTTCCGCAAATCCGGCCTCCAGAATCTCCCGGTATTCCCTTGCGGAAAGCTTCTGATCTCCCAGAAGATCTACCAACTTATCCAAAAGATCCATAACAATGGGATAGATTTGATGGTATTCCTTTGCCAGTACTTGATTGCCCTCTTTTTGAAAGCGCTCCTCAAAGGCTGCCAATTTCTTCTGAATTTCCAGCTTTTCAATCAGCCGGTAAAGAGCCGCAGTACGTGTGAATACATCCACCCCCTTTTTCCTCATAACCTCTCCAAAGGGCAGAACCATACTGGCAAACTGCTGCCTGAGATCGTCAATCCGGAAAAGCTCTTCTTCCGTTAAGCTTCCATAGGTGCGTATAAAACGGTTTTCCCATTTTTTCCTCCCCCGAATCCCAAGGGCCAGGACATAGTTTTCCAGAAGATCCGTATCCTCCCGCTTCATGCCTGACAGCCCGCTTCTTAAGAAACGAAATACGGTCTCATAGGTAAAGTCCTGCTCCGTCATCTCCAGCAGCGACCGCAGGAACTCAATAAACGGATTTCCAAGGACACTTCGCTTGTAGTCCAGGAAACAAGGGATTCCATATTCCGGAAATATCCGCTCCAGACAGTGTCCATAAGCCTCCATATTGCCCGTAATGACAGCAAAATCCCGATAATGAAAGCCCTGCTCCCGAATCAGGCGGCAGATCCTTAAAGCCGTCCAGCCTACCTCTTCCTCGGGATTGCGAAGAAGATGAAGACTTATCTGTTCCTGCTTCTCCCCAAAGGACCTCCGATGAGGGCGGAACAGGTTCTGTTCCAGAGCAGACAGAGCGCTCGCCCTGCCAAACCGTGACTGATTGGAGGGCTTTATGACCAAGGCATCCTCTATATCAGCTCCCACCTCCCGGGCCAGACTCATTAATGTGGAAATGGTCTTTTTACTCAGGGAAAAAAGCTGATGCTCGCCCTGGGATCTGTACGGATCCTCCCGGCTGTCTATGGTAACTGTCACCGTAACTTTCTTCGCATACCGTATGAGCTTCTGCATTAATTTATTTTGAATGGGAGTAAAGCCCGTAAAACCGTCCAGAACAATAAAACTGCTTTGCACCATTTCCGAACGCTCCACAACCTGGCATAATACCTCCAGAAGCTCTTCTGCCGTAATATATTGATCCGCCAGGTAGGCATGAAATGCCCTGTAAAGCACCTGCAGATCCCGAAGCTTCCAATAAAGGTGAGGTCTTTTTTTACTGGACTCCGTGAAGCGCTCAAGCTCTTCCTCTGACACCGCATACTGGGTAAGCTCCGAGATTAACGACTTGATCTCATTGATATAGCCCGTCTTTTTCAGATTTCCGCTTAGGATCTTAAGCTCCTCCTGATGCTCCTGGGCAAGTTTGCGAAGCACCAGGTTCTTGCCTGTCTCCTCCAGAACCTTTCCCACACGGGTTCCCGTTTCCTCAAATACACGGTAAGCCAGACGCTGGAAGCTTAATACATCAATATTAAGAATGCCGCCGTCCGGATGCATGGTTACCAACTCTTTCTGAGTCTGCATGGTAAACTGCTCCGGCACCAGTACCAAGATCTTCTGTTCCGGGTTCTCCCTGGACTCCCGGATAATATTCTGATAAAGGGTATGGGATTTTCCGGCCCCCGAATTTCCTAAAATAAATTGAAGTGACATATCTTCTCCATTCCAGTTCCGCAGAATCTTTTTCATACACCTTTACTTAGAGACATTTCCGGCCGCAAGTACATGCGTCCATAAATGCCTCTGTGCATGAACAAGATTCTGCACCAAATTGTAAAATCGGAATACAAAACCAACATCATCCCGGCGATAAGCCGTAAGAGCTTTCTTTCGAAAACTGCTGATGTCTTTCCTATCTATAAAAAGCATCACATACGCCTGCATTTTTAAGTGTAACACAAACAGAAAAAGAAGTCAGCACCAAAGAAATGCCAGAATTTTGAAAATTCCTTTATACAGAAAAAAATCCCGCAAAAATAAGCCGGCCAACTTTCTTATATCCCAGTTCCGTACGTTTTTCCTTATAGCTTTTCCCAAAACATACATTGGTTATAAAAAAGTCAGCCGGCTTATTTTTGTCTTCCATGTCTCAGATAAACATGCGTTCCGTCTACAATGTTTTCTCCTGCTCTTTCTGAATCTCCGGAAATGCGGACAGCATAGGCTTCTCATCTTTCCCTTTCAGCACCCGATCCACATAATTCCTTGTAATCTTGTAAACCAGCGGAGACAGCACCAGAACGCCAATCAGGTTGGGAATCATCATCATACCGTTAAAGGTATCCGCCAGATCCCAGGCCAGGTTGTCCCCCATCACAGCGCCGCCGTAAATAGCCAGCACAAAAATTACCCGATATATAATGGTAAACTTCTCTCCAAACAGGAATTCACATGCTTTACTTCCATAGTGGCTCCAGCCCAATACCGTAGAAAAAGCAAACAGCATAATTGCAACAGCCACAAAGCCCGCTCCCACTTTACCAAAATGTATGGAAAAGACCGTAGAAACGATATTTGCCTTTGTCAGTTCGATGCCGCCATACTCGGCTGCCGCCACGCCTGTCTCCAGATCAACCAGTCCTGAGGACAATACGGAAAAGGCAGTCAGCGTACAGACAACGATCGTGTCCGCAAATACCTCAAAGATTCCCCACATCCCCTGACGTACCGGCTCGCTGACGTTGGAGCTGGAATGTACCATAACAGAAGAACCCAGACCCGCTTCATTGGAGAATACGCCACGTTTCATACCCTGCTCAATGGCCAGCTTCACGCCATAACCAACCACACCGCCGCCTGCCGCTTTCAGCCCAAAGGCTCCCTGGAAAATGGCACTGAACACGGCTCCTGCCTGAGAGATATTGGTAAAGAAGATCACAACACTTCCCACTATGTACAAAACCACCATAAAAGGTACAATCTTCTCCGTAACCGAAGCGATCCGTTTCAATCCTCCTACAATGACAAGGCCGCCCAAAACCAGAACCACAATACCGGTAATCCATACAGGCACGCCAAATACGGAATTCATATTGCCGGAAATGGAATTTACCTGAGTCATATTTCCGATGCCAAAGGATGCCAAAAAGCAAAAGGCGGAAAACAGCACCGCCAGAACAGAACCAATGGCTTTACATCCCTTTTTCGCACCCAGACCATCCCTGAGATAATACATGGCCCCTCCGGACCACTCACCGGCGCTGTTTTTGCGCCGGTAATAGATGCCCAGCACATTCTCAGAGTAATTGGTCATCATGCCGAAAAAGGCAATCAGCCACATCCATAATACGGCTCCCGGACCACCTGCCATAATAGCTCCCGCCACGCCTACGATATTACCCGTTCCTACCGTAGCCGCCAGTGCGGTGCATAAAGACTGAAACTGGGAAATGGAACTGTCTTTCGTATGCCCCATAACTCCTTTGTCCTTGAAAATCGCCCCTAAGGTCATTTTAAACCAATGACCAATATGGCTTAACTGAAAAAACTTTGTCAAAAAAGTCATCAGCACGCCCACAAAGGAAAGCAAAATCAGGGCCGGCCAGCCCCAGACAATATTATTGACAAAACTGTTGACATTTGTGATAAATTCTATCATAACACACTTCCTCCTCTGTTTTCTTCCGTTTCCATAATTCAAGCCGTGATTCCTTTTATTCAGTTCATAAATCCTATTAAAAAACGCAGGAGTCCCTGTTACCTCTCCTGCGAAGTTATCATCAATCTATTTTATTTCAACGGAAATCTGGTGATATTCTACCACGGAACTTTAGAGTTGTAAAGTGTTAGATTGAATTTCGGCTGACGAATTCTTTATTTAAGACAGAATTAGAGGGTATCAGTACGTATTGTCTTCTGATACCCTCTGTTAAACTATGCTGTCCATTGGACCTATACCTCTTTTCTTTGCCGGGTTTTCAAGTTGCGCTTACCATTCTGAATTTTTCTTCCGGGAACTTCTGCTCTCGAAAATTTTTTCTTCAGTTGGTAATTTTCCGAAGTCTTATTGACTTCTCTTGTTCGACTTCTTCTGTTCTCGGCTTTTCCCCTCTGTAATCATAAGATTTTCTTTTCCGGTTTTCTTTTCTTCTTCTTTACTTCTTTTCCGGCTGCTTCTATTTTACCGATTCTCGTCGAACTTTTTTGTCCCTGGCTTTCTTCTTACTATAGTTTTTGATTCAGATGTGTGTTACATCCGTTTCTTATCTTATAGTAGAAAGCCTAACCTAACTGTACTTTGGCCCGTACCTCCTTTTCTTAAATTATGAGGTAATTCGTTAAGTTTTTGTTGGTCCGTACCTCCTATTCTTAATTTTTCACCTCACATCTATATGAAATATATTTTTATATATCGATTAGATTATGTGGTGTTTTGTATTTCTTATGTTGAAATCATTATAACCCGGTATTTTTAATTTGTCAACACTTTTTTGGAAAAAATTTTATTTTTTCTATTTTTAATTGTATCATTTTATTATTTTATATTAATTATTTTAATTTTCAGAAATATTCTATTAATTTCATACAAATTCATTCCAGAATCACGTCCACATAATCCCCCAGGGCATGGGGTATTTTTATACACAAATGGATCTGCCCGTCCTCATGGTAGGAAAAGCCCTGAGGCGTTTCCCGATTCTCACCATAGTCAAAGCTTCTCAGTGCATCTGCCAATTGCTCCTTATCTCCGTAAAGGATTGTCAGACGCTCCTTAAGCTCCCAGTCAAGCTCACCTTCCGCCGTATATCCGTTCCCCTCTAAAAGCTTTTTCGCCAGTTCATCCGTATCCCGGCAGTAAGCCAGGCGGACGCTTTCTCCGGAAATTATGTCAATATTATAGGTGTAGCAGAAGCGGGCGGGGTCCGTCTCATCTTTCTGACTGTAGAGACCCTCTATCAGTATGGAAAGCATCTGATCATTCATGGTCTTTACCGAGTAAGTGACCTCCATGCTGCTTCCCTCTTCAGCTTCGCTTAAGGCTTTCTCGGCATGTCCACGGATGGTTTCATTCCATTTCTTCTCTGCTTCCCCGTCAGAAAGTCCGGCAATCTGGGGATAAGAAATCTGTATCTGATTCCGGGACAATTTCTTTTCCTCCACATGATAGGATGCCTCTTCATAGGGATAAAGCTCAAGGGCCTCGCTGTAAACACCATGACCAGTATTCAGCGTCTCTCCCTCTACGGTTATAAGAATGGAGCTTCCCTGATAGGCGTCCAGAAAGGTGTTTACCAGGCTTCCCATTGCCGCCGCTTCCCCGGCCGCATCCAAACCGGAGAGATACGTCTCAAAATCCTCCGACAGATCCAGCATCAGCATAAGACCATCCTCCTGCTTTCTCTGTTCAAAGCCCTGAACAGATGCCGTATCCGGAACCATTTGGTAAAAAGACAGATTCAAAAGCAGGATCTCCGGGGTAATCTCTTCTGTCCGGGTCATGCTGACGCAAAGGGGTTCTCCGCTTTCATCGCTGTAATAGATGCGGATGGGGATTCCGGATGAACCGGTATTTTCCGAGTCCTCTTTCGCAGGAAGCGCCATGGGATCTTGTGCGCTTTTCCTGTTGCCGCAAGCCGCTGTTAACAGAATCAGAAGCATCATCCCCCATAAAAGTATACTCTTTTTCATTCCTTTCACCCCTTTTCTGCCTCATAAAACGAAAAAATTAAGGTATTACTATCATTCATCCTTTCAGATAAGCATAACAGCAACACCTTAATTTTTTATGAAGAAAAATCACGTTTCCAATTAAATTTTTCCGATTGTTTCCGTTTTTTTCCTGTTCCCCTTTTTATGCCGAAAAATTTCTATCATTTGTTTTTCATCACTCTACAGAACAGCTGCCTTTGCATACAGCTGATACAGCTTTCTTGCCTGCCGGAACACGTCCCGTTCCATAGCCCTCTGTCTTCCACGAGTGGTTAAATTCGGCAGCTCCCCCTCCAAAATCTGGCTGATCAAACGTTCAAATTCCGCCTGGCTGCTTCCCTTGTACACATCCGCCCGGTTCTTAAGCCATCCCTGGTAAACGGGAATGTCACGGAGCAAAACCGGAATCTCGCAGGAAAGGGCCTCCAGAACTACAATCCCCTCCGTTTCCTCGTAGGACGGGAAAAAGAACAGATCACTGCCGCTGTAAGCCTCCCGTATCTCTTCCGGAGACACATAGCCTGCAAAGGTCAGATTCGGCAGGCGGGTGCGCACGGCCTTTCGCACCTTTCCGGGAATCTGAATATCCGGCGTGTAGCCGAACCAAATAAACTGGTACTCCTGCATCTGCTGGGCCATATCCACAAAGTCCAGGATTCCCTTTCGTTCAAAGTAAAGCCCTACGGAAAGAATGACCCGATCCGTCTCCGTAAAGCCGTACTCTCTCCTGAACCGGCTGCGCACAGCCATATTTTTCTGAAAGCGAAAAGTATCTACCCCATTGGAAATCACGGCAATGGGCCTGCGAATCCCATAGCTTATCAAAAGGGAGCGGGAATAAGCCGTGGGTGTAAGAATCAAATCTCCCAGCTCATAGCATTTTACCAGCCACCTCTGAAAGAGGGGCGCCAAAAGATTGGATCCTGTAAATGAATTTTCAAAATCCTCCCTGGTGGAATGAGCGTGATAAATCACTTTCTTTCCGGCTCTCTTCGCCTTTTTCGCCATCTGGTAATCACTGGGAAAAATACTGTTCAAATGCAGAATATCATAATCCTCCTCCGGATTATCCGTGACCTCCACGCCATTTTCTTCAAGGGAGTCTCTCTGCATCTGCATAGCCCGCCCGATTCCGCTTCGGGAAAGCAGCTTTTGATTCTTCGAATACAAAAGAACTTTCATGTACCCTCAACCTCCATTCCAGTACCGCAGCATCCGGAACAGTACGGACTGCTAGATGAATTTCCGGTCACCGAAAGCGTGTGTCCCCGGCTCCGCCGGGAGACTCTCCCGGATGCTGCTGTTATATAAACGATTAACCGCCTGCCCAAAAGCCTCCGTTCCAAAAGCTTTTGCAAGTTCACGGCTATGAATGCTCATCCGCTCTCGTTTTTGCCCGTCTCTTAAAATCTCTTTCACATAGCTGCTAAATTCTTCTCTGCCCCGGTAGGAATAGCCATTCTCTCCATGATCCAGTACTCCGGTCAAACAGGGATCTCTGCGGCAGACCAAAGGCAGGCCGCTTGCCAGCGCTTCCACATAAGTTAAGCCTTGTGTTTCACTGGTGGATGCACAGACAAACAAATCCGCCATCCGGTAAAAAGCCGGAACCATTTTAGGCTCTGCCATTCCATAGAAATAAACCTGCTTCTCAAGCCCCAGTTCCCCGGCCAGTCTCCGGAGACTATCCTCCGCCGGACCGCCGCCTACAATCAAAAGTATGGCTTCCTGGCCGGAGATATCCGCCTCTTTCCAGCTGCGCAGCAGCTCGTCCACCCGTTTTTCAAATCCAAGGCGCCCCAGGCTCAGGACGATCCGAACATCCGGCTCTATTTTACATTCCTTTCGGATTTCGGAAAGCATATCCCCGGGTATGGGAGCAGAAAACTCTTTCAGCTGGATTCCCGTGGGAATGATGGCTGTTTTCTTTTCCACCCCATAGCTTAGAAAGGTTCTCTCCACTTTTTTAGTCGGAGTAATGATCCGATCTACAGGGCGAAGCCGCCAGCGCATGTATGCGGCTACGGCTGCAGGACCCAGATATTTTCCCATGGGAACATATTTTGTATACTGCTCATACAGAGTATGGCAGGTATGTATAAAGACAGCTCCCGTATCCTCCGCAATCCGTTTTCCATAGCTGAAAGTGCAGAACTCACACTGGCTGTGAACGATATCGGGCATCCATTCCGTCAGCTCCCGCCGATAGGATCCGTCTCCCGGTACCGGAATGCGCACCCCCGGATAGATTCCGGACGGAACAGAGCGGAGATACCACACATTTTCCTCCTGGTAAGCCTTTCCCGTATCGGATACGGTCAAAATCCGCACCTCATGTCCCTGCCTTGCAAGCTCTCTCTCCAGATTCAGCACAGAGGTTACCACGCCGTTGATGGTGGAGCGGAATAAATCGGTTGTAATCAAAATTTTCATGCTATCAATCCTCCCAGCCAGCTTCCCGTGTAAAGCAATGCCAAACTGTACATGGCAATGGACGCAGGCTTTCCTAATATTATAATGGTTCCAAACTTCTTCCAGGACATACGGGTAAGTCCTGCCAGCATGCACAAGAAATCATCCGGCGCACAGGGGAAGAAAATTGCCATGGCAAAAAAACGGTCAAACTTCTTTCCCCGTTCCAGCCAGCCTGCATATTTTTCGTAGGTTTCTTCCTTTACAAATGCCTGTACAAAGCATTTTCCGTATCGTCTGGCCAGATAGAAGTTAATAAAGGAACCGATGACGATTCCAATGTAATTGTAGAGCAGCCCCTCCCAGGCACCGAACAGGATAACGCCCACGGCGCAGGAAATCCCTCCGGGAATTATAGGAATGACTACCTGTATGATCTGGATCAGTACAAATATCAACGGACCGTAGATTCCGCTTTTTGCCACAAGCGCCTCCATCTGACTTCGATCCGTAAATATTCCCGTCTTTATGCCATATATGGTAAAAATCAAAAGCGCTGCCATGGAGCCCCAGGTAATTAGATTTATAATCTTCTGTTTCTTTTGGGTCATTTTCTCTCCCTCCTTTGCTGTCATTCTTCTTTGATTTGCTTATCTATCTTTCTAAACGATTATTTTACCCTTATTTCTTCACAATTTTAATTATTTTTCTGATTCTTAAATGAATATTAAGAATTTTCGACACTTTTGGAAAAATTCTACTCTTTAAAAAGTACAAAAGTAAGCACAAAAAATGCACAGAACTAATCCCCTGTGCTGCTTCACAAGCAATTGGCTCTGTGCTTTCTTTCCTGATTTCTTATTTTTTTGTTACGGGAATCCACACCTCATACTGGGCATTCTGCGGGTCCGGATTGAGATAAACCTCAACATCCGGCGCATTTGCATATTCATAGCCCGAGGTTGGCAGCCATTCACTGATAATCCGCTGTTCCAGCTCCTGAATGGACTGATTGGTTCCGCTTCCCGGGAAAATGGCCCAGGCAGACGCCGGTATCTGATATTCCTCAAAGCCCTCTGCCTTCTTTGTACTGGAAACGGCTATAAAGTATTTCCACTGCTCCTCGTTGCCGCAGGCACTCACGCCCAAAAGACCCATGGGAGGTGTGTCCATCAAGCCGGCCAGCTTTTCTATGGTTCCGTTTGTGACTGCATCCTGCCACATCTGGGGCACTACCATAAAATTTTTCTCAACCTCCTGCTGCAAGGGCGCTGATACGCCTACAATGCGAAAGCTCTCCTTTGTTTCAATACGGTAATTCATTTCCTCTGCTCCTTTCACCGCAATGGTAAATGCAAGAGGCGGAAAGGATTTCACGGATACGCCCTCGCTTCGAACTGCGGAGGGCGCTATCCCATGAACTCCCTGAAAGGCCCGGTTAAAGGCCGTGGGAGAATGATAGCCGTATTTTTCCGCAATGTCCACGATTTTTTCCTTTCCTCCCTGCAGATCCACTGCAGCAAGGGACATTTTTCTTCTTCGAACGTATTCGGACAGGGTAATGCCGGCCATATAGGTAAACATCCTCTGAAAATGATATGCGGAGCAGCAGGCAATCCTCCCAAGCCGCTCATAATCCATCTCCTCCGTCAGATGCTCCTCTATGTAGCGCATGCTGTCATTTAACCGTTCCACCCATTCCATGAAAATACCTCCTGCTTTCCATTGGCATTCATTGGACAAAACTGACGCAGTCCAATGAATGCGTTTAAAATCGTCTGTTTTCACACACTATTATAAAATATTTTCTTCTCTGTTTCCTCTCTATTCCTGCACAAAAAAGAGAGGTTTGCTTCATTGTCATTTTACAAATTTATACCCAATCCCCCGAACCGTTTGAATATACTCCGGCTTTTTTGCAATCCGCTCCAGCTTCCTCCGCAGATTGCGGATGTGAACGTCCACTGTCCGGGTTTCTCCTAAGTAAGCGTAACCCCATATTTGTTCCAAAAGCTGCTCCCTTGTATATACCCTGTTTGGATGGCTGGCCAAAAGATACAGCAGCTCATATTCTTTTAGGGAAAGGGTAACAGGCTCTCCCCGAAGCCTTGCCTCCCGAGCCCCATGATCGATCTCCAAATCCCCTGCCAGAAGCTTAGGCTCCGACTGGACTTCCGTTTTTCCGGGGGTACTTCTGCGCAAAAGGGCCTTGACTCTGGCCTCCAGCTCCCGGATGCCAAAGGGCTTGCTTAAATAATCATCCGCCCCCATCTCCAGTCCCAGAACCTTGTCAATCTCATCTCCCTTTGCAGTCAGCATGATAATCGGCAGAGAAGCGAGCATAGAATCAGCTCGGATTCTCCGTAGCACCTCGACTCCGTCTATCCCCGGAAGCATGCAGTCCAGCAGCGCCAGATCCACCTGTGCTTTCTTTAAAAGCTCCAGACCCTTTTCTCCCGTTTCCGCCCCAAGAACCTTATAGCCTGCCTTTGTCAGATTGTATTCCAGAAGCTCCCGTATATGCTGCTCGTCATCAATGGTTAGAATAACCTGCTTTCCCATATGTTCCTCCCATTTTATCATGTTGCAAGGCAAAGTTCTCCTGTCCTAAAGAGACATGTATTCCACTCTCAGAAATAATAGGGCAGCTCCACCCGGAATTCGCTTCCCTCCCCCGGGCGGCTTTTTACCTGAATCGTGCCTTTATATAGTTCCACAATATGCTTCACGATAGACAGCCCCAGGCCCGTTCCTCCCTGTTCTCTGGAACGTCCCTTGTCCACACGGTAAAACCGCTCAAAGATACGCTCTGTCTGCTCTGCCTCCATGCCGATTCCCGTATCGGTGATCTCCAGCACCAAATCTTTTGGCGTACTCCTGCAGTTAATGGTCACTGCTCCGAATTCCGTAGCTTTCAGTCCGTTGTCCACCAGATTAATCAGAAGCTGCTTCAAGCGATCTCGATTGCAGGTATAGGGACGCACGCTGGAATCCGGTGTGAAGATCAGACGCACATGGGGCTTTACCTTTGGTGTCAGAAGCTCCACCACTTCCTCAATCACCTTATTGACATCACAGGGCTCCTGCCGCACATCTTTTTTATTTTCAATCTCGGAAAGCAGCAGTGTGTCATCAATCAGATTCCCCAGACGCTCCGTCTCAATGTCAATAATATCCAGAAACCTTCCTGCACATTCCGGGTCCTCCAAGGCCCCATTTTTCAGGGTTTCCACAAATCCCCGGATAGAAGTCAGAGGTGTTTTCAGTTCATGGGTTACATTGGAAACAAACTCCCGACGCTGCTTTTCTACCGCTTTCGTAGCCGACAGATATTTTCGAAAATACATGATCAGGGAAAGTACCAGTAACAGCAGGATTGCAATGGCTAATATGGTGGAGCGAAAAAATTCATCATCCATATTCTTTAGCTCCTCCATGGGAATGGCCGTTCGCAGCACACCCCGAAAGCTTTTCACACGCAAAGGTACCGCACAGTAGCAGTAATCCATCCCGAAAGTGGATGAACGGCGAATGATGCTGTTGCTCTCGCCGGATAATGCTTTTTGCACCTCTTCCCGATCCAAATGGTTGCTCATCACCTGTCCGGCCCCCTTAGAGTCTCCCAGCACCTGTCCTTTTTCATCTATAATCGTAATTCTTATATTGTATTTTTCTCCGTAATGCTCTGCAAAATCTTTTAATTCCTCACCGGAGGGAAACACACCCCTGGTATCCTCTTCCAAAAGAATATCCCGAAGCAGCTCCGCCTGGGTCAGATATCCGACTTCGCTCTGTTTTTCCAGATAGGTAAATCCATTACTCCAAAATGCATATTCAAAGGCCAGCAAGGCTATTACCGCAGCCACCGCATAGCCGATTAAAAATTTCTTTTTCAAATCCATGACGTTCCTATTCCCCGCACCTTTTATATGGAAAAGGCTTCCGGTCTTAAGACCATGTGCCCGTAAGTCCCTCCGGCACTGTTCAATGGGCCGCTGTTTTTGTTGCTATATCTCATCCGCCACATAGCCTGCAATGTTATTGGCATGGTCTGAAATTCGCTCTATATTGCTTAAGATATCCAGGTAAATCACTCCCCTAGCGGCGGAGCATTGATTCCGGGATAAACGTTCGATGTGTTTCTCCCGAAGTTCCTCTTCCAGATCGTCAACCTCATCCTCCAGCTGTATGGTCTGCTGCACATAAGCTATTTTCTCTGTCTGCCGGGCTAATATGGATGCTTTCATAGAGTCCAGCGCCAGCCCTTCTAGCTCTTCCAGACCTTCCATAGCTTCCATGGAAAAGGTCAGCCTCTCCTGAATCATTCGTTCTGCCATTTCCGCAATGTTATCACAGTGATCACTCATTCGCTCAATATCGCTCACTGTATAAACAAGGTTCCCCACCACCTGTCTCTGGTGATCGGTCAGGGAAGTGGTACTGATTTTAGCCAGGTATTCTGTCATTCGACTTTCGTACTTATTCATAGTTTCTTCTATTTGATAAGCTTTGTCAACTCGTTTTTGATTGCCCGTGCGGACTGCATCAAAGACTAGCTTCGCATGCTGACAGGACAGCTCACCCATGCGCACTACTTCTTTTGCCGCATGCTCTACCGCAAAGGATGGGGTCTCCAAAATACGCTCGTCCAGATGAGGAAGTCCGTATTCTTCCTCTTTCTCTTCTTCCGTTTCTTCTTCTCCCTTTACCAGAAGCCCTGACATCTTTACCAGCCAGTTGGCAAATGGGAATAGAATGAGGGTGTTTGTTATGTTGAAGACTGTATGGAAGACGGAGATCTGTACACTGCTGATGGAGGATGCCGCCAGCGTGCGGTTCAGGGTAAATATGCTGAACATAATTCCGCCGAATATGACTGCTCCTATAACGTTGAAGAGCAGATGGATTGCCGCCGCCCGTTTGGCTGTCCGCTGTGCCCCAAGGCTTGACAGCAATGCTGTAACGCAGGTTCCGATGTTCTGACCCAGGGTGATATAGATTGCTGAGTTCCAGGTCACGACTCCATTTGCCGCAAGGGTTTGGAGAATACCTACAGAGGCGGATGAGCTTTGGATTACGGCTGTCACTGCAAGTCCTGTGAGGATTCCAAGGATGGGATTTCCTCCTAAGATTCGAAAGGCTTCGGAAAAGATGGGCGCATCCCGATAGGGAGTGATGGCGCCGGACATGAAGCTCAGACCGATGAACAGGATGCCGAAGCCCATGAGGATCTCGCTTAGCTCCCGTGCCTTTTCTTTTTTGGAAAAGAGTATGAGAAATGCACCAATTCCGATTAGCAGGGGGGCAAAAAATTCGGGTTTTAATGCGCTTCCCCACTCGCTCATGGATACGACCCATGCGGTGATGGTGGTTCCGATATTGGCTCCCATGATGATGCCGGCCGCCTGGGTGAGGTTCATAAGGCCGGCATTGACAAAGCCTACGACCATGACTGTGGTGGCGGAGCTGCTTTGGATAACTGCGGTGACTGCTGCGCCCAAAAGGATTCCCATAAGGCGATTTTTTGTAAGCACTTCCAGGAGATGGCGCATACGGCCTCCTGCGGATTTTTGCAGGCCGTCTGCCATTACGTTCATACCATATAAGAACATTCCAAGACCGCCGATAAAGCGGAATAGCATTTCTATATGCTGCATGTGGTTTCCTCCGTGTGTATTTTACATTTTTTGTTATTTGTGGTCCGAATCAGAATAACAGAGGGATGTAAAATACAATCGCAGTATTTGTAAATTCTGTGTAAAGTATGTATGGGGAGGGGTGTATTTTGAGGACGGACGGGACAGCCATAAAACAGATCCGCCGGCTTTTTCGAGAACAGGCGGACACCTGATATCGGAAAAGCCGGCGGATCTGTTTTATGGCTGTCCCTGGTTTTTGAAATAACCGGAACTTATTAATGAAGCTAATAAGTTAGTATACGCAAGTGACTTAAATATGTTTTGTTGTTTATTCCACATCCTGCAGCGCTGCCAGATCCTCTTCACCGGTGCGGACTTTTACTACCCGGTCTACATTGTAGACGAAGATCTTGCCGTCCCCGATATGTCCTGTGTAGAGAACCCTCTTGGCTGTCTCTATTATGGTGTCTACCGGGATGTTTCCTACGATTACTTCTACTTTTACTTTCGGGAGCAGGGTGGCATCCATCTCTACGCCCCGATAGCGCTCGCCGGCTCCCTTCTGTACACCGCAGCCCATAACCTGGGTGACGGTCATTCCGGTTACGCCGATGTCATTCATAGCTTTCTTAAGCTTGTCATACCGGGACAGCTTGGCGATAATGGATACTTTGTAGATGCCGGAAGGAGAGATGGGGGCTTCTGCTACTTTTACGGCGGCGTTTCTCTGTGCATTGGATGCCGCATCATAATCCTCTACGCCAAGGTTGGTATTTTCGTTTATTTCCATGGTCATGGTGTTGGCGATATCCATGATGCTGAAGCCTGCATAGGCGGATGGAAGACCGTGTTCGCAGGAATCCAGTCCTATGATCTCTTCTTCCTCGGATACACGAAGACCGATGGCTGCCCGAATGATGAAAAATGCGATGGTTATAGTTACGGCTGTCCAGGCCGCTACTGCGATAAAGCCTATGAGCTGAATGCCGAGCAGTTCAAAACCGCCGCCGTAAAACAAGCCGATAAGACTGTCATTGCCCGGTGCGGAGGTGGTTGCAAAGAGTCCCACCGCAATGGTTCCCCAGATGCCGTTTAAGCAGTGTACGGCTACGGCGCCTACGGGATCGTCAATATGCAGCACATAATCCAAAAGCCAAACACCAAAGACTACCAGCACACCGGATACTGCGCCAATTATCAGGGCCCCCGTCACATCCGTAACATCACAGGGAGCAGTAATGGCTACCAGACCGGCCAGGGATGCATTCAGGCTCATGGATACATCTGGCTTTCCATATTTGATCCAGGTAAATATCATACAAACTACAGTGGCAATTGCGGGAGCAACTGTGGTTGTTACAAAGATGGAGCCAAGCTGCTCTACGCTTGTTGCCGCAGCGCCGTTGAAGCCGTACCAGCCCAGCCAGAGGATAAATACGCCCAGACATCCAATGGGAAGATTGTGTCCCGGAAATGCATTTACCTTTGTTATGTTTCCATCCTTATCCTTTACAAATTTTCCGATACGGGGACCGAGAATCTTTGCTCCGATAAGTGCGGAAATACCGCCTACCATATGAATGGCGCAGGAACCGGCAAAATCATGAAAGCCCATCTGCGAGAGCCAGCCGCCGCCCCAGATCCAGTGTGCCTCAATGGGATAAATCAGGGCGGAAATCACCGCCGAATAGATACAGTAGGATAAAAACTTTGTTCTCTCTGCCATTGCGCCGGAAACGATGGTTGCTGTGGTGGCACAGAATACCAGGTTAAACACGAAGTTTGACCAGTCAAAGCTTTCATAGCCGGTAAATATATCAAAGCCCGGCTTTCCAATCAGCCCCATCAAGTCCTCGCCCAATAATAAGCTAAAGCCTATCAGAATAAACACGACCGTACCAATACAGAAGTCCATCAGGTTCTTCATTAAAATATTTCCTGCGTTCTTTGCCCGGGTAAAGCCCGTCTCAACCATGGCAAAGCCTGCCTGCATCCAAAATACCAGCGCTGCGCCTATTAAAAACCAGACTGCGAAAACCTGGCCGCTTACAGCATTCATTAATTCTTCTGTCATAACATTTCCTCCTCTTTGTTCTGGCTCTTTCGCATTCCAAAAGGATTGCTGTCTGATAACCAGCTTCTTTTCTGTGAATACAGCTTCCATACAGGCGGCCGCCCTGTAAATTAAGAAATATAAAAAAGGAGATTTCCATGAACGATTTCCGTTCATCAAAATCTCCTTTGATATGACCCTTATTATACCCCTCCCATTTTGAAAGTCAATGGTAGGATGTTCCAAAAAATTATTGTTAAAAAATTTATATATCTGGAAATTTTCACAAAATTTATCCTTTTCATGACTTCATATCCACGCAAACAAACGAAATCCCTACAATGCCTCCAAATGAATCCAACCATAACCACGTTCATATTTTATTCACATATCTTTCAAAAAACGTTAAATTGATTAACATAATCCATTCATTTCTATTCTATATAATAAGACCATAAGATAAAGCAAGACAAAAAACAACATGACAGCCCCTAGTAAGCAATTACTATTTTTTGAATAAACTTTTTCATAATAAATGCCAGGCAGACTAGCTGCCTGGCATCCTCCCATTTATGGGGCTATGAGCAAAACAGAATCGAGCTTATGCCCGTACACCGCCGCAGTCTCCCAAAATCCTGCAAGGATAAATAGACTAAAACCTCATATTGTGGTACAATACTACAAAAAAGTAGTCTGGAGCGTACAAAAATAATGATCAATGAATGGAATTCCATTAAGTCCTATATCCGCAGAACCTCCTGGGCAATTCTATTAATTGCCGCATCCGTCTTCCTGTGCCATGGCTCTCTTCTGTTTTCTGAGCGATTTGGTATTGATACTGAATTCATTATGAGCGGCGTTCACAATTTTAACTCTTTAGGCCGTCAGGGTCTGGTCTGGCTGGGACAATTGCTGGGACTTGAATGGTTTAATCTCTACTATGCGCAGGCTTTGGTTATATTATTTCTCATACTTGCCCCTATTTCCTTTGGATATCTGTTTTGGAACGCCAGCGGAAAAGACGTTTGTGTTCTTCCACTTTTTCTGCTTGGCCTTTCTTTTGTTATCTCACCCTTTTGGACTGCACAGATTTACTTTTTGAATCAAAGTCCACAGGTTCTGTTTAGCTGCATTTTAATACCCATTATTATATCATTGGCAGAAAAAGCAAGGAGCGCCTTTCATCGGAAATGGTATTATATTGTCTTTGCGGTTGCATTTATGCAGCCTGTTTTTTCCTGTTATCAGGTTCTGATTATGATTTATGTTACTGCAATCGCTGCCATATTTTTATTATCCGCCTTCAAGTCAAAGCATACTGTCAGGGAACAGCTCTTGTGGATCCTATATCATGCTTCTGTATTCCTGTGCGGCTTTCTTATCTATCTCATTATATCGAATCTGTTTTTTTTAGATGGAACCGACTATCTTCAAAGCCAAATGTGGTGGAACCTGATGGAAACCTCAGAGGCCGCCCGCTTATGCCTGGATACGCTCAGAGGCTTATGCGGAAATAATCCGCCCTATACAACAGGGCTCTACCCTTACTTTGCTCTGCTTCTGCTTATCCTCACGTTCTATCAGCTATATACAGGGAAACGGAAATGGACGGGCTCTGCCTTCTTATTTATTCTAGTTGAACTTTTTATTATTGCTGTCCCATCCGTTTTCATCCTTATATATGGAGGTTTGATTCCTGACAGAATGCAGCTTCTTCTGCCTTTTAGCCAGGGATGCATCCTTTACATGATTACTTTTATGCTGCCGGAAAAAAAGAATCTCACTGAAGCAAGCGTAAAACTATGGATTCGCCGAGGTGCTGCTCTGTTCCTTGTTGTTTTATTATGGAAGGATTTCTCTGCTCAGCTTAGTTACTGCAACCGCCTTTATTATACAGATGAGTGGAGATATCAGTATGACAAGGAGCTTGCAGGTGATATCTACAGCAAGCTTCTGGCTTTGCAAAACTCTGGAAAATATAGTTCTTCCCTCTTTTTAAAGACCGTGTTCCTTGGGCGCCCAGAGCTTCCTTACAATGATACCTGTATGAGGGGACATGTTATGGGCGTCTCAGAATTTGCATTTGATGCCTGGGAGAAAACCATGTATCGGCCCAGAATCGTTTATTTTATGAGTCAGCTTGGATATCCTATGGAACAGTACTTTTCCGAAGATGATGAGGCTCTGTTCTTTGAATCCTTCCAAAATGATTTTGGTGCGCTTGTAGATGCAATGCCCTGTTATCCCAGTGATAATTATATACAGGTACTCTCCAACGAAGAAAGCGGCCAGGAATATCTCATTATTAAGCTGAGCGAAGACTGGTGGGGATGGGATTAAAAAAGCTTGATACATTATATCAGACTCAAGGCTTCGGCTGCGCACAAAAAACACAGCCGGAGTCTCATGTCTAATATAAAAGGGAGAGATAGGGCAAAACTGCCCTTAACAAAAGATACAAAAAAGGCATTACCACGGGAATTGGTAACGCCTTTGTTATCATTTGTAC
>NZ_JAYMNS010000112.1:0-211 GCF_036941035.1 Candidatus Merdisoma sp. JLR.KK006 | reverse complement strand
GTGGTGACGTTGAACGAATCCGCCATCTTTACCAGCAGGTCTGTGGGTATGTCATAGGCGCCGTTCTCCATGCGGCTCACCGCCTGCTGGGAGGTGCAGAGGATGGCGGCGAGGGCCTCCTGGGACAGGTTCATGCTCTTCCTGAGTTCTCGAATACGGTTTTTGGTTTCCATAGTGTGTATCATCCTTTCTGACTTCTATTTTACACAAA
>NZ_JAYMNS010000111.1:0-213 GCF_036941035.1 Candidatus Merdisoma sp. JLR.KK006 | reverse complement strand
CCTGCGATGCTGCTGGTGGTCATGCGGTTCAGCTCATCGTAGGTATACTTGTGGGTTCCCTTGTTGGCCTTGTTCGCCTGCTTGTCCGTATTATCCTCGGTTCCCGGGTTGTCCGGCTTTGTGGGCTTGTTGGGATTGTCGGGCTTCTCTCCCTTTTCTCCCCTGTTCAGTCCCGGTGGCATGTGGCCGCCCGGATTCACGATGTTGCCGTCC
>NZ_JAYMNS010000110.1:0-244 GCF_036941035.1 Candidatus Merdisoma sp. JLR.KK006 | reverse complement strand
TATTATACCCTATATGGGGGATTTAATCAAGTTCATTTCCCCTGAGGAATTGCTTTTTTTTCAATACATCTTTGCATTTGTATATTTATTTTTGTTATATTTCTTTTGGATTTTCTTACAGGGCTCTTCTCTATTGTATTTAAAAAGTAAAACATTCACATTTTCCTGATTTTTCGTATCAGGAAGTATTTCAGCGGACTATGACCTTACCTCAAGCATCAGACCTATCTTTATGTCAACCATA